>JAEYRF010000047.1 GCA_023409615.1 Bacillota bacterium | reverse complement strand
AGTCTGCGGAGTGCGGGTTGTTTCCTCGCGGAATCTATGCGATAGGTTATTAAATTCATATCGCTAAATACATCGGCAAATGCAGGATCACGTTTCAGGGTGATGAGCTCCTTATGCGATCCGGTTTCAGCAGGAACAATTGCCTCACTGTCGCGCAATGCCTGCTCCACCATTTTGACTGTTTTTTCATCAAAAAAAGGAAGAAATAGACCTACATTGTTCAGTTCGGCATCAGACTCCACACGACGGGCAAGCGGGGTACGTATCATACGTCCGAGCAATTGAGCGATATAAGTATAATCATTTGCGTGTCGGAACGACATCATTGTTTCGGCACGAGGGCAGTCCCAGCCAGTGGAAAGATTCATTTTAAAGAACACAACGATAGCCTTTTCATCTTCTTCAATGCGGGAAGCATCCACCCTGCGTATATCCAGCCCATGCCTTTTAATGGTCTCGTGTTTATCAAACGTATGAACAACTTCTCCAGCTTGAAGTCTGCGCCCGATCGCATCTTCAAGTATGGAGATGCAGGAATCCAAATCTGTTTGAGTGATTTCCCGTTCATTTCCATCCTCAACCTGAATGACAAGAACAGGGCGGACGGGTTTCTTAATTTCCTCGTGGTCACAATAAGACTGCCATCGTTCACATTTCTTTTTCCAATTGGCAACGGCTTCCTTAAACATCGTCATATCGGCACCGATTGCAATGTCGGGGAAGTGAATAATAACTCTGTCTTTCAAAAGACCGGATTCTCGCACATCTTCAGGAGGAACGACAACTTTTTGTATAGTAGATGTCGTATCGGCCACAAGCTTTTGAAACCGTTGAGGCGTAGCGGTCACTCCGATAATAAGAGGCATAACAGGGAGACCATCTTCTTTACTTCCTTTAATAAATTTCTGCATGATAGACTGTGCTTTATTTTCGGCCTGTGGGGATGTAAATGTTCCTCTATGCGCTTCATCGATTACAACAAAAAAGGACTTGGGCTGACGCTCCGCAGTATTTGCAATTGTTTCCCAAATCGTATATTCGCGCAAATTGGATTTCTGCGTGAGCAGCTTGTCCGAACCGAGCTTTTGTGTATTCAGAAAATAGATGCCGCCGGGGGTAAAATACTCTGCATCAAAAGTCGAGTCAATTACCCGAATGTCCCTTGTGCGAAATTTTTCCGATTTGCTTTCAATTTTCAAACGTGTCTGCTCATTGAGTTCCGGCATATCCGAAAGCC
Organism: Bacillota bacterium; assembly: GCA_023409615.1. Taxonomy (GTDB): domain Bacteria; phylum Bacillota; class Clostridia; order Acetivibrionales; family DTU013; genus JAEYRF01. The sequence goes on along the minus strand of JAEYRF010000047.1, from coordinate 7,274 downwards.
AAACGAAAACAGAATCCGGCTCCGCTACTCCATAGGCATGGCCGAAGATAATATCTTCAAATAAAGCGGTCATAATAATTGTCTTACCGGCACCTGTGGGAGCAGTAAACGAAATGACCTGAGGATCTTTTTCACTCCAATAGGCATGTGCTTTTTTTATCTTCTCGTGCAAGTCGGCAAGTGCCGATTCTTGAAACGGAAATAACGTTGCTCTCATAGATTATTCCTCCTGCTCCCGATTACGAAATTATCAATATAGTCGCGGTATAGCTGATAAGTTTGCTCGATCCCAATACCATCCGACATCTCTCTGAACGCTTCCTCAGAGTTTGTAACAAAATATACCGTACCAATATTTTTCGTTTCCAGCAAAGCCTCGGCAAATTTACCGTAGCAGTCTTCATCAAGGAGAACTGCAAAAGAGTTCTGCGGCAAAATCAACATATTCGGCAGTTCCGCACTGTCCAGCTCGGGGCGCTTGCCAATCGCTCCAGCTTTCAGCCATAGCAAGGGAAGAATCTCGGCGAATTGCTGACCGAGCGACACGCTGTTTTTGTCAAGAAAGCCAAGCTTGAAGTATTCTACATTAGCGGCGAAACCTTCGCTCATCGGGCGCTTCAGAGGTTCGGTTACCGTGACCGTACCGAGAAGGTCCACGACCTTTTGTCTGATGTTATTATATGTTCGGCTGTCTTTTGCCACGATATAGAAATCGGTTATATGCTCCTGATCTTCAAGGACATTGAGCCATTCATCAGCAGCATCAGGGTCAAACAACACGGACGCTGTATGCTTTTCTGATACAATGAAACGGCTGTCTGCTTTCACGAGAGACTGCGGCAGCTTATCCTTACCGATGAGAGCAACAATCTGCTTTTTCGCAGCAGGGGTAAGTGATGCAGGATTTTCAACAAAGCCAAGCTGATAGAACGAGCGATTGACTTCTTTTGTCGTTGTTTGGTTTGTAAAATATTCGCCTGAAAGCACCGTACCATCAGCCCGTTTGCCAAGGATGCTGTACTCCGTGCGCGGCCAAGTCACCGAACGGCAAATGCCGTGCTTTTCCCATTCTGGATCACCCGGCTGGTATCCCCGTTCAGTCAATAGTTGGGCTTCGGCTTCGGAAACCTCGTTGTTGGTGACAAGGATGCAGCGCCGTTTTCCATTGTCCTCAGCGTTCAGCAGATTAACAGCATGAAGAGTCGTTCCACTACCGGCGAAAAAGTCAACAATAAGAGCGGTAGGCTTGTTTTTCATAACTGCAGAAATGGCATCCTTTGTAGAATAAAGAGACTTCGGGAATGAAAACGCTCGTGATTGTCCAATTATCGCTGATACCATGTCAGAACCATATGCACCCGCATCGTGAGTGGTACGATGCCATACGGTTTTTATCACTCTTGTATCATCGTTTACATATTCAATTTCCACAACACCTGTAATTGGATTTCGAGCAACAATTCTTATACCACCGCGCTCAATTTGAAGCTGATTAGGTTGGCTGATGTAAGAAATACCCCATGTCGCTCTTTGCATGTCAAATTTCCCACATGCCACATATCCCTTTTTAATCAAATCATTCAGTGTTTCACTACCCACGCTCCACCGACCATATGACCCATCGCGTCTGATAGGCCATGCAACATCATATCCATCGATCTTATCTCCAAGTACAGGATTCTGGGAAATAGGTAAATAATTCCCAGCACGAATAATCATCTGTTTTTCAGCATCGATTAAAACAGGATAGAACATACTCTCTCTATCAGTTCTCAATGCGTCTGTTCCGGAACGAAGAAGTCCTTTCCATCGAGGCTTTCGATTAGGATTAGGTATATTAAGCAAATTATCTTTGCTGTCTGCAACAAATGCATTCTTAGCAAAGCAAAAGATAGCATACTCCTCTACACGGGAAAAACGGCCTTGAGTTACACCTTTGGGATTCGTGACTGCGGTTATCATTTGAACAAAAAATTCTGGAAAGATATCCTCAAGCATCGTCCGTAAATGATGAACCTCATGTTCGTCAATTGTAACAATAAGAACGCCTGTATTTGGATTAAGAATACGCTTCGCCAATCGTAAACGCTTTTTCATCATCGAAAGCCATTTGCTATGCCGCCATGCATCGGCGGAGTCCACATAGTCGTTATTATATTTCCAGTCCCTTGCCCCTGTGTTATAGGGCGGGTCTATGTATATGCAATCCACTTGTCCCTCATAAAGGTACTCCAAAAGCTGAAGAGCATGGTAGTTATCCGCTTCAATAATCGTGTGCCAGAGGCTGTCATTCGGCGCATTTTCTACTTTAGCAATGGGTTCGAGCGAAGGAAAAATAGGATCGCCAAACTGTGCCACAGCAACCAGATCGCATAAAGGTATGGTTGTTATTTCTGACGATACCTTATCCTCACAGACGGCAGTTTTGCCGTCAATTTTTTTTACTATGTAAATTTGGTTTAGTTTGCCTGTCTTGCGTGCAACGGTCGAATCACACTTTATGGGTACGCCATAGAGCGGAGTACATTCAGGGACGTGTTCCTCAAATACCAGACCGAACTTTTTATTTTTACTGATGCGGGTTACTTCCTCCGTCAGCCGTTCACGCAGCATTGGATCAGTAATTTGCTGTAATAGGTCTTTAATAGCCGCCATGTGCTTTTATCTCCTTATTCTTTATCGTTTCGCTGTTCTGTTTTCGCCTTATCCTCGGCATCTGCTCTGGGTATGGGCTCCGTCTCTGGCACAGCATTTTGCCGACTCCAAGACATACCAAACAATTCATTACCCACGGACAGGCGGAGAACTGACGCCTTATCAACGATTTTGTATGTATTTGGTGTATAAGTATCTGCCTTATCAAATGCGATGAACACTTGCTTGCCGTTTTCACCGCTTTTCTGATATAAACCAAGTATCTTTTCAAAATCGGCATCCTCTATACGCTTAACGATGCTTGAATCATGAATCAGAACAGGGAGCGGAGTTAAAGCGAGCATACTCAGATCGTACACTACCAGACTCTTAAATGCTGTTCCTTCACTCTTATCATCGGGGGTTTCAAACTCAAAGGTCTTGTCCGGTTTTAGCGTCAATTCTGGCGCAGTTCTGTCACCGCCGGTAATAATATCATTAATTCGCTGCATTTCAGCGTTCACTTCATCCTGAGCAGCGGCGAGAGCTTCTTCCTGCCGTTTGCGGAGATTCGCCAGCAGATGTTCAATCTCCTTGCGCTTTTCCATTTGCTCCATTTCGCCTTGCAGCGCTTCATTCTCTTCAACCAGTTTTTCTATTTCCCGTGACACACGGGCGTACTGAGTAAGAATGGATTGCGAGAGAGATTTGGCGACTCCTGAACCCTCGATTTGCTTCTCATAGTTTGCAATATCAGCATCTATGTATTCAATTTGCGGCGTCAGCCGTGCAATTTCTTCCTCAATGTCAGCACGAAGAAAACCGTTGATCTTAGCATGGAAAGCTTCGACATCAGTAAAAGCATCAATTTTAGCATCAGGAAAAAAATGGAGCAGCGCCGAAAAGTCTTTTTTTAGCACTCCGTCATTACCAGGCATGTTGTTGCGGACTGCATTAAGCTGGGATATCAAACGGCTCTTCCGGCGGCTCAGTTTACCCAACTCACTCTTAATTTCAGCAAGCCGCTCCGCTTGCTGTGGATCAATACCCAAAGCACGCAGGTTGGCCTCTTCATTTTGCCTGCACAGCCTCTCCCGGCGCTTTTCCAGACTTTCTATTTTATCCTTATTCTCGCCAATATCAGCCGTGATATCCGATATGGAACGTTCCGCTTGTTTGCTTGGCTTGATGCCATAGCTTTCTTCGGCGGTTTTCAGATTCTGGATAGCTTCAAACTTATCCAATAATTTCATAAGGTACTCTACAGCCGTTGCCATTGATTCGCGCTCGCTTTGCAGAGGCTTGTGTTCATTATGGCTTCCATGGCCGTAAATACGGAAGAATCTTTCTACAATTTCATCAAAAGTAATACCCCTCAGAAGTATTCTATACTCGTGGAACAGCCATTTGCGATAGTTCGGCACACTCATTTCCTCAATGACATGGAACTGGCTGTCGCAGCGATTCACCACGGACGGGCGGCTTGTGCTTCGAGAAAAAAAGTAGGGAAAACCATCAAATTCAAAGATAAAGTTTATCGTGTGGTGATCAAGATGAGTGATCACATCCTTTGCGGATTTTGGGTAGTTATCCCCTCCAAATACAAAATCCAGTATCAGCAGAAAAGTGGACTTGCCAATAGCGTTGCTGCCATCCGAACTGCCAAGGATAACGTTAAGCCCAGGCCGGAAATCCTCCGGCTGAGTTTTAAACTTCTCGCATGTTATCCGCTTTAACATAGTGGAGTACCTCCGTCCCGTCAGGTATTTCTATTTGCCCAAGTTTATACAAACAATCAAGAGCATCAAGAAATATGCTTATTTCCGATACCTTTGTCCGTGTCGCTTCGAGCAGTTCATGCGGGGTCATATCCCGCTCCTCTAATTTCTCCAAGATAGGCGCAAAGAGAGCAATGACGCTATCGGAGAAAGAATTAACTTTGCTTGGTATTTTCATTGAACAAATCACACCTTTTCACTAAATATCCAACAATGATCTCACAGGCGTCTCTATGTCTCTGTCCAACTTGTGAAAATAGTTTTTCAACTAAGAGATCTGCTATGTATTCCTGTGGATCGATGATATCTGATTTTTGCTGTATTCCACTCTCGAGCAGCTTATAAGCGGATTTCATTAACTCCCCAAACATATTCGTGTCAAATCCAATTTCCTGTTCAAGACGGGAGCAAGTGTTTTTTACAGTTTTATATAAGCGAGCCATACTCGCATTAATCTTGTCCTTCAGGAAAGGTTCGTGAATCTTACGCTCAATCTCAACCAAATCCTTGATATCTGTTGGTTCCAGTCCTTGCGCATTCTTTGTCTTATGAACTTCGCGCAGAACAGTCTCTATTTCATCCTGAAACTTAATACCGGATATTCTGTCAAGAAATGCCTGAATATCCGCGCAACGGTGTTTTTTTTCAAGCAACTCTGCTATTTCATCAGATGACATCACCGGAACAAGAGGAGCACATTCGTTTGTACATAATGCTACCGCATTTTCATAGCTGTCCGCTTCATCTGGTGACTGCTTTAAATAGACAATTTCACAGTTTTTAACCGGAATCTTCCCTCGCTTGGGAATTCCAAGATGACCACCGCAATATAAACACTTTCCATTAGCTTCTGACAGCAGAGTAACAAGCAGGGAATCGTCCTGCTTTGATGGCTGAGGTAGTTGCTTGATTTTGTCTATAACATACTCTGCGACACCTTCGGCGAATTCTGTATCGGTCTTTCCGTTTCTATAATCATAAGTGCGGGCCCGATCTGACACATTATCCTCAAGGAGCGTTATTTCTTCAATCCGAGATGTGAAGGAAAGAACATACTCTTGTGTAACAGATCGAATCGTCTTTTTACCGCTTCGGTTCGTAGTGTTTGTGACAACATATAAAAAGACTCCGGCCAAAAACGAATGAAAACAGAATTCGGTTTGGGATGCCAATTCTTTTTTTGTTATGCCATTGACCAGTTCGACTTTCGTATCATCGTAAATACCATGTATTTTCTTCCCATCTTTTTCAGGAAAATCATTACCAATCATGTCTTTAAGCGCCAGGATTATCTGCTTGGATAAATTACTGTCCAACAGATTGATGACATTGTTCTTAAAGTAGCTGGCTACTTCTTGTGGAACGGCGTTGCGGGCTGGCCCAGTAATATCTTTTGAGAGGTTTTGTTCACACCGCAGTAATTTTGATGTGGCATCTTCTCTGACACGATCTGCATTTTCCTGCCCTGAAAAGGTAAACTCATAATTGGGGGCAACAGAATGAAGAAGTGCTTCGCACAACTGCTTATTATCAATATTAACTGCCTTGCACGGAACAAGAATCGCTAAATATGAGCCAAAACATAACCTCATGCCGAAACCCTCCATTCAAACTGAACTGTATCCTATTTATTTTCTTCATCAATGTAATCGACGATATCCCCAATATTACACCTGAGAGCCTTACATATGCGCGCCAAAACGTCCATGCTGACCGGCAGTTCTTTGCCTAACTTTGCCATAGTAGTTGTAGTTAAGCCCGTCATAGCCATCAAATCTTTTTTCATCATTTTTCTATCTATCAGTATTTTCCATAGCTTGTTGTAGCTGAACGCCATAATATCTCCTCCAAAGAGCTTTGCCCTCAAATAGCCTATTTGGAATATTTTATCACGTTTTGAGACTGATATCAAGGTTAACTTGATTAACGCTGATATTGGCTTTACATGTTTAGACTTCATGCATGAACTTGGTACAATATTAAAAATTCGCTACTCGCACTCTATCGGAAAGCTATTCCCACACCTCCAAGCTTGTCCCATAAATTAGTATGCTGTTATTGCGTAAGGCGATAACAGCTTTTGCTTTATATGCCTGAACACTCACAAATCAGTCGAGGGGAGGGAAGTATTTCTATGACCGAAGTAAGAAACCTGAATAAAAAACGCATCGGCGATATGAGCAGCGATCAACGTCTGTTTGAAATTCAGATAAAAGATTGCGTTACTCGCATCACCGTAAATACCGATGGCACGTTGAACATAACGCATGATCGTGTAAAACCTGTAGCATAACCGTACCTCAGTAATAAAAATGAAATCCGCCAGAACGCAAGACGGCAGTGCGGAACTTCCTGCAAAGGAGGTTCTCCTGCCGTCTTGTTTCGTTTATGCGGATTCGATGGCTCCGGCGGATTTCAAAAATTTGAAATTCAAAGGAGCAGATTTTATGAAAAGCATCAAAAGAGACACTCAGCATCAGAGGGAGATCAAGAAAAAATACCAAATCAAGGTGCAGGGTCAGCTTGTGCCGGTCAGCGAAGAAGTCTATGTTACCTATCACCGCATGAAGCGCCGTGAAACCTATCTGGAGGAAAGGGATATGGCACACGGCGTCTTTTATTACAGTGCCATGGATACGGTGGAAACAACAGGTGAGGATGGGATTCCAGACCTTGCTTCTCCCCGTGTGGAGGATGTGGTCGTGGACAAGCTCATAGCGGAAAAGCTCCACCGATGCCTCGCACAGCTTTCTAAGGAGGAACAGGCTTTAATCTTTGCCCTGTACTTTCAAGGAAAATCTCAGTCGGAATTGGAGCGGGAAACCGGTATCAAGCAACAAACTATCAGCTACCGTGAACGAC
>JAEYRF010000040.1 GCA_023409615.1 Bacillota bacterium | reverse complement strand
ATATATGTGCTTATGATTTGTTCGGCAACACGTATGCCATCTACAGCCGCGCTGACAATACCACCAGCGTAACCTGCCCCCTCGCCTGCGGGATATAATCCCTGCATACCTACGGCCTCAAGCGTATCACTTCTTGTTATCCGCACCGGAGAGGAGGTTCTGGTCTCGACGCCTGTCAATACTGCATCTCCCATTGAAAAGCCTCTGAGCTTCCTGTCAAAAAGAGCAGCTGCCTCCTTCATAGAATGTGTGACGTAATCAGGCAAGCAGAGGTTCAAATCTGCAGAAGTTACATCTCCGGTATAGCTGGGCTTGACACTTCCAAATCCCGTTAATCTTCCAAAGCCAGTTGATCCACCTGATAGCTCTGAGCTTCCTAAACTAACAGACACTCGCCCCTCTACAAAATCGGCAAGCCGCTGTACCGGCGCAGCCGCGCAGCCTCCTCCAAGCTGAAAGGCCTTACGTTCCCACGTCCGTTGGAATTCAATCCCGGCGAGTGCATGGCTGCTTCCAAAATCTCCAGGCCCTACCGATATAACAAATGCGCTATTCGCATTTTTTAGATCTCTGGCGAAATAGCTCATACCGTTCGTCACAATAGTATCCGGTTCGGATGCAGCTGCCACCACAACTCCACCAGGGCACATACAGAAGGTGTAAGCTGCTCTACCACTCCCTGTGCGGCAGGAAAGCTGATAGTCCGCCGCTCCAAGCACAGCCAGGGTATCTGCTGATCCATACTGCGCCGCATTGATCATCTCCTGCGGATGCTCTATACGCACACCGATGGAAAAAGGTTTCTGTTCCATTTGGACACCGTTGCTTAGAAGGTTGGAAAAGGTATCCCGTGCACTGTGCCCAATCGCCATCACTACTGCACCGGCCTTGATTTCTTCAGTTTCATTGACTGTAATACCTGTCACACGTCCGTTCCGGCACAACAATGATGTCATTTTCGCGCCGAATCGTATGTCTCCTCCCAAATCCAGCAGCTTATTGCGCATATTTGCCACCACAAGCCTCAGTATGTCAGAGCCGATATGTGGTTTCGCCTTATACAGTATTTCCTCAGGCGCTCCGGCCTCATAATACTGTCTGAGTACACTGTCGCAACGCCTGTCGTTGATTCGCGTAGTGAGTTTTCCATCAGAGAAGGTACCGGCCCCACCCTCGCCAAACTGAATATTGCATTCGGGATTTAACGTGCCACTTTTCCAGTAAGTGTCTACCGTCGCAGCCCTAACCTCCACGTTGTCTCCCCGTTCCAGCACTAGAGGTCTGTAGCCTTCCTGTGCCAGCACCAGAGCCGCGAAAATCCCTGCAGGGCCGCTTCCAACCACAACAGGTCGGCCATCCATTTTTCCCTTTCCCGGTACAATAGGCTCCTCGGGCTGATCCACAACTTCCCTGACTCCGCTGCCTTTTTTGTATCGGCTGCTATCCGGGATCTCAACCATAACGGAATAAACCCGGCATATGTCGGGTTTTTTTCTCGCATCGATGGATTCTCTCACTATTTTGAAATGACTCAAATCTTCGGTGTGAACGCCTAACTTCCGGGCTGCCAGCTTCTTAAGCCGGTCAATATCACCGTCGGGCGGCAGTTTGAGTTCTGTTATCACTAATTTCATTTATTCACCTTACTATTCCACCTGTTACGCTATCACTTACCTGTTACGCTATCACTTACCTGTTACGCTGTCACTTACCGCGCTGATACAGCAATAAACTCGGATATGGTACAGTTTTCTGTCTGCCGTGCTCAAGATGCAGTTTTTCAGCTGCCCTGATACCTACGGCGCGGTTGTTTCATCCTCGACAGGTTCATCTTCCACTACTTCAGGCGGTTTGGATATCTTAATCTCTGCAAATACCTGCTGTACCAGTTTCACCTGACTTGGCACCTTTATATTCAGCCTCAGCCTATGAGTTCCTTCTCCAAGCCCGGAAACATCTACTGCTGGTTTCAGGTCGGCGATTCTTATCTCATCTACCTCATTTTGACGTCCCTTGAACTGCAACAGCAGCCGGTCCGTAATGACTTCATAGAGCAATGTACCGTCATTCTTCGCATTAAGAATGTTGACATCGTCGCTGCCAAATTCTATCGTTCTGATAACAAGCTTCTCAACGCTGATGTTTACAGTAATTTCATTAGGTGAATTCACCAGTTTGATGCCTTCAGGCACAACAAGCGGAACAGATGCAGTGAAATTGCTCTTCAGATTATCGATATCCAATTGCTCTGTCTTGATTTCCTTGATTGCTTCAAGATCCTCAACAGAACCTGTTACTAAAACCTTGACAGGATCGATTACCCTGAGTGTTTCTTCATAATCTGTGGCAAGCCTGCCTCTTGTGACAAGAGAAACCGGGACTTCCTTTGCCACCTCAACCTTTACGTTCACCTTCAGGTCCTTGCTCAGGCTGCTGATTTCTTTACCTGCCTTGTTGAATACATTGCACTGAACCTGCTTTGTCATATCCGTATAAAGATCCTCTAACTGCAGCTTAGCCTTGATAGATCCCACACTGTCGATAATAGTCTCTTCACCGAATATCTGTATCGTTTCCTGTAACAGAGTTGTATTGATCAACACATACCCTGGTTTCATTGTTATATTGGACTCAAGCTCCACTGCGAAGGGAGCAGTCTTGTTTCTTGCCAGCTGTATGTCTATGGCCGAAGGGCTATAAGACTCGATTATGACATCCTTCACAAGACATTCAGGCTCCGGCAGCACAAGCTTTTTATCATTGACAGATTTGATCTGTGAATAATCCAGCGTTGCCGCAAAGTCAGATGATCTAACCTTGCTGACAGCATCCTGGCGTCCACGAACCGTCACATCAATATAATTTCTGATGGTGCTCTTTAATGTATAATCATTCTCGTCAAGAAAATCCTGATTAATAATAGTGACCGGTATATTGTAAAACGTGGCAGAAACGAACGGATTCATGGAATTCGTGACGAAAAGCCAGGCAAATACCGCAATTAAAATAGATATTATTTTAGTCTTCATATCTTTTTTGAACCAGTTGCTCACTTAGCTTTTCCCCTCCATATCTTCAATTTCTTCGTGCTGGTCTCACTTTCAATCAGGTTCTTGTTCAATGCCTTCCTGAGAGTATCCGACGTAAGGTTTCTGGTCAATCCGCCATTGAGAGCGAACGATATCTTTCCTGACTCCTCTGATACAACTACTGCTATGGAATCTGACACCTCAGTAATACCCAGCGCTGCTCTGTGTCTGGTTCCAAGCTCTTTGCTAAGATTTGTATTCTCAGTAAGAGGAAGAAAGCAGGCCGCCGCCTTGATCTTATTGTCACGGATTACGATAGCGCCGTCATGCAGCGGTGTATCGGGAACAAAAATATTATTAATCAGCTCACTGGAGACATTTGAATCCAGCTGTGTTCCGGTGTTAATAATTTCACCTATTTTTGTATCTCTTTCTATAACAATCAGTGCACCGGTATATTTGGCTGACATATCAGCACAAGCCTTAACGATTTCCTCGATCACGGCTGTTGTCTTCACTTTGGTGCTTCCTAACTCATCAAAATTGATAATGTCCTTGAATCGATTCCGTCCTATTTTCTCCAGCGCTCTTCTCAATTCGGGCTGGAAGAGGACGATACCGCCTATTGCCAGAAACTGCAGCATATTTTGAAGAATATAATTTATCGTTTTTAAGCCAATCAGCTTACTTACTTCCGTTGCCAGCAGTATGAGCAGGATACCTTTGATTAGCTGCCAGGCACGGGTTTCGCGGACAAGAATAATTACCTTATATATGACCCAAGCAACAATACCGATATCAATAATTGCCCGAATCATATAAAGCGGATCGTTCATACCCATATAACCTGCAAAATTGTTAAACATGTCTCGCAGATTAATACTGTTGAAAAAATCCAATCATTCTCACACCCTTGCTCATAATACCATACTCATTTGAATTATACCTTTTTTGATAGCATTTGTAATCGTTTTTTTCACTTTTAACAAAATTTTAATATTCATATATTTCCAAGATACACATGCTTGAGAAATACTAATGCGCTTTCTCTTGCATTTTCAAGCGTAGAGAGCGGAGTTGGCGGAATTTCCTTCATCCGATAGTTTGGGAAAAACCTTGACAGATGTAGTACAATGTTCGGATCGATTGTTGAAAGCCATTGTGCCAGTTCTGATATTTCTTCAGGAGAATCGTTTAGAGAAGGAATCACAAGAGTAGTTATCTCAACATGACAGCTTTGGGCGGCGCGTTCAACTGTCTTTTTCACATCGGCAAGGCTTCCATTGCAATACTTTTCATAGAAGCCTTCGGTAAAGGCCTTGACATCGATGTTCATCGCATCAGTCAGCGGCAGGATCTGTTCCAGTGGTTCAGCGCTTATAAAACCATTTGTCACCAGTACATTCGCCAGACCTCTCTCCCTCACAAGCTTTGAGGTTTCCAACACATATTCGAACCATATGGATGGCTCGTTGTAGGTGTAGGCAACGCCGATATTTCCCTTTTCCACATAAGCCAAAGCCATTTCAGCCAATTCCTCCGGCGCTACTTTCATAGTTTGGGCTTGCGCGTGTGCAATACTCCAGTTCTGGCAATATCCACATTTAAAATTGCAACCAAATGTACCTGTTGACAGTATCATACTACCGGGGTGGAAATGATATAACGGCTTTTTCTCGATTGGATCCAGTGCAATGGAAGTAACGCAACCATAATTGAGCGAATAGAGCTGCCCGTTCTTATTCATCCTTGAGCGGCAAAGACCTGCAGCGCCTTCAGTCAACACACATCCATGAGGGCAAAGACGACATCGGACCTTGTTATTCTCCAGGTTCTTATAAAACAGTGCCTGCCTCATTTATCACTCCTATACACCAATGCTCATATGCTTTAATGCTCCCATGTGCCAATGCTTCTTACACTTTTACCCTTGAATAAATCGTACATCAACTGTGCCTGATTACTTCAAACCGTTCCATTTTGTAATCATCAGATGGGCTGATGCCAGCTTTCCACAGTGCGATCTCCACCTGCTTCTGCGGTGTATCAATGCCTTCTAAATCAGGCAGCAGCAGACCTGAACGCCTGCCTTTCGTTACAATGACACCATATGTTTTTACGTCAAGTTCATCCAATGAGCTGATCACTTCCGGCTCTCCAAGCACATCCACCGAATACACGAGTGTGTCCAGTTCATCTTCCTCCACGGGGCTGAATCTGGGATCCTGAGTGCCGGAGCTGATGGCATTATGTATGATCTCATCCGCAATGTTTTTTCTGGTTGGCGCAATGGTACCGATACAGCCTCTGAGCTGACCGGCTTTTTTTATGGATACAAAAACTCCCGCCCTGTTAAATGCCATCTCCGGCGGAAGTACATCAGGCATTTCAATGACAGTACCGTCTGCAACATACATTTCCAGCGATTTTCTGGCCAGAGCCACATACGGATCTTCCGTGTTTCTGATTTCATTAAGTTTTTCCGCATCAGTCCTGTCCAATCTGTCCATCAGACTTTCACCCTCCCGTACTGTAACGGGCTTAAATTCGGCTACTGCATAACCTACTCCGAACGGGCCTTCATATGAATAAACATTGGATCGGAGTTCATAGCCATCCAGCGCACCAAACATCATGATAAAAGAACGCAGGCCGCATTCACCTGCCTCTTCAAGAAATCCCTCATCGAAATTCAGTAACCCTTCCGGATCGGGAACCTTCAGATAATCCACCAGCTGCCCGTCAAATTCAGGTCCGCAGTCGTTGAAGCCGTAGGGACCGTCCGGAGCCAATCTGTGGGACAGATCACCGCTTGCTACAATTACAACATTTTCATCAGAGCGGTCAACCGCCTCTGATATACAACTTCCAAATCTGTACTGTTCCTTGAAGGGTAACCCCGAAATGGAAATATGCACAAGCCTGAAATTGCTGTATTCCTGTGTGATGAAGTATAAAGGGACCAGTGCTCCATGGTCAAGTTCATCGGATATTTTATATTTAGAGGCCAGGAGGTTGTCCAGTCCTCCACATGGTATGCCGGTAGAATTGGCTATTGTAATAATCTCCTCTGCCAACTGAAGATTGTTATCAAACTTCAGCCGGACACCCGCAGCGCCAAACTGTGTGAAACTGCCGCTGAGTGAATGCTTTATATTGATATAGATAAAGTCCTTAAATACAGGGCCATGTGGTGTTAACAAGATAATCGTCGAGGGCTTCAGCCCGGCAATCTTCTTTGATGCCTTCTGAAGTGCAGACACAGTTAGATCAGCCTTCTTCTCATCGCCCTTCCCGACCTCAGGTATCAATAACGGCGGGTGTGGAGAGATGAACGTTCCCAGAATCGTACCCATAACCCACAACCTTTCTGCGGTTAATTATTCCGCTCTTTATAGATTTGCTCATATAGGTTTACTGTAAAAACCCACATATTATACCGGTTTTCTCAGTATTCACTGCCCACCGGAAAAAATGGCATAAAATACATACCCGAAGGAAGTCAGTAAAAACACCAGTATTGTAAATAATGCTATCCATTTGACCAATTTTCTATCCATACAAAAACACTCTCATTTCAATATTTGTTATATTCATTTATCTGGGAAAAGCTGCATCAACAGACTATTTTATTGTTTTCAAGCCAGTTGATTACTTCTGAAACCGCATTCAGATTGTGATGACAACAGCACAGGTCTGCAGCTTCTTTGAGCGCTTCATGTGCATTCTCTACAGCAATACCAAGATTTGCTTCCCTGATCAGTTCCAAATCGTTGAGATTATCCCCCATAGATATCACATAGGTCTTGTCCAGTCCCAACATTTCTATCATCACCTTTAGTGCACTACCCTTTGACACATTATGGTTAAGTAGTTCCATAAACTGCGGCTCGGAATACACCTGAGTAAATGGCACCTGGTTGCTGGACATCTGGTTGCTGGACCCTTTGTTGTTAGACACCTGGCTGCTGGATACTTGATTGTTAGATATCTGGTTGTTTGGCACTTGGAAGCTCTTGAGAAATTCCTCTACCTCCGGAAGTCTGTTGGGATCCCAGGCCAGTATGACCTTTGACCACGGCTGTGGAACTTCATCCACTGATACAATAAAAGGCTCGAAGCGCTCCCTGAGCATATGTTCAAAAGTATACCTGTTCTCCCTTACATAATATGTCATTCCCTCATGATAAAACTCAACACCTATATCAGGGAAACGATCTATGACCTTTTTAACTGGTTCAATTATTCCCGGCACCAGATTGCTCTGCCATAGCTTACGATTTGTTTGAAAATCGTATATAGCTGCGCCATTATATACAATAGCCGGTAAATTGACCGGCAGATCCTGCAAATATTGCATTACTGACTTTTCCATCCTGCCTGTTGCAACGGTGAAGAGTCCGCCGCCTGCCACGAAGCGTTCCAGCGCCACTTTGTTACCCTTACTCAGTCTGCTGTTGCTGTCGAGCAGTGTTCCATCCATGTCGCAAATCAAAAGCCTTCCCTTAAACGGTAGACACTCCAACTGTAATACATCCTTCCCAAATGTTTATCTGCATAAAAAAATAATCCATTACTATAATGATTTGATGCCAATATTATAAGGCTACAAAATTATTTTACTATAATATAATGCTACCATAATGATTCATGCATCACAAGGCATATTTGCAACATCTTTCGCAATTGAAAACTGCAAATGGCTAAAATAAAAGGACTGTCGAAAGGCAGCCCCTATTGACTTATTTATCTTATTTATCTAATTTATCTAATTTACCTAATTACCTTTATTTACTGCTGTATTTATCATAAGTCCTGACAACAATGACAATTCCCTGCTCTCTTGTCGTTGAATCCTTGGGTCCGAACTTGCCGTTTGCTCCCTTCAGCAGTCCCTGCTTACTCATGAATTTGACAGAATTGAGCGCCCAATTGGATATATCTTCTTCATCCTTGAATGCTTCCGCGCCATCTGTTGATTGGTCTACCTCCGGTTTCATGGCCTTTACCGCGCGTTGCATCATTGCAGCTATCTGCTCACGTGTGACAAGTTCATCCGGAGCAAATTTTCCACCACCAATCCCCTTTACGATTCCCAGCTTGAATGCCTTATAGATTTCAGGGTTCTTTGTATCGGAAAATTCCGTAAGGTTATCATAAGTCGCCGCTTTCCCGGTTACCTTTTCATATAGCTTGATTGCAATTTCGCTGAATTCTTCCCGGGTAATCGCCCCTTTTGGATTGGCAGCTTTGAGCTTTTCCGTCATCAAACCCAAATCATTCGCCTTTTTGATATCATTTACAGCCCATGCACTGGCTGTAAACGAGGGCGTTCCGATGGAGAATGTATTTGAATATGGAGATTTTACGGTAACTCCGTTGTATGTGTATCTGAAATATGCCCTGAAATAGTAGACATTCGCCTGAATGTCAACTTCTCCAATTCCGCCTTTGTCTAGCGGGTTGCATTTTTGCTCGTTCGTCAGCAGGCCGCTTCCTGCTTTGTATTCATTCATGTTTTTGGTCTCGGAAGCCCAGGTCCCATTGCCGACTTTCCAGTCAATGTTGTGGCTTATTTCAGCAACCTTGTTCTCCTCAGATATGCTTTCGGGAATATCCCAGTTCAGCATGAAATAAGGTCTTCCATCCTTCTCCGTCAGGAGTTCTCCTTTCAGATTCTGAGGAGCTTCCAGAGAAGATGGCATGTTGGGTTTGGCATCCTTGCCATAACCCGCCACCGATGAATAGGCAGAGTATAAATGTTGGTATACTTTACTCCCTTGATACGTCTCCAAAACAAATCGTATCCTGAAATAATATGTGTTGTTCTCAAAATCATACTTGTTGCCAGGTTCACCTAAACCTCTGGCAACATACCAGGTCTCCATCGTATTATTTATATCATGAAGTTGGTTGAAAGGCCGTATTATCCAGTTTTTTGTTTCAGGCATGTATGCCACACTGGTATTGGTCTCACCCAATTCTGTATCCCCTATTACCCAGTCTCCATTATTCTTTTTGTAATCGACCTGGGCGTAAATAGTGCCACTATATCCGCTGTTGGGGACATGCATTTCATGAAGGCTCATCGGTTCGGTAAACCTTACTATAATAGATGCGTTTACAAACCTGCAACTGATACTGGTTGGCGCTTCCAGGCTGGTCGGCGTGGGCTTGGATTCCGCGAAGACAGTGCCCGATAGGATGAAAGAAGCCAGAATGGAAAGAAAAATAATAATTACAATGCTCTTCCTTAACATTTATTACACCTCACTCTTTTAATATTGTGTATACTATCAGTAAAAGTGTAACAAATATACAAAAAAACGAGGTCACCCTAAAAGGATTATCTTGTTATTATTCATCTTTGACTGATACCTCACAGATATTAACTGCAAAAGGATTATCTATACAAAGCTGATCTACGGTTAAGATAAGTTCCTTCTTCCTGGAGACCTGAAATTTCTGATAAATCCTTCTGATATGAACCTTGAGCGTATTGGGTGAAATAAAGAGCCTTTCGGCAATCGTTTCGTTATCGTAGCGTTCATATAGCAGAACAGCGATCTCAAATTCCCTTGGCGTCAGTCTGTTCCCTTCGTGGAGCCCATTGCAGGCTTTCTTAACGTTATTGGCCGCATTTGAAGGGCTATTGTTTGCTGCCTCTGGTACTGCCTTTTCAGAAACCACTGTTGTAGTGGCTATTGCTGTTACAGCTTTTGCAGTGATAGCTTCTGAGGACATATCCGATGTTGCTGCAGCGGTTTGTGAAACTGCCGCAAATTCCTCTAAACCAATTGAACCCGGTCTCACTGGTTCTGTTGAGGTGTCGCCCTCTTTTCTCATAATAGTTTGCATTTCATCGTGGACATATTTCGCCAGCCATGGAATAATCAAAAAACTGATAAAAATCGTTGAGAGCGATATAGATACGAAAGAGGTCATAGTTTCACCTGTTAAGCTGGATGTCAATTGTCCAAGAAACTCCCCCCCGATTGAGAAATATTATTTAGTCTGGTCAAATGTGCTTTAACTTGGCCGGAATTTTGACCGGAACCAAAAAAGCACAAACTGTTACAAGGCATAACGCAATAAACAAATGTGCTCTAAATATTAGGGATATCGGTTTATTTTGTCCATTTATACGCAGTTTTTGTTATATGTGGTTCTAATTGATTGTACTTGACGGCCAGGTAATGAGGTGTACAGCGAAAATGAGAATTATGGAGATATTGCGGCTGTGGGAGATGGGCCTTTCACAGCGGGAGATCGCAAACAGCGTTAAGTGCGTTGAAGCGTATAAATGGTGATTAATCAAGAATACATACTACGTAAATACTATATATTGTGGTTTGCAAAAAACAGCGGGTGCATTAATTTGATGAAAAGCCCAGTATTACAGCCTTTTCTGGGCATAAAAAAACGTTAAGGTAACTGATACGATTGTATCAATTACCTTAACTGCTATGGTGCGGGCGACAGGACTTGAACCTGCACGCCTGTCGGCACAAGAACCTAAATCTTGCACGTCTGCCAATTCCGCCACGCCCGCATTTTATCGGCGAGAGTACTAATTCTCGCCATTCCATTGTATCAATCATTCTTCCGCCACTCTTGTCGGCTGTTTTATTATAACATATCCTTTCAATTTTTCAAGCCATTCTTCTACCATTAAAAGACTCAAGGGTTCTTGCTCATCAAGCCGTATCCTTCACCGCTTGTATGAATTCCTCAATGGAGTTGAGTTCATGGTCAAAAAACATTCCGCCGCCATACATGTTGTCTATACTGTGTGTATCCGAACCTGATGTCTGATAAAGCGAGTGCTCTCTTGCCAGTGCCAGCGCCCGTTCATCGAACTTAGGGTTAGTATGACTTGCATTACATACCTCAATAGCATCCACATACTCAGGGAAAAGCCGTATTTTCTTAATATACCAAACCTCCCTGAATGGATGTGCTTGTGATATAAAGGCACCATGCTGCCTTGCAATTGTCAGATATTTTTCAACCGACCAGGAAAGGAGGTCGGGATGCGACAGCAAAAAATCCTTTCCAAGGCCATAGGTAAGAAACTCGGTACCGGAGTCCGCATACTCCCATCCAAAAAAAACAGAGAATGGCAAATTTCTTGCTGCCTCCACTGCATTATTATAACCTGCATAGAGCAGATCAACTCGCTTCTCCCAAGGTATATTGCTTGGGATAGTGGTGTTTCCATTAAAAAAATGATCAGTGATGATTACCCCTGAGTAACCTGCTTCATAATGTGCTCGAACCATCTGTGCGCCTGTACTATCCGCGCATGCACTACCTTCTTTGGTGTGCAGATGTGTCTCATATTTGAATTTCCTTGTTTCCGAATTGATTTTATCCATAAATTGTCCGGTATTTCCCTGATGCTGCTGATACCTGTCATGCCTGTCCCAAGTCTTGGGAACGGCTGTAGTTCGGGATTAGTCATGCTTCACATGTTCCATTCCCTGTCTGTAAAGATGCAGGATATGCTCATCATCCAGTGAATAAAAGACCGATTTGCCTTCCTTTCTATATTTAACAAGCTTCATATTTCTCATTAACCTAAGTTGGTGAGAAACTGCAGACTGTGTCATAGCAATCGCTTCAGCTATGTCACAAACACACATTTCACAGCAGGACAGTGCAAAAATGATCTTAATCCTTGTATGATCGCCAAGCACCTTAAAAACCTCGGCAAGTCTCAGTGCGTCTTCATCCACAATCATACAGGACTTTACCCTGCAAACCTTTTCCGGATCGATCTTCAGTTCCTGGCATCTGTCACAGGCTTGACCCTTCATATACATCTCCACACTTCCTACTGTTATTACGTTTGAAAAGCTGGCTTTTGCCTAATACTTTAATTATATTTTGAATGTTGACAATAGTCAAATATGCTTATTAGATTACGCAGAGGTCAATTGATAAGGTAAATTCCACTTTGCAAAAGTAAAATCCACAGGAACACGTATCGTAGATGGTATCTGCGTTTATTCGGTTTAAAAAAGGTTTATAATTAGTGATTTCTGAGTACTAATAGGT
>JAEYRF010000046.1 GCA_023409615.1 Bacillota bacterium | reverse complement strand
GGACAGCTTCTATACTATAACACCGAGTTCATTCTTCATCAACCCGGCTTGATTAGCTTTATCCTTTGTGGGCGTGATTTATACCTGTTTCTCTTTTTTATGCTGTGTTTTATCAGTATATCATCCAATATGCTCCGTTGTGACAGTAAAAAAAAGATGATGCATATTCACATCGTCTCTTTCTCATTATTAGTATAAAAGGAATAAAGAATCATGTTTCAGTATAAAGTTCCATTTATGATGCCTACTTATTTACAGACGGTTGAAGCTCTGATATCTTCTTTAAAATTACTATCTTATTGCCTTTGCTATTTACTTTTACTGTATCACATAAACTTCTTAAAATCATAATGCCTCTTCCGTTTTCAGTCGCATCCGACGGTTCCGTATCATCGCAAAATGGCTTGAGTCGATCGCAGATATGACAATAATCATATCCAAATCCCTCATCCTCTATAATGATGTATAAATTACCATATATATCAATGCCGGCGTTGATTTTTACATTCTTATTCTCATCTTCAAGATTACCATGTCTGATTGCGTTAATTAGCAGCTCGTTTAGAATAACCTTCAGTTCAAATAAAGTAGAATCATTCAGTGCTCCATAATTCTGTTGAAGGCTATGAATCAAATCTTCTGTAACAGTTCGAATACTATTGATTGAACTTGGAACAAAATTACTATACACATCATGGCTTTTCACTAAATTCCCACGTCCCTTTCAATTACGATGTCTATTGACGTAAATGTAAGCTTTAAGCAAAACACAAATAAAATCATACCAGACATGCCGTAATACGCTCTATCTACGTATAACTTACCCCGGTAAAGGTTTTTATAAACAAAGTTTTAGGAGAATTTGTGTATATACTATTTAGCAAGTAAGCTTCTGAATCGTTCAAGAACTTTACGTTCAAGTCGGGATATATACATTTGTGAAACACCGATTAGATCTGCTATCTCCTTTTGAGTCTTTTTCTTAAAAAAACGAAGTTCTATAAACTCCCTCTCAGCATCATTAAACTTATTGAAGCTCTTTTCAAGAAAGTCTCTGTTCTCTATCCTTTCAAATGTCGCATCGTCATCTCCGATAGTCTCATGAAGCTCCAGGTCATCATCACTGAAAACATTCTGGTCAAATGACTGCATGTTATATGCATTCCATGATTCTATAATCTCAAGTACTGTTTCAGATTTTATATTTAGATAGGCAGCAATCTCATCAACCCTGGGGATCCTGTTTAGTTCTTGAGTTAACTGGTCTTTTGCAAAATTAACTTTCTGGTAAACCTCATAAATTCGCCTGGGAATCCTAATCGCCGCACTTTTATCCCGAAAATACCTCTTAATCTCTCCTACGATAGTAGGCGTAGCAAAGCTGACGAACTTGAATCCCTTATCCGGGCTGAAACGCTCAACTGCTTTTATTAGTGCGACAGAAGCCACCTGGAAGATGTCATCAAAATCCACACCACGGTTTAGAAACTTCCTTGAAATGATTTCAGCAAGGTATAAATATCTACTGACAATCTCATTTCTAGTGGCAATGTCTTTGTCAATACCATATCTGTCAAAGAGAGCATCGGTATCTCCCGATTCCTTTGACACAGTTGATACACGATTATATTCCATTGCAGGAGATCACCTCAAAGTTTTTTGTCATCGAGAAAACGAAGTTCTTATTGTCAGGGCAATACTCGACTTCATCCATAAATGCGTCAATTATCGCAATACCTAGACCCTCAACATCTTCATCAAACATACATCCGATGTTATCAACATCAGAGTTAAAGCAAACTGTCAGTTTATCAGCAGAAATATTAAACCGGATCTCGTAATGTCTTTCAGCGGTGCCTGCTAAACTTATGATCCTGCTGCAGACCTCCGATACGGCTACCTTGATATCTTCCACTGTTTCTATATCAAATCCGATCCTATTGGCAATTCCTGATACTGTCAGCCTTGCGACACTAACATACCCAGCCTTGCAGGGCAACGTTAAAACAATTGTATCCTGTGACTTCATTTTTTTACGCTCCTTTTTTAACCTAGATACAATAAAAAAAGTAATTAAGCATCAACGAATGATAAAAAGCTTGTCCAGGCCGGTAATGTTGAATAGCTTTCTGATGTTATCCCTGATATTCTCAAGGCTTATATTCCTGTCAGTGAGCCTGGCTTTCTTCAAAGCGCCGACAAATATGCCAAGACCGGTGCTGTCGATATAATCGAGACCGCTACAGTCCATAACGATATCCTTCGAACTGCTATCCACAATGTTATACAACTTTTCTTTGAACTGCTGTGCGGTGTATATGTCGATCTCGCCACTTATTACAACCTTCGCCGCATGCTCCAAGTTTTCTTCTGTCATAATCAATTCACTTATCATCTGCACCCCTCCTGTTTATTCTTTTAAAAGGAATTGCAACAACTTCTCCGCTTTTTCAACCTGCTCACAACCGACAAATATGGTAGCTACCATTTCATTGCTAATAACGCCAGCCTGCTTCAGAGCTGCGCTATTCGATATATCAATGCCGAAAAGGTGCACCTCAGAAGGCACCTGCGCATCATCTCCTATCGATTCCTCCTCAGGCATTCCTTCAACTTCAAAAGAACCGTCATCTTCCACGACCCCGACAACAAACTCTTGATTTGCATTCAAATCCACACCAAGTCTGGGGGCAATTTCATCCAGACTCATAAGTGCTCCCTGCTTAGCATACCTTGCAAAAGTATCTTTGTCCAATATAATAACATCAAGCTGCCCCGCTGCAAAAAGTACAGTAGCCTTCATCTCCATAGCATACTGTTGTTCTCCCGTGCTGTCACTTGCCAAGTACGCCCCGTCAATTCCGGGCTCAGCTATCACAGGAACGTTAGCCTTTATAGTGCTCTTGATGTCATCCACTGCATCCGAATAAATAAATCGCCCGATAAATGCCAGATTGAAATCCGGCTTTACATTCCTGACACATCCTCTAACAGTAAACACTGTGAAGATTATCACTGCGATTATGGCCAGTATGTGGTACTTATAATAATAGAAGAAATTTTTAGCCTTCTTTTCGTCGATACCTGCTTTTTTCAAAAGTGGTGCTGCTTTTCCGGGAGCCTCTATTTTTTCCGGTACTTCATACCCCATTAAAACATCATAGGCCTTTGTAATCTGTTCAAAGCTATATCCTTCAGGTTGCTTTGTTTGTATCGACTCGGCAGCAGAATCCTGAAGCGCCCCTTCATCCTGTCTATCAGCCGCTTCCCGATCCTCCGCTGCTTTTACCCGCTCCATTTTATGTCTTTTCAGGTATATACCATATTTTCTCTCTATTTCATTACGACTTGTATCCTTTGAGACCTTAAGGATCTTACGTGCTTCCTTCTTATCCATCCAAACCTCACTCCTCAGCTCTATCCAAACCTTTTTAAGTATTATTCTCTTGGCTTCATTGTGGGAAAGAGCAGAATATCCCTAATGGAGTATGAGTCTGTCAATAACATGATCAATCTGTCAATGCCTATACCCAATCCACCTGTAGGCGGAAGGCCATATTCGAGTGCATTTACATAATCATCATCCATCATATTGGCTTCGTCATCCCCTGCTTCCCTCTTCTTCACCTGCTGCATGAACCTGTCCATTTGATCAATGGGATCGTTAAGTTCCGAATAGGCATTAGCCATTTCCCTTCCGGTTATAAATAACTCAAACCTTTCTGTCAATTCAGGCTTATCCGGTTTCCTCTTTGTCAAAGGCGATATTTCAACAGGGTAATCAATTATAAAAGTCGGCTGGACAAGATTCTCCTCTGCCATTTCTTCAAATACAAGGCTCATTACCTCGCCCTTGGACATTTTGTCGTCGACATGAAGTTTCTTTTCTCTGGCTGCAGTGCGCGCATCCTCATCACTGTCAATGGTGTCAAAGTCAATTCCGGAATATTTTAGTACAGCATCTCGCATCGTCATTCTATTCCACGGCGGAGCCAAATCAATCTCTTGTTCCTGATAGGTGATTTTTGTCGTTCCCAGCACTTTTTCGGCAACAGTTGAAATCAAATTCTCGGTGAGCTCCATCATACCATTATAATCTGTATATGCCTCATAAAGCTCCATCATCGTAAACTCAGGGTTATGCTTGATAGACATCCCTTCGTTTCTGAACATTCTTCCCATCTCATAGACTTTTTCCAACCCTCCGACTATGAGGCGTTTCAGATAAAGCTCAGGTGCAATCCTAAGGAAAAGATCCATGTCCAGTGTGTTGTGATGTGTAACAAATGGCTTTGCCGTAGCTCCGCCTTGTATTATATTGAGGATAGGCGTGTCCACCTCGAGAAATCCCCTGTCATCCAGAAATCTCCTGATCTCCTTAACAATTTTGCTTCTGGTAATAAAGGTTTTCTTAACGTCAGGGTTGATAATCAGGTCTAAATATCTTTGCCTGTAACGCAAGTCTACATCCTTAAGACCATGCCACTTTTCCGGAAGAGGCTGCAGAGACTTGGCCAGCAGTTGAATACTGTGCGTCTTGATTGATATCTCGCCTCTATGGGTCTTAAAAACAGTGCCCTTCACGCCTACGATATCACCTATATCGAATTTCTTGAAATCCTCATAAGCTTCTTCGCCTATGTCATCGATTTTGACATACAACTGAATTCTCCCGTCACGATCCTGCAGATCGCAAAAGCTGGCCTTGCCCATTCCTCTTTTGGACATCAGCCTGCCTGCAAGAGAAACATCAGCTCCCTCCATTTTTTCAAAGAACTCCGTAATCTCATTCGAGTGATGTGTAACGTCATACTTTATGATTTGAAAAGGATCCTTCCCGTTTTGCTGAAGATCCTTTAGTTTCATTCTTCTCACTTTAAGAATTTCATTCAAATCTTCAAAATCATTCAATTCACCGTTATTTTCAATATTCTCAGCCATTTGCAAGCCTCCCGGTTTCCTTATAGTTCATTGTATCGATATTTATGACATATGTAAGAATAACAGCCTATATATTATAAACTGTTATTCTTAATCATTATATATTAAATAATTCACAAGGTACAAGTTTCTAGCATTTTATTTTTCAATTTTCAGTATTTTAAACTTCAAAACACCATCAGGTACCATAACTTCGACAACACTACCCTTCTTTTTTTGCATCAGGGCACTCCCGACAGGGGATTCATTTGAAATTTTAAACTGAGAAGGGTCTGCCTCAGTTGATCCAACAATCGTATATAAGATCTCTTCATTATATTCCATATCAAGAATCCGCACCTTTGAGCCAATTGTTACTTTCTCTGTGCTGACATCGTCTTCATCAATAACTCTTGCATTTTTGAGCATAGTCTCTAACTGGACGATTCTACCCTCGACATAAGCCTGCTCATTTTTAGCTTCATCATATTCTGAATTTTCTGAAATGTCCCCAAATGAGAGTGCAACCTTTATTCTTTCTTTTATCTCCATCCTCTTAGGACCTCTCAATTGCTCAAGTTCTTCTTCCAGCTTCTTTAAGCCTTCATAAGTCAGTATGACTTCTTTGCCTGCCATTTGAGCCTCTCCTTTACCAATAAATTTTGTGTTGATAATATATGCATTTACCCTGCTTTTATTCTGCTATATATTTATGATGCGATAATCACATAAAGCAAATATTAACAGCATTGTTTAATAGCAGTGACTGGAAAATTTCCACAATTCAGCCTTTTGATTTTCTAATTATAAAATACAACTATATCATTGTCAATGAACTGACCTTATACCGTAGTTTCATTATCCTTCAGGATAACATCATGAGCTCCTCCCTCAATGATGCTTGTTGCCGATACAAGAGTCAATCTGGCCTTTCTGTGGAGTTCATCAATGTTCATGGCTCCACAGGTACACATTGTAGCCCTCTGCTTGCTTAAAGTTGTCTCAAGGTTGTCCTTCATGCTGCCGGCATAAGGTACATAAGAATCAACACCCTCTTCAAAGTCAAGCTTCTGTTTTCCTCCCATATCGTATCTCTGCCAGTTACGTGCCCTATTGGAGCCTTCCCCCCAGTATTCCTTAACATAATTGTTACCGATCCTTAACTTTCTTGTAGGACTTTCATCAAATCTGGCAAAGTACCTGCCCAACATGATGAAGTTCGCTCCCATGGCAAGAGCCAGCGTCATGTGGTAATCATGAACAATTCCGCCGTCGGAGCAAATAGGAACATATATACCTGTTTTCTTGAAATATTCATCTCTGGCGTTGGCAACCTCTATGATTGCTGTCGCCTGTCCGCGGCCTATACCCTTTTGCTCTCTTGTGATACAGATAGATCCTCCTCCGACACCGACTTTGACAAAATCGGCACCAGCCTCGACCAGGTATAAGAATCCTTCTTTATCAACTACATTCCCGCCGCCAATCTTTACTTCACCATCGTACTTTTTCTTGACCCATTCAATTGTTTCTTTTTGATATTCAGTATATCCATCTGATGAATCTACACAAAGAATGTCCACGCCTGCATCAACAAGGGCCGGAACTCTTTCAGTATAATCTCTGGTATTGACCCCGGCACCTGTCATGAGCCTTTTGTGTGAATCCAGCAATTCCAAAGGATTATCCTTATGACTGTCATAATCCTTCCTGAACACCATATATACAAGCTTTTGATTCTTATCAATAATTGGAAGGCAGTTGAGTTTGTGGTCCCATATCATGTCATTGGCTTCTTTGAGAGTTATCCCCTCCTCAGCATAGATAAGAGATTTGAAAGGCGTCATAAATTCCTTGATCCTCTTGTCAGTCGGCGTCCTGCTCACCCTGTAATCTCTGCTGGTAACGATACCAAGAAGCTTACCCACAGGAGAGCCGTCTTCTGTAATCGCAATTGTGGAATGTCCTGAACGTGCCTTCATTTCCAAGACATCCTGCAGTGTATCCTCCGGCTTCAGGTTCGAATCACTAACTACGAACCCTGCTTTATATTTCTTAACCTTGTTGACCATTTCTGCTTGCTGCTCAATAGGCTGCGATACAAAGATAAAAGAAAGGCCTCCGCATCTTGCCAGCTCGATTGCCATTCCTGAGTCCGAAACAGCTTGCATGACTGCAGATACGAGCGGAATATTGATTTGCAGGGAGGCCTCTTCACCTTTTTTAAATTTTACGATCGGGGTCTTCAAACTGACATTCTGAGGAGTACAGTCTTTAGATGTGAGGTTCGGCAACAATAGATACTCATTAAATGTTCTGGATGGTTCATTGTAAAAAAACGCCATGAAACTTACCTCCTGTTCATTGGCACTATATATTTGTTTGTGTAAAAATATTAGATAACATTATACATAAGAACCCCATCTACGTCAAGGAATGCTAAATTAAATCAAACCATTCATTTGCCAAAATAGCATATTCATAAGTATCGACCCAAATGGGGCCACCTTTATTGTCCCTTTTAAAAAATATGTTTTTACGTAAATGCCCTTCCTTCCTCATCTTTAAACGCTCTAACAACTTCCATGACGGTACGTTGTCCGGGTTGCACATTGCAACTATTCTTCGTGCATTCAACTCTTTGAATCCATATCCGATAACCGCATTGCAGCTTTCTGTAGCGTAACCTTTGCCATAATATCGGGGGTTAAAAACATATCCAATTTCCCAGGTGAGAAATTCCTTAGGTTCTTGCTGTTGAAAATAAACATTGCCTATCAGTTTTCCATTTTCTTTTAAGCAAACCGCTAAGAATGCATCATCCTGCGAACGTCTTTGCGCTTCTTGCTTGCAGGCTTCTTCGGTATATACTTCATAAGGCTCATACTTAACCACCTCTTCCAGAGAAAGATATTCAAATAAATCTCTCCAGTCATCACAAGTAAATCTTCTCATTATTAATCTTTCTGTCTCCGGAATATTCATACTACTACCCCTTTTTCTGTTATACTTCTTACGGTCTTCTTACGCTGCTTTGCTCACCAATCTAAACGCCTTATACTTTGCTCCCTGCTTTATACGCCCAATTAGCAAGTGCTTTTGAAACCAGATATTGCGTAGAAACAAGTCCAATTCCACCTACCACTATCAGAGCTATGATCATTTGATCAGTCGGCACAAATTGCAGTCTAAGCATACCATATAAATTACGTGCTGTGTCTCTAATATCTTTTGTTGCGAAATAAACTGAAACTAGCGAAATCAATGCCATTATCGATGCTGCGAAAATGGCAAATTCAGTTGCGGCTTTATGCAATCGTTCCCTATCCACCCCTAAATGAAAAAACCTTCTCCCCATAAACAGGAAGCACCGGGCTTATTATTGCACCTATAAAGATTGATTCAATTTTACTCAATGAACATCCCTTCTTCCATTTCGCTCATGCTTCAGTTAATTCTTCAGTCGTATAATCCAACAATGAAATGAAATGTCTCACAAAAACATCTCCGATCTTCTATAATCTTTGACCCTATTAAGCGCGAAAGCCTTGTTTTTACAATATTATACATGAATTAGATAGGAGAGTAAACATACCACGAGTATTTTGAATTTATGACTATGAGACTTAATTGGCCAAGAATTCCTTGAATTTTCTTGAATTTACGCATGACAAAAATTCCCACATATTCCGAGAGAATAAAAACAAGTCATTAGCGATATGGAAGTACGGTTTGTATATGGTTAATCAATAGAATCTCGCCGGGCAATGGCCCGATGGGATAGGACAAAAGGATTATCCCTCAGATCCGAGCAGCCATTCGATCGCTCCAGCAAGCTTGATTTTTGAATCCTGGAACATTTCTACGATTTTAAATTTTATCTTTATAGGAATTTCGCTCTCCTCCTCGGAGGACGTCACAATCTTATACTCTTCTTCAGAAAGAACCTTTTTAAGATCATCCTTAACCGACTCAGGTACAGTGCCATGTGTCACATCAACAAAACAAAGGGGAGGAAATAGTACACACCACCAGTTGGCTCCGTCCCCGTCACCTATGACAACTCTTAATGCCTGATAATTACCGGCAGGCAAATATATGTCACCGTATGCCTTCGTTGGGAATGGGTGGTTTCCAAGCATTGCTGTAACGTTATAATCCTTACCCTGTTCAGATATAGTTTCCCTGGCTACCGATGTAATTTCATCCAAACTATTGCTGATAATGGATCTTGTCTGTTCAATATCCTGTGAGTCTCCTACTTCATGCTGCACATAAGAAAGCACGGCATCTCTGACCTCCCGCTTTAACTCCTGATCATCCGGGGAGTCACTATTGGCAATAACATGCAGCCTGATCAGATTGTCAGCCAACCCTTTATTCATGCCATCCGTATAGGAATTCAACTGTATCAGGCAAATCAGGAACACTGCGGTCAAACCTGCACAGCATATTTTCAATATAATTGATGATTTTTTCATGACAAATCCCCCTAATTAAGCTCTCTTATTCCGCCTTTGTGTAAAATAGGATGTATAACCGGATATACACCGTTTATTGATATTAAGTATTGCCAATTAGGATAAAATTTATACTTTCAGTTAAGTATGTACAATGAAAAGAGAATTTAGGAGATTTGGTTTTTTTCACATCCATATCCATAAAAGTGTTCTGTTATACCTTTTATAATGAAGACAATGTATAATATACTTATTGTGATTTTGCATAATTTGATTATCAACAGTAGAATCCTAGAATGTTTATAGAAGAAATATGGAGAAAGTATACTGTAAATATTCGAAAAAATATAATGGTATCAGAAAAGCCTATGGAGGTTACTATGGAAATCAGACCAATAAAGCCCGAAGAAAAAATACTAAAGGATAAAATTCAGTCCATTGCATTTCTCTATAAGGAGGATTTTGATAAAAAGAAGGATGATCCGCTAGAATCACAGGATGAATATAAAACATGCCGCGCAGCTTTTGATGACACAGGGAAGATGTGCTCCTGCCTTGAAATGATACCATTTCATGTGAGTTTTGACGGTTCCGTTGTTCTAATGGGCGGTATCGGCGGTGTTGCCTCCCTTCCTGAAGAAAGAGATAATAAATACATTAGAAGTATTTTCAACTATGTGATGCAGGAGATGTACGATAAAGGCTATGTGTTCTCCTATTTGTATCCGTTTTCGCATAAATACTACAGGAAATTCGGCTACGAACTCAACATGACAACCACCAACTACAGTATCCCTGCTGCATCATTCAGGCAATTTGAGCAGACCGGAAAGCTGAAACTTTACACAAATGATATGGATCCCTGCGAGATCATCTCCTGTTATGAGAAATATATCAGAGATAAGAATCTTTCGGTGATTCGAACAGATAGGCTCTGGAAAAAATTCTTTGAAAAAGATCCTTACAAGGACAATGTATACCTTTATATATGGTATAACACGCTAGGTGAAGCAGAGGGCTACATTCAGTTTCACACGGAAAAATCAGACACCGCAATGAAAATAATGCATGTACATGAGTTGATATGGATCAATCGTGAGGCCTTCAACGGTATTCTCAGCTTTGTTGGCGCATTGACCGCACAAATAGAGACGCTGAGTTGGAGAAGCCCATCTTATGTTAATCTGCTGCCATTATTCCACGAGCCCTACGATATAAAGCAGGAAATCGTGACCTATGGAATGAATCGAATAGTTAACGTAGAAAAGGCATTTAATTACATGACACTGCCTGAAGGTTCCGGAGAGATTACAATAGCAGTCGACGATGGATTCTTCCCGGTTAACTCAGGCAGCTATACAATTAAGTGGGATAATGAGTCCCACACTGTAAAGAAAGACCAGGGGCAAGGTGATCTGATGCAAAATCAGGCAGATCTTTACTGCGATGTGCAGACACTGTCACAGTTGGTGACAGGCTTTACTGGTGTAGATGAGCTGAAGCTAGCCGGTAAAATCGACATAAAGGGTAATGAAAAGCTTCTGTCCCGGATTTTCACAAAAAAGGAGCTCTTCATAAATAATTATTTTTAACCGCACATTATTCTTTTGAACCGAAAATGTCTTCGTGGATAAGGGGACGCTTCTCAACTTTGATACTGCTGAAATGATAAGGGGACGCTTCTCAACTTTGATACTGCTGAAGTTGAGAAACGTCCCCTTATAGATTCTTTATAAGTCTGCTAGTTTAATAGATCTACTGCTTTACTATACTGCATATCATATTGGAGAATGAGCTTGATCAAGTCGGCATTCAGTGCTGTCCTGGTCTGCTTATCCAGAATTGCAGTCACACTCAGGCCGGTGTCTTTCTGATACGCTTTTAGAGCTGCTGCAGTGTCCGTGCCCAGAGTGTTGTCCGGCGTTTGTACCTTATATCCCATTATCTTTAGAATCATCTCCGAGTTGAAAACATCAACACCTTGTCCGTTGAGCCTTATGTTGGCTTCACCTGTAAGGCTTCCGATATCATTTACATAAATATCTGATACGGGCTGTGGATCATCAACTGCAAAATCCGGTTCAAGACCTGTACCATCAATCATCCTGCCATTTGGCGTATAATAAACTCCTAACGACATCTTTGTATAGCCGACAATTTCATCACCTGTCGGATAAATCCCATGGGCTTGCAGATCATATCCATTAACTGCAAGAATTCCTTGTGCTTTATACTTCTCGAATGCTTCAAGTGTTAATAGAGGAATTAAACTTTGGAACTTGGCCTTACCATAGGTTTTCATGCCCACAAGCTTCCCCGCCCCGGTATCCTGGATTGCACCGGCAACAATTTCCGATGCGCTCGCACTATTACTATTCACCAGCACAGCAAGGTTGTATTTAGGATTTTCAAGATAAGAGTAGTAGCTAATATCTCTGTACCTGGAGGATTGGTAATCAAGCTTTGTAATTAGGCCCTTGGGTACAAATTTCCCTGCTATCTCCACAGCCTGGTTTACCTCACCACCCGGGTTGTTACGCAAGTCTAAAATAATTTTTTTAATTTTATTTCTGTCCATCTCACTTAAAGCCTTTGCTATGTACTCGTCCGAATTACTTGAGAACATGTCCAGCTTTATATAGCCAATTTCACCCCGGATTTCATAAGCTACCGGATTTACATTGATAATTTCCCGTGTAACTTCAAAATATTTGGGGACAGTTCTCCCATCTCTTAATATTCCCAGTTTTACCTTAGTACCTACTTCACCCTTGATAAGAGAAGCAGCTTTATCTGTTGACTCTTTCACCAGGCTAATGCCATCAGCCTCGACAATTTTATCTCCCTGCAGCAACCCTGCCCGTTTAGCAGGAGAATCGGAGAAAACCTGCATGATTACAATATAGTCTCCGCTTATTTGCATCGATACACCAATGCCGCCAAATGTACCACTAATAGTATCTACAAAATCTTCTGTTTCTTCATTATTATAAAATACTGTGTAGGGATCAAGTGATTCCAACATACCCTTTGTTGCGTTGTAAACCAGTTCATCATCGGGAATGTCGCCCTTATACTGATCACGTATCATCTCCAAAATGCCCTTTAAATAAAGAAGATCAGTCTCATCTTGATAAGTAGCAGCGAGCGAAACCTGCCCGAGCATAGTGAACACTATTAAAATGGTGCAAATAATACGGGGCAAAAATAACCTTCGATTAGATTTTCTCACAATAAGACCCCTTTAAAATTTAATATGTTTATTTTACCACAGATTCAAGGACTGAGGTAACAAATACAGTGAACAGAAATATTAAGTGTGGCCGGAGGGGACAGTTCTCAACTTTGGGT
>JAEYRF010000011.1 GCA_023409615.1 Bacillota bacterium | reverse complement strand
GTCCTTGATAATGATACGCTGCCTATTGTTGCTCAGTGTTTCTATTTCTGCCTTTGCCCTTACAACAATCCTGCCTCTGCCTGTTCTGAGGTAATCTCTGATGCCCTGCCTTCCAATTATCGTTCCTGCCGTTGGAAAATCAGGGCCAAGTATGAATTTACCCAGTTCCTCTACCGTGATGTCAGGGTTGTCAATCATGGCGATAATGCCATTGATTACTTCAGTTAAGTTGTGCGGCGGGATGTTTGTAGCCATACCGACGGCAATACCTGATGATCCATTGACCAGCAGATTCGGAAATCTGGAAGGCAATACAACAGGCTCCATCTCATGTTCATCAAAGTTGGGTTTAAAATCAACGGTATCTTTATTAATATCAGCAAGCATTTCACCGGATAGCTTGGTGGTTCTTGCTTCAGTATATCTCATGGCTGCAGGCGGATCTCCATCTATGGAGCCGAAGTTACCATGTCCATCGACCAGTGGGTATCTCAGAGAGAAGTCCTGAGCCATTCGAACCATACTATCATAAACTGCAGCATCTCCATGGGGATGATATTTACCAAGAACGTCCCCAACTGTAGTGGCACATTTACGATATGGCTTCTCTGCAGTAAAGCCCAAAGAATGCATGGAGTAAAGTATCCTTCTGTGAACCGGCTTTAGTCCGTCTCTGACATCAGGCAATGCACGGTCAATAATGACACTCATTGCATAATCTATAAAAGATTTTTTCATTTCCGATTCAATATCAACCGGAATTACATTTTGTATATTAGTACTTTCTGTGTCCGCCATGAATAATACCTCTTTCGTAGTATCTAAAATTTGCTGTCTCTACCTGTTATTATACATACTTTCTCTATTTTAATAAACTTTCACCGGGATGTCCACAGTTTTTCCATATTGCGGCAGATGCGGCAGGACAAGTGGGCGGAACAGAGGGTCAGGTTCCTTGTCCCCCTATCCCACAATCTCTGTTACGATGCCTGCCGTTAGCTCGAGTTTTACAAAATCCGTCCCTTTTATGGCAACAGATACATTATGATCCACATCGGACAGAAGCTTAGCCTTAACTAATCCCTTATCCCATTGTATGTCAACGGTAACGCGTCCCTTCGCACAGAGTCCCTTGACACATCCCTTTTCCCAGGCTGAAGGCAGGGCAGGCAGAATGAGTATCCGATCCTCTCTGCTTTGCAGCAGCATTTCAGCAATACCGGAAGCCGCACCGAAATTGCCATCTATCTGGAAAGGTGGATGCGCATCCAGCATGTTGATATAGGTGCCGCCTCCTTCAGTATAGTTAAGGCCTGTATCCTTAACCACCCTTAACTGCATGTTTAGAAGCTTTAGCGCCCTGTTACCGTCAAAAAGCCTTGCCCATTGGTTAATTTTCCAACTCAGGCTCCACCCTGTACCCTCGTCTCCCCTCAGATTGAGCGAAACCTTACAGGCTTCAGCCAGTGCGGGTGTATCTTCAACAGTTATTTCATTTGACGGATAAAGACCGTATAGATGTGATATATGCCTGTGACCTTGTTCGTATTCCGCGTAGTCATCATACCATTCAAGAAGTTGACCTTTACTGCCAGTCCTGTATGGATACAGTCTCTTGAGCTTCTCCTTGAGTTCATCCGCAAATTCAGCGTCACAGTTCAATATACTGCAGCATTTTATGCAGTTGTTGAAGAGTTCCCTGGCAACAGTTATTGTCATTGTGGTAGTCGCAGAAATGTTACATTTACTGCCTTCAAATATGAAAGTATTCTCGGGTGAAGTAGACGGGCAAATGATAAGGTACCCTTGACTATCCTCAGTCATGACGTCAAGCAGGAATAGCGCTGCGCTTTTCATAATTGGATAAGCTTTATCCTGCAGAAAATCTTTATCCAGCGTATACTCATATTGATCGAAAAGATGCCTGCACAGCCAGCCGGCCGAGACATTCCAGAAGGCAAAACAGGCAGACCCCTTCCAATGGTTACCCACAGGTGATGTCAGCCTCCAGATGTCGGTATTATGGTGCGAAGTAAAGCCCCTGGTGCCATAAACCTCACAAGCAGTATTCCTTCCATTCACAGCAAGCTCTTCTATCAGATTCACAAAAGGCTGCTGAAGTTCGCCGAGGCTGCATGAGAACGCCAACCAATAATTCATCTGGGCATTGATGTTAATAGTATAGTTTGAACTCCACGGAGGACGGAGCTCGCTGTTCCAAATCCCCTGTAAGTTTGCCGGCTGGGTTCCTTCTCTGGAGGATGAAATGAGCAGATACCGTCCGTATTGAAACAATAATGTGTACAGGGAAGGGTCTTCCTGAACCTCCCTGAAGCGGTATAAACGTTTATCCGTGGGGAGAGTCGAAGCTTCACTCTCTCCAAGGTCAAGCTCTACCCTGTCGTAATAACTCCTGTAATCGGAGATATGTGCTGAGAGTATGGTGTCATACATCTTGCCGGCTGCATGCTTAATATTATCTTCACACGCACATTCGAATTCCTTTCCATTCAGATAAGGGTGCACGTCATATCCCGCAAAACTGGTTCGTACATCAATAAGAATTACTGCTTCATCAGCCTCCACTACCTCTATGGACGTGGGCATGGATGCAACCCTGCCTCCAGTTGCAGTGACTCCGGCCATGGCTGCGAAAAGCATGCCTCGCTCATCATCCCTGTCCGAATAAACCACGGGGTTCTGAAGGTCGTTACTGTAGCTTGGCTCAACGTGCGATGGCGCCTCACCCTTTAATATAAGTAAACCCTTGTCCACATACACCGATGATTTTAGAAGGCAATGAAAGCTCATGGAAAAATTAATACTTTTCGGCTTACTGCACGAAAGCTTGATAGCTATTATATTATCAGGGGCTGAAGCAATTATCTCGCGTTTGTATCTTACACCTGAAACGCTGTACTCTACAGAAGCAATAGCTGATGAGATATCGAGGTCTCTTGAATAACTCTCTACACTGCCATTGTGTTTATAGTCAAGTATCAAATCACCAAGAGGCATATATGATTGGGTCCAAGCCGAGGTAAGCTCTTTCTCAACCAACTCCTGTGCCTCATGGTATTTCTTATTTTTGGCAAGCTCTGCAGCCTTTCGGAAAAAGTCCGCCTTTCCTTGAGGGTTCAAGTCGCGGGGATAGCCTGACCAAAGGGTATCCTCGTTCAACGAAAGCACTTCCCGGTCCGTTCTGCCGAATATCATCGCACCGAGCCTGCCATTACCTACAGGAAGAGCCTCCACCCAGGTTTCGGCCGACTGTTCATACCATAATCTCATCATAAATTCCCCCATCAATCAAATGAACGCAGAACAACAACCCTTCATGAAGTTCCACTTCTGCATATATTCATTTATACACGTTATTATACAATGTCTCTCATATCTGCTCAAGCATGTCTTCACCCACTCTTCTACCTGAAGTCATAATTAATAGCGGAATAGTATACAGGAACAATCTGAGGTCCACAGTTTTACAAACCATAGCACCTTCTATTGCAGTTGCCCATGAACATAAAAAAAGGCTGCCTTGTCAGCAACCCTTTATTTATAAGTTCCTACGACTTCGGTACTCTGACAATAAACTCAATATACTCTCCCCTGTCAATTTGCGCTGCTTTCGCATTGACCCCTGATTTTTTCATCAAGTCAATCGCCTGCCTTATAGTATTGACAAAGATTCTTATATCCTTGATGGTTTTCGTTATCTTTTTCTCAACAGGCTTGTCTTTTCCCTGTTTCAAGTACTTATCAATGACTCTTTCTATCAAGTCCTCTGTCTTTTTTACATTTAATCCCCTTTCGCATACCAGCCTGAGCACCTTCAACTGAAGCTGTTCATCATGGAGCTTCAATAGCGCTCTGGCATGTCGTTCAGTCAAGTTGTTGTCCGCAAGTATCTTTTTCACCAACGGGGACAGCCGAAGCAGCCTTATTTTGTTTGCCACTGTTGACTGGCTCTTGCCAATTTTCTGTGCAAGCTCCTCCTGTGTGAATCCATGTTCATTAATGAGGTTATTGTATCCCTCTGCTTCCTCCATATAATTCAGATCTTCTCTCTGGAGGTTCTCTATCAGTGCCAGCACAGCTGAGTCATTGTCTGTAATATTGATAATGATTGCAGGGATCTCACTCAATCCGGCCATAGTTGCTGCACGCAGTCTTCTTTCTCCTGCAACAAGTTCATAATGGTTTGAGGAAATTCTCCGTACATTGATCGGTTGTATGACTCCATATTGTTCAATGGATTCGCGGAGTTCCTCAAGGGCGCCTTTGGTGAATTGTTTTCTTGGCTGGTAGGGATTGGGTCTGACCAAATCGATATTGAGATACGTTATGTTCTTGATGTCCTCTTTTTTTTCCTGTTTCGGAATCTGAAGCTTATTGTCCAGCATACAGCACCCTCCTTCTCTCTCGGGTCTGTACCATATACCTGTAAAGCGGTACATACCCCACATATTTTACATTAATTTCCTAATGTTATGTGAAATATATTCGCCGCCTATTTTTTATTATCCTTTTTTATAGTAAAGGAATCGTTCGCCTGATTTTTATAAATTAGTACAAAACATAGCCTAAATCAACGGCTCTTTTGTCGGTTTCCCGGGTTTTCTCGGATATTTTAACGGAGTTTGTCGTAACTTTCTCACAATTATAATGCTTCTGCATACATCACTGTCCGGTAATGTAAAATCCATCACCTGCTCAATTCCTCCACCAAGTAAATCAAGGGCTTTCTCCGAGATTTTGACCTCGTCAGCACTGCTGCCCTTCATAGCTATAAAAATGCCGCCTTTTTTCACAAGTGGCAGGCAATACTCCAGCAACACCGGTAAGGAAGCGACCGCTCTTGCTACGGCAGCATCGTACTTTTCTCTGTGGGCAGGCGATGAACCAGCATCCTCCACCCTGGAATGGATAGCAGTTATCCCCGTCAGATTCAGTTCTGACGTTACTGCTTTCAAAAAACCAACACGTTTTTCAAGAGAATCCAACAGTATGACATGCAAAGAGGGTTGGACAATTTTTAGTGGTATACCGGGAAAGCCCGCTCCGGTCCCTACATCGATAATGTTGTTAATGTCTTTTAGATACGGCAGTATACTCAATGAATCGATGAAGTGTTTTGTGATGAACTCTCTTTCCTCTTCAATGGCCGTCAAATTCATTTTTTCATTCCACTCAAGTATAATACGTTTATATTCCAGCAACGATGATACTTTCTCATCATCCAAGGCAATACCTAACTGATGCGCACCTGACTTCAAAAGTTCTCCAACCGGCGTGTGCGCGCTATTTTGCGGAATATGTTGATATGTTTGTTCCATTGGCAGCATGACCTTCCTTTTCTATCTTCCCTATTTTGCGTCGTTTTGAGTACTGAGATAAATAAGCAATACAGAGATGTCTGCAGGTGAGACTCCTGAGATTCTCGATGCTTGTCCCACAGATACCGGTCTGATTTTCGTCAGCTTTTGCCGCGCTTCGATACGCATACCATGAATGGCAGTGTAATCAATGTCCCCGGGTATCTCGTGCTGCTCAAGCTTCTTAAATTGTTCTACCTGAATCATCTGTCTTTTAATGTAGCCTTTATACTTAATAGATATTTCGACCTGCTCTGCAACAGGGTCGTATGCCTTACGATTTACGGCTTTAAGATGTGCGGGCCTTTCATGGTCAATAGCCTCAAGTGCACTATAAGTAATTTCCGGCCTTCGCAGCAGCTCTGATAAATTGATTCCCGATTTGGCAGCAGTGCTACCCATAGCAGCAAGAAATTCATTTACCTCGGCTGAGGGTGGTACATAGGTGTTCTCAAGTCTCTTTATTTCCGCTTCTATTTTGGTTCTCTTATCAGAAAATCTTCTATATCGCTCATCACTTATCAATCCAATGTCATACCCCTTCGGCGTAAGGCGCAGGTCTGAGTTGTCCTGCCTGAGCAGCAATCTGTACTCGGACCGGGAGGTCATGATCCTGTAAGGTTCATTCGTTCCCTTGGTGACGAGGTCGTCGATCAGAACGCCAATATATGCTTCCGATCTGTCCAGGATCAATGGCGGCTTATCTTTCAGCTTCATTACAGCGTTTATACCGGCCATAATTCCCTGAACCGCTGCCTCTTCATATCCTGAGCTGCCATTGATCTGCCCTGCCGAGAAAAGCCCGCTAATATTCTTGAACTCAAGGCTAAGCTTCAGCTGTGTCGGAACTATACAATCATATTCGATCGCATAGGCACTTCTCATAATATGAGCATTTTCCAACCCCGAAAGTGAATGTACCATATCCTGCTGAACATCCTCAGGTAAGCTGCTGGACATGCCCTGAAGGTACATTTCCTGTGTACCGAGTCCCATTGGTTCAACAAAAACCTGATGTCTTTCCTTATCTGCAAAACGGACAATTTTGTCTTCGATGGACGGACAATATCTAACTCCTACTCCTTCAATCATACCGCTGTATAAGGGAGAACGATGCAGATTAGTTCTGATGATATCGTGTGTTTCGTCATTTGTATAGGTTAGCCAGCATGAAATCTGATCCCTCTGAATTTCCTCGTTCTCAAAGGAAAAAGGTACGATAACATCATCACCGGTCTGTTCTGACATTTTTGTATAGTCCACAGTTTTCCCGTTAATCCTTGCAGGTGTGCCTGTTTTAAAACGCATCAGCTCAATGCCTTTTTCTTTAAGGCTCTCTGAAAGCCTGTTTGCCGGGAAAAGTCCGTCGGGCCCGCCACTATAGCTTATATCACCTATAACAATTTTCCCCTTCAGGTATGTACCGGTAGTAAGAATGACTGCATTGCAATGATAAATGGCATTCGTGTGTGTTTTGACGCCAATTATTTTGTTATCATCATCTGTCAACAGCTCTGTGATCTCCGCCTGCTTTATATAAAGGTTCTCCTGGCTTTCCAGCGTATTTTTCATTTCCATCTGGTATCTTCTTCGGTCCACCTGCGCCCTGAGGGAGTAGACTGCCGGCCCCTTTGCGGAGTTTAAGATTTTTGACTGGATAAGCGTCTTGTCAGCGCACTTTCCCATCTCTCCGCCCAGCGCGTCAAGCTCACGAACCAAATGTCCCTTTCCAGTCCCTCCTACATTGGGGTTGCAGGGCATATTAGCAATACTATCCAGGTTAATAGCAAAGACAATCGTCCGCATTCCAAGTCTGGCACTGGCCAATGCAGCCTCGCAGCCCGCATGGCCCGCACCGACTACCGCTATATCATATTTTCCTGCAACAAATTCCATAGTGCCTCCCAAATATTACTGCATCAATAACCAAAAAGCACAATCTGACACCACAATGCGCCGCTTATCACGCTTACACCTACTTTCCTATACAAAACCGTGAGAAAATTTCATTCACAACATCCTCATTCACAGACTCTCCGGTTATCTGTCCCAGGAAATCAGCACTTTCTTTAATATCAATAGTCACAAAGTCCAGCGGAAGTCCATCCAGATGTGCAGTCTCAGCTTGTTCAAGGCTGCCTATGGCATTCTCAAGGAGCTGACTATGGCGTACATTTGTAATCAATACCTCATTGCCGGTATCTGTGACACCTTCCATCAAAATCTCCTCAATTGTCCTCAGCAGTTCATCAATGCCTGTACCATCAAGCATTGAAGCGACTACCACTGGAATATCACTGTTCTGCCGAAGTTTAAGTTTCATATCCGCAATTTCATCGTCATGGGCTTTGTCTGTCTTATTAATCAGGATTATCCTTTTTCTATCCTTCATGGAGAAAATAATATCCATATCCTCCGCTAACAACCCTGTCTGTGCATCGAGAACCAAAATGACCAGTTCCGCTTCAAGCGCCGCCTTTTTTGCCCTCTCAACGCCAATGGATTCTACCGGATCAACGGTGCTTCGTATACCCGCTGTATCCAGAAATCTAACCGGAATGCCTCTAACATTGACATATTCCTCAATAATATCTCTTGTTGTTCCCGGGACATCTGTAACAATAGCTTTGCTGCTGCCTGAAAGCACGTTGAGAAGAGATGACTTGCCTGCATTTGGCTTTCCAATTATTGCTGCAGTGATGCCCTCCCTGATCAAGCGCCCTCTTTCGTAACCTTCTGTTATCTTCACCAGCTTGTCTCTAACTATCCGGACGCCTTCACAAACGTTATCACCAGTCACTTCTTCAATATCGTACTCAGGATATTCCACGACTGCCTCTATATGTGCAATCAATTCTATCAATTTCTTCCGCTCATCCCGGATCTGTTTCGAAAGCCTTCCCTCCAGCTGAGCGGCGGCGGCCCGCGATCCCTCGTCTGTTTTAGCGTTAATCAGGTCTATCACAGCCTCCGCCTGAGTAAGATCCATACGCCCATTTATAAAAGCACGTTTGGTAAATTCACCCGGTCCTGCGGCACGTGCCCCCTGCCTGAAAAGAAGCGCCAGGACATTCTTAAGAACGTTGATACCGCCATGGCAATTAATCTCAACAACGTCCTCTGCTGTAAAAGTATTAGGCGCAGCCATTTTAATAAGCAGCACATCGTCCAGCATTCTGTCATTGGCCGGATCTACGATTTTGCCGTGGGTCACAGTATGAGTTCCAATTTCATTAAAAGCCCTGTTCGAAATGAATATACTTCCGGCAATATCAAAGGCTTCCGGCCCGCTCATCCTGACGATTCCTATCCCACTTGTCCCAAACGGTGTTGATATAGCGGCTATTGTGCTTGAATTCATGTTTGTATCAACGCATCCTTATTGTTTTCTATTTAGTGTAAATAACTGTCGCAATTACTATTATAGTCAAAAGTGCAGAAATTAAAAGAGGACAATCGTTAAATTGTCCTCTGCCGGTTCTCAGTTGTATGTTGCTTTGGTGTAAGCTGCTTTGGCACAGGTTGCTTAGGTATTAGTTCCTTCTTGAACGGGATCCCTGCTTCAGTGTTATAACTACCTTCCTGTTGGGGTCCTCACCTACGCTGTATGTCTCCACATTCTCGTTGCTTTGCAAAGTGGAGTGAATAATTCTTCTCTCATACGGATTCATTGGCTCAAGTGTTACATTCCTTCGATACCTGATAACTCTGTCTGCGAGCCTGTCGGCCAGCCTTACAAGAGTCTCTTCCCTTTTCTGCCTGTAGTTTTCAATGTCTATAGTTACTCTCTTGTACTCATCACTATTCTTATTTACTACCAGGCTTGTAAGGTATTGAAGAGCATCAAGGGTTTCTCCCCGCCTTCCGATGATGATGCCGCTGTCTTTGCCTGTCACCCTCAGCATCATTGATTCATCGTCCTCTTCCTTTTCAATTTCCACCTCTACATCCATTTTGTCGAAAATGTTCTGTAAAAATAGCACTCCCTCGTCAGATCGTGATGATTTCAGTCTTACCTGAACTTTGGCAACTTTACTTCCAATTCCGAAAAGTCCCTTTGTACCCTCATCGATAATACTGATCTCGACATCATCTCTATTGACTCCAAGCTCTTCTAGTGCAATATCGATTGCTTCCTGCACTGTTTTCGCGGTTTTTTCCAACATATCACTCATCTATCTTCAGCAGCCTCCTTCTCAGTCGCTTATTAGCTGGTTAGTTGACGAAATACATCGTACTCCAGTTAGTTGCTTTACTTCTTCTTACCGCCCTTTTTATTTCCACCCTTTTGGCTGTTTCCTTTTTGACCATTACCCTTTTGAGAGTTGCTCTTTTGGGGGTTGCCTGTTGAATTCTTCGTTTTTGCATCTTTATCTGCATTATCAGCAGTACCTGCCTCCAGGACATTGGCTGTACCGTCAGCGGTCTGTTCACTGATTGCCTTCGCCGGTACAATATTTGGTTTCTTTATATGCTTGTTTATATATAACTGCTGTACTATACCAACAACATATCCGATCATCCAGTAAAGTATAACGCCTGCAGGCATCTGGAATGCAAAAATCAACGTCATTGCAGGTCCCATATATAACATAGAGTTGTTGGAACAGCCTGCCGGGTTATTCTGCTTCGCATCGGGTTTCGCTTTCGGCATTGAAAGTTTAGTGGAGAAAAAGGTCGTTATAGTCGCAACAATAACAAGGATAAAAAGTGGGATGTAAATACCGGCGTCAGGTCCAAAAAGCTGATCCGGTTTATAGGTTGCAATCTCTCCCAAATGAAGTCCAAGGAAATTGTTAAAGTCGATCAACTCGGACTTTTCCAATAATCCTGTTACCTTTGAAAGTGCATCCGGATTTTCATGGAAATAATTCATCGTCAGCAGTTCTTTCTGGCTGCCCATCAATTGTACTGTCTTGCCCAAACCTTGCGCCGCTACTTCAATCAACTTGGGTATAACGGTATCCTCAGCTTTTCCAAGCATAAACTTGAGGGGTTGGACAATAACCCAATACAGTGAAAGAATGATAGGCATCTGAATAAGCATTGGAAGGCATCCGCCTGCAGGGTTATAATTATGCTCCTGGTAGAGCTTCATCAATTCCTGGTTAAGCTTTTCCTTGTCGTCTTTATACCTCTTCTGAACATCATTAATCAGAGGCTGTATTTCCTGCATCTTTGCAGTGGATTTGTACTGTTTGAGAGTCAGGGGAAGCATTGCCGCCCTGACAATAATAGTGAAAACGATGATTGCCAGTCCATAGTTTTGAAATGCAACAGTATCATAAATAAATTTCAAAAATACGCCCAGCGGTCTTGCAATATAATCGAGCATAAATATATTTCCTTCCGTATTTAGCTGCTTTTTCTATTTTACCGGGTCGTATCCCCCCGGGTGGAACGGGTGGCATCTCATCAGGCGCTTGGCCGCAAGCCAGCTGCCTTTGAAAATGCCGTATTTAGTGAGCGCATCTATGGCGTACTGCGAGCAGGTCGGGTAAAATCTACAGGTCGCTTTACCTTTCAGAGGAGATATATATTTTTGATACAAACGTATCAATGATATCAAGATTTTTTTAATCCATCCCATTTTTCATGATCAAAGACCTTCATTTTCTTCAGCAGATACTTCATTTCTCTTTTAATCTCTGCAAAACCATACTCCGTATCCACACCTCTGGCAACAAAAACAACATCAATTCCTGATGGGATAAAATCCTCATAAAGCCTGTAACTTTCACGGATTAATCTCTTTGCCCTGTTGCGTTTAACGCTTTTGCCAACCTTTTTGTTAGCCGTAATGCCAAGTCTGTTCTTTCCGAAGCGATTCTTCATAACATATATGACAATATACTTTCCGGGAAAGAAGTTGCCCTTTTTATATATACGTACGAATTCATAATTTTTCTTCAACGTAACTGTCTTTTTCATTTAATCTCCATCGCAAAATTAAAGAAAAAGACCACACTTATGCGGTCTCACGCTGAAAGCTCTTTTCTTCCCTTTAACCTGCGTCTTTTCAGTACCTTTCTTCCGTTTGCAGTGCTCATCCTCTTCATAAAGCCATGCTCTTTCTGTCTTTGCCTTTTCTTAGGCTGATATGTTCTTACCACCTGTAACACCCCCGTTCCTAACTGTTCCTCTATCTGAATTATATTATTTATAGAGACATCACGCCAATTATATAATGAATCTTTCATGCCTGTCAAGAAACTATTAAAGATTTCTCATTATTATATAGAAGAAATATTTTCTAGTTTTTCTTCGTTGCATATATAATCATACGATACCCTGTGGATAATTCAAGAATATTAGCTGTAATTGTGGATAACTCGTCCATTTTTCAATTGAAGTTTTCACAAAAGTCTGATATATTTATTAATGCTTATAGTAAGTTCGTATCAATTAACAGAAGAGAAAAATTTCTATAAAAGTTCATTTCATCGCAACAAAACTTTTTTAACCACCCTTTGGAGGATAAGACATGAACATACAACTTTCCAGTTTATGGCCCAGGGTATTGGACCTGCTGAAAAACGAATTGACAGAGATAAGTTATAATACCTGGATCAGAACAATCGAGCCATTGTCTGTTAATTCAAGTACTATCGAGTTGGGAGTGCCAACTGAATTTAATAAGGGCATACTGGAATCCAGATATATCCCATTAATTAGCAATGCTGTGCGCCAGGTCACTTCTAGAGATATATCTGTTTTAGTGGTAATACCGTCTCAGGAGTCCTCGCAAAAACTAACACAATCAAATG
Source organism: Bacillota bacterium (assembly GCA_023409615.1). Taxonomy (GTDB): domain Bacteria; phylum Bacillota; class Clostridia; order Acetivibrionales; family DTU013; genus JAEYRF01. The sequence continues at coordinate 36,927 of JAEYRF010000011.1, read as the reverse complement.
ATTCATCTTATAATGAAGATCTTTACAATTCTATCCTTAACCCGAAATATACTTTTGACACCTTTGTCATAGGAAACGGCAACCGTTTAGCTCATGCTGCTTCAGTAGCAGTAGCAGAGGCACCTGCTCAAGCATATAATCCGCTATTCCTGTATGGAGGCGTTGGATTGGGAAAGACTCATCTCATGCATGCTATAGGCCACTACATACTAGTTCAGAACCCTTCTTCCAAGGTATTGTATGTATCATCAGAGAAGTTCACTAATGAGTTAATTAATGCCATTAAAGACGACAGGAATGAAGAATTTCGCAGTAAATACAGAAATATAGACGTTCTATTAATAGATGATATCCAGTTCATTGGGGGAAAAGAGAGAACTCAGGAAGAATTTTTCCATACTTTCAATGCACTTTATGAAGCAAGTAAGCAAATCATTATATCAAGCGACCGGCCACCCAGAGAGATTAATACTCTTGAAGACAGACTTCGCTCAAGGTTTGAGTGGGGTTTAGCCGCTGATATACAATCTCCTGATTTGGAAACCAGAATAGCTATCCTACAAAAGAAGGCACAGATGGAAAACCTTTACATTCCGAATGATGTTCTTGTTTTTATAGCAGATAAGGTTATTTCTAATATTCGGGAGCTCGAAGGTGCGCTAAACCGCGTAATTGCTTATTCCTCACTTACCGAGACTGAGCTTTCTGTAGATCTATGTGCAGAGGCCTTAAAGGAACTTCTAATGGCCTCAAATAACAAAGTGATTGATACTACACATATCATAGAAGCTGTTTCAAGGTACTTTGATCTACGCACAGATGATTTTATATCACAAAAGCGAAATAGAAACATTTCCTTCCCTCGACAGATAGCAATGTATCTATGCAGGGACATTATGGGTATCTCTCTTCCGAAAATCGGCGATTCTTTTGGCGGCAGAGATCATACTACTGTTATACATGCAATCCAGAAGATCGAAGAAGAAATGCTGACTAATGTTGAGACAAAGCGTTCTGTGGAAGAATTGAAAAGAAATATCATTGGAAAGTGAGGATTTTGATATCCACAGAATTTGTTGATATGGGGATAAAGTACTGTTAGTAATTTGTTGATAACTAATACTTCATTTATTCGGTGTTAATTTCGGCACAAACTATCAACACATTCTTCAACAGCCCAAATCCTCTGATATAAACGGTTGTACAGGGTTATGCACGGTATCAACAACACTTACTACTATTATTGATTTTTATATTATATTTAAATAAATTAGCTGGAGGTTATCGTAATGAAAGTTATTTGCTCAAAAGAGAATTTGCTGGAAGGAATAAATATTGTTCAAAAGGCGGTTTCAACAAAAACTACACTGCCTATCCTGGAAGGTATCCTTGTAGAGGCTGATGAAATATTTAAAATGACAGGGAATGATTTGGAAATAGGCATAGAATGTTATGTCGAAGCAGATATTAAAGAAAAAGGATCTACAATATTAAATTCAAAAATGTTTGGTGACATCGTAAGGAGGTTACCTGATTCTGAGGTATTAATTCAAGTGAAGGAAAATAATGCAGTTATTATAGAGTGCGAGAATTCCTTATTTGAAATTAGAGGTATGGCTGCTGAAGGTTTTCCGGCATTGCCGCAAATAGAAAAAGAGAATGGAATTAAAATAAAACAAAAAACTATTAAGGAAATGATCAAGCAAACAATATTTGCAGTTAGTATGGATGAAAACAGGCCAATACTGACAGGATCGCTATTTGACTTTTATGAAAAAAAGCTTACGATAGTTTCAATAGATGGTTACAGACTTGCTCTTCGTACATTGGAACATGATGCTGAGTTTGAACCGGGTCGAATGGTAATACCCGGTAAGACATTAAATGAAATTTCAAAAATAATACAGCCGACAGATGAAGATATTATTATATATGCAGCGGGAAATCAAATATTGTTTGATATGGGAAAATGTATTTTAGTTTCAAGACTTTTAGAGGGAGATTATCTTAATTATTCTGGTATCATTCCGAATGAAAACGAGACAAGGTTAACGATAAATACAAAAGAATTGCTTGCATGCTTTGAAAGAGCTTCACTTGTTATCACTAATGATGAAAGAAGATATCCTGTGAAGCTTGATATTTCAGATGATTTGTTGGTTATAACTTCAAATACTGAGATAGGTAATGTCAGAGAAGAAATTAGAGTAGAAATGGAAGGCAAAAAGCTTGAAATATCATTTAATCCGAGATATTTTATTGAAGCTTTAAGAGTAATAGATAATGAAACAGTGAACATTTATTTTACAACCAGTATTGGTCCATGCACTATTAAGCCTGTACAGGGAAATGAGTTTGCTTATCTGGTACTGCCAATCAGGAAATAATTATTCAAAGGATGACAGGGTTATGGAAGAGGTAAAAATAAGTACTGAGTATATAAAACTAGAGCAGATGTTAAAGCTTTCTGGAATTGTTGGAAGTGGGGCAGATGCAAAAATGCTGATTTCGGGCGGAACGGTCAAAGTTAATGAAAGTGTCGAGCTGCAAAGAGGAAAAAAGCTGCGTCCGGGTGATAAGGTAGAATATGAAAGAAAACTGTATAAGATAGCGGAGGATTGATCCTTTGCAGATAAAAAGCATTAAGTTAAGGGATTTCAGGAATTATAGTCATCTAAATGTTGATTTTGCTGATACATTTAACATTATTTATGGGAATAATGCTCAAGGAAAGACAAACATCATTGAAGCGATTTTCTTATGTGCGTCAGGAAGATCACACAGGACATCCAGAGATGATGAACTTATAAAGAATGATGCTTTAGGATTTGAAATAAAGCTTATTGTAACGAAGAAAGATATAGAAGAAGAAATACATATTACATTCAGTAAGGAAGAAAGAAAAAAGATAAGGATAAATGAAATACCAATAAAAAAAATCGGTGATTTAATGGGTCATTTAAATGCCGTAATTTTTTCCCCGGAAGACTTGTTAATAATCAAGCAGGGTCCATCAGAGAGACGAAGGTTTATTGATATTACACTTAGTCAGCTCAGACCGTCATATTTTTATGACCTGCAGCAATATTCAAAGATTTTATTTCAAAGAAATTGTCTGCTAAAAAAGATAAATATTGATAAACAGCTTGAAGATACTCTTGATGTCTGGGATAAACATCTTATAAAAAATGGTACCAGGATCATGAAGGCTAGATATAATTTTGTAAGAACATTGGATAATTTTGCTGCCGCCAGACATAGTAAGTTGACTAATAATGCTGAGAAACTCCAGTTAATATATAACCCATCTTTCGAAATAATAGATACTGGATGCATTGATGTTGAAATAGAAAAGAAATTCTATGATGTACTAAACAGAAGCAAGTCGAAGGAAATTATGAGGGGAACCACGTTATATGGCCCTCATAGAGATGATATTGATATAGTTTTAAACGGTGAAAGCACTAAAATATATGGATCACAGGGACAACAGAGGACATCTGTGCTATCGATGAAGTTGGCTGAGATCGACTTTATGAAGGAAGAGAGCGGAGAGATACCGGTACTACTGCTGGATGATGTCCTGTCGGAACTAGATGACAAGAGAAAGGAATATCTTCTTGACAGTATTGATGGCGTTCAGACATTTATTACATGCACAGATAAGAGATTTTTTAGTAGAGATTCTGAAGATACAGCATTTCTTTATATTAAAAATGGTGCTTTAGCGGATTAATAGTAAATTAATTAATATTTCTATAAATAAAAGGCAATCATTTGCACTGAAAGTTTATTTAAGATAGAATATATTAGATGAAAATAAATATCCGGAGGTTTGCAATGTTTTTGCATGTTGGCGGAGATGTAGTTATTCCGATGAAGAACGTGATTGCTATACTAGATATAGAAACAACGACTTTATCAAAGGACACAAAGGAGTTCTTGAAGATTGCGGAGGAGGAAGGTTTCATTGAGACCATATCTGACGATTTGCCAAAAACATTTATCATTACAGAAATGGATAATAAAAGTAAGATATATCTTTCTCCCATTTCTTCGTTAACGCTGCAAAAAAGATCTGGGTATATAGATGGCATTTCAAACATCGGATAAAATTTAAAGATTTACTTATTGGAGGAAAATATGGAACTTGATCACTATGAAAATCATGAAGTTTATGATGAAAATCAGATACAAGTATTAGAAGGCCTTGAGGCAGTAAGAAAAAGGCCTGGTATGTATATTGGAAGTACTTCGCAGAGAGGTCTTCTTCATTTGGTATATGAAATTGTTGCTAACAGCATAGATGAAGCACTTGCAGGCAGATGCGATGAGATAGAAATTGTTGTTGAGAAAGATAATGTAATTACTGTAACTGATAACGGGAGTGGTATTCCTGTTGGTATACATCCTAAAATGGGAATTCCTACAGTAGAGGTGGTACATACTATTCTTCATGCCGGCGGGAAATTCGGAAAGGGAGCATATACCGTATCAGGTGGACTGCATGGTGTAGGTGCTTCAGTTGTAAATGCTCTATCAGAGTATCTTGTAGTTGAGGTAAAGAGAGACGGAAAGATATATAGTCAGAGATATGAAAAGGGTAAAACAGTTACACCTCTTGAAATTGTTGGAGAATCCGATAGAACCGGTACAAAAACTGTATTTAAGGCTGATCCTGAAATATTTGAAGAAACGGTGTATGATTTTGATGCAATGATCATGCGTTACAGAGAGATGGCTTTCTTAAATAAAGGAATTAAGATAAGGCTCATTGACGATCGTCAGGAGGAAAGAATAGAGAAATTCCTCCATTATGAGGGTGGTATTGTATCATTTGTTCAGTATATAAATAAGGATAAGGAGGTACTGCATGATCTTCCGATTTATATCGAAGGAGAGAAGGATGATAGTATATGTGAAATCTCAATGCAGTACAATGACCGATATGTAGAAAACATCTTCAGCTATGCTAATAATATTGCAACAACAGAAGGCGGAACACACCTGACAGGATTTAAATCAGCCATTACAAAGGTGATAAACGACTATGCAAGAAAATATAATTTTTTGAAAGATAATGACAAGAACTTAATGGGTGAAGATGTTAGAGAAGGACTTACTGCAATAGTAAGTGTTAAACTTATGGATCCTCAGTTTGAAGGACAGACAAAGACAAAGCTTGGTAATAGTGAGATAAGAGGACTAGTCGAAGGAGTTGTTACTGAGAAAATGACAAGCTTTCTTGAGGAAAACCCTTCGGTAGCGAAAATAGTACTAGATAAATGTTTAACTGCGTCCAGAGCCAGAGAGGCGGCAAAGAAAGCAAGAGAATTGACGAGAAGAAAGACTGCACTTGAGTTTACTACATTACCTGGGAAATTGGCTGATTGTTCTGAAAGAGATCCTTCACTATGTGAGATATATATTGTAGAGGGTGACTCAGCGGGAGGTTCTGCAAAACAGGGAAGAGACAGAAGATACCAGGCTATCCTTCCTTTATGGGGGAAAATGCTTAATGTAGAGAAATCACGATTAGACAAGGTATATGGCAATGAAAAGCTGCTTCCAGTTATTACAGCATTGGGTGCAAGTATTGGAGAAGATTTTGATGTTACAAAACTCAGATATGACAGAGTCATAATAATGGCAGATGCTGATGTAGATGGTGCTCATATTAGAACTCTGCTGCTTACTTTCTTCTTTAGATATATGAAACCGCTTGTTGAGCAAGGACATATATATATTGCAAGACCGCCTCTTTTTAAAGTATATAAAGGAAAAGAAGAATATTACGCCTATACTGACCAGGAAGTTGAAGATATACAAAAAGAGAAGAATTGGAAAAAGGAAGATTGCGATATTCAGAGATATAAGGGTCTTGGTGAAATGAGTGCTGAACAACTTTGGGAGACGACAATGAACCCCGAAACAAGAACAATGCTGAGGGTTGGAATGGCAGATGCCATTGCTGCAGATGAAATATTCACAATACTTATGGGAGACAAAGTTGAACCCAGGAAAGAGTTCATCAACGTAAATGCGAAGTATGTAACAAATCTTGATGTATAAAACATAGATAACAGCAGCATATATGTTTCACGTGAAACAATATAGTAAAAGCCCGCAGTCGCGGGCTTTTGTTTATAATATAATTTAGGGAACAGATTAACAAGGTTTGATAGGAGAAAAGAAGATGAAAAAATTACTTCTTATACTGTTAATTCTAACTGCCGTGATACAATGTGGTTGTACGGATACTGATAAATCTGCAATGGAAAGAATTACGCTACTAGAAGAAGATATCGAGCAGTGTATTAATGAAATTGAACAATTAGAGTTAAAGAATGAAAAAGCAGAAAGTGAAATAAAGAAGCTAGAAGCGGAACTAAACAGCAAAAACATCGAAATAGCTATGCTGAATGAGGAAAGGATAGAAACACTGATCATTAATTATATTAGTAATGAAAGTAGAAAGGTTTTTATAGAAGAACAGAAAAATTTATTTGCACTTCCCGATGAAAAATCACAGATACTTAGTTACATTATGTCCTATTCAGTTATTGATGTAATGGATACAGTTGAGGTAAATAATGTAGTTTGGTTATATGTGAGCATACCGGTATATGATACCCCAAGTAACTATAAAGGTTGGGTAAGAAATTCTGATACAGTAGCGTATACTAAGGATAAAATAAGTAGTGTTAAGAGTGATGTGAAAGTAATAGCTGGATCAGAAGTAATTGAATCATTTGCTTTTCCCTATATCAAAGAAGTTGTTCCTGACATTGCTGAGGATTATGAGAGTGGAAGAATCTCAGATAAAAGAGACGGCTATGTGAGATTGGACTGTCATGGAGGAAGAAGTATTTGGGTACACGAAGAGGATTTAATATATCCAGAGCCTGATGATTAATGCATTATGTAAAAATGTTTCACGTGAAACATTTAATTTAGATAAATCACCCGCAGCTATACATGCTTATTTCCTTTAGTCTGACGAGCCTCACAAAAAATGAATTTTCTCTACCCCAGAGACACTAATATGAGTTAGTAAAAGGTTCGTGATACACCTTGAAGAAAACATAATAAGACAGTGAAGTGTCAAACAAGTTTTCTTCACATAGGTGTATAGAAGCTTTTACTCTGTGCCCTAATAGACACCACGTCGTATGAGTGGCGCCTTTTCGCCGGTTTTGGGCGGTCAAAACCGGCAGTGAGATTGATTAATAACGATGTATCATTGATTATATATGGTCAGAACTGGCAGTAATAGAGATTGAATAATGAATTATTGATGATTCAAAGTCAGCAGTAAGGAAGTGTAAATATAAAAATACTGTGTCGCATAAAAGCATTATATGTTATAATAACAGAAGTCTCATGTAATAATCATTAATACTTGTTTAGGGAGTGAAGAAATTGGCCAAGGTGATCGCAATTGCGAACCAAAAGGGCGGTGTGGGGAAGACAACTACTGCTGTAAATCTTAGTTCGTGCCTTGCATTTAAAGGCAAGAAAGTGGTAATTATTGATATTGACCCTCAAGGAAATACAACGAGCGGCCTTGGCATTGATAAGAAAACAATAGATAAGTCGATTTATGATGTAATTATCAATGATGAAAAGATAGAAAATGCTTTAGTAAATACCATGATAGATGGATTGTACATATGCCCGTCAAATATTCAGCTGGTGGGAGCCGAAGTTGAATTGGTATCAGTAATCTCAAGAGAGACCAGAATGAAGGTCGCCATCGATGAAATCAGAGACAAATATGACTTTATATTGATTGACTGTCCTCCATCTTTAGGACTTCTTACACTGAATGCATTAACTGCTTCTGATACGATACTTGTACCCATACAATGTGAATATTATGCTCTTGAAGGGCTTAGCCAGCTGATGAATACTGTGAAGCTGGTACAGAGACATCTGAATCCGGCATTGGACGTGGAGGGAGTTGTCCTTACTATGTTTGATGCGCGTACAAATTTATCTCTTCAGGTAGTCGAAGATGTAAAGAAACATTTTAGAAACAGAGTATACCGTACAGTTATACCAAGAAATGTTCGGCTCAGCGAAGCACCAAGCTTCGGGCTTCCAATTATTTTATACGATGCCAAATCAAAAGGTGCAGAGTGTTATCTTGATCTTGCACAGGAAGTAATAGATTATTCTGAGGAGGTCGGATAACAGCATGAAAAAGGGACTTGGAAAAGGTTTAGGCGCATTGATAATTTCAGCTGAATCAGAAGATACAGGTGTAAGGGAAATCAGGATAAACGATGTTGAACCAAATAGCGGGCAGCCTCGTAAAAACTTTAATGATGATAAGCTGGCTCAGTTAGCAGAATCCATAAAGCAGCATGGCATTGTTCAGCCGCTAATAGTACAGCGTGAAGGAAGTAAATATAAAATTGTAGCCGGTGAGAGGCGATGGCGCGCTTCCAGACTAGCCGGATTAAAGACAGTTCCTGTTATTATAAGGGATCTGTCTAATAAACAGGTCATGGAAATTGCCTTAATCGAGAATCTACAGCGAGAAGATCTGAATCCAATAGAAGAGGCTGAGGCCTATGATAAGCTCATGGGTGATTTTGGCATGACACAGGAAGAGATTGCAAACACCGTCGGTAAAAGCAGACCGGCAATTGCGAATTCACTCAGGCTGCTTACGCTTCAGGAGAAGCTCAGGATAAAGCTGATCGATGGGGAACTCACCAGTGGTCATGCAAGAGCGTTACTTGGTATAGAGAATCATTTGCTGCAGGTTAAGGCAGCTGAGGAAGTTATAAAAAGAGAACTTAATGTACGTGAGACGGAACTGCTCGTGAAGCGAATGGCTATGCAGAAGCAGAAGAAGAAAGAGAAGAAAGAGAAGAAAGAAGATGAAGTTGAGTATCTGGCAATAGAGGAAAGATTCAGGGAGGTATTTGGCACCAAGGTAAAAATCATGAACAGTGTAAATAAGGGAAAGATCATGATCGAATATTACTCTCTTGATGAACTTGACAGGATCATAGATATTGTGGAAAAATTAGATAAAAACATACAAAAATAGTCACGTTCCAGAATGACCATAAAGCCATTATTTGAGTAAAGGCAATAAAGAATCCCTTAATAAAGGCAAAATGGATTTGAAGGCAGAATAGGCATATTTACGACGGTTTCATTTTTACAGAAGAATTTTTGAAGGAGAAACAGGTATGGCAGATTTTTTTAGTACTTCAAATGAATTAATTATTTTAATTGGGATCAATTTTCTGATTATACTGCTTCTATTTTTTATGATCCTCTCCAACAGGAAGAAGATCAAGAAATTGAAAAACAAATATAGTAAGTTTATGAATGGATTAAGCGGTGCTAATATTGAGCAGGTTCTTGAGGATTGTATAGATAAGACAAATGGAGTTATCGGAAAAAATAAGGAGTTAGAATACCAACTCAATACTATAAAGCGTAATATGTATTACTGTGTTCAGAAGATTGGAGTTGTCAGGTATAATGCGTTCGACAACGTGGGAAGCGATTTAAGCTTCTCCATTGCAATAATGGATAACAATGATGATGGAGTAGTTCTGAGCAGCCTCTACTCCAGAGAAAGCTCATCCACATACGCAAAGCCTGTATCCGGAGGCAAGTCAAAACATGCGCTTTCCGCTGAGGAGATCAAGGCGATCGACTTAGCCAGGAAGGTACATGTTTCTAATTACTCTGAGTAATTTTATTTTACTCATTTCGAGGGAAAATTTATGATGAAAAGTAAAAAATCGAATGTATGGTTGTATGCTGTAATTCTATTTACCAGTGCATTTATTGTGTTGCTCTTTGCCGGATATAGTCAAATTAGATTGAATAAAAATCTGGACGATTATAGAAGCCAGGTTTTTAGTACGGAAACTGAGAAAAATGAGTATCTGCAAAATTTTGCAAGTGCTCAAGAAATGAATGAAGAATTAAATAAGGAAATAAGCAAGCTGGAAAATGAGAAGGAAGAGCTGATGAAGGAGATCAGACGCCTTCTAGATGAAAAAGAAGATATTGAGGAAAATCTACAGATAAAGCAGAGCGCATTTGCTAGCCTTACCGGAGTATTTAATGTCTATCTTCAAGGTGATCTTATTGACGCTGTAAAACAATTGGAAACAGTAGATGTGGAAAATTTGGACCAGGAATCAGCAGTATTCTACCAGAAGCTAGAAATGAAAGTTATGGCGGAGGCTGGAGAGCAGCTCTTTAATGAGGGGTTCTCTCTATACGACAGGGCAAGATATACCCAGGCAGCGGAAAAGCTTTTACTTTCATTCCAATATGCCCCGAAGGAAGAGTTTTCAGACAAATGCCTATATTATCTTGCTTACGCAGAATTGAGGACCGACAAAAATGCTAATGCGCTAAAACATATGGAGCAATTGATTCGGGAGTATCCTGAGAGTAACTATTTGCGCAGAGCGGAGCAATTTGTGCGAAAGTACACGTTCTTCAATTAGGGGTTAAATGCATAGGTCGTGTTCATTCAGTTAAGTATAATTTATATTGGAGGAAAACAAATGAATACAACCAAATTCATTACACAAGAGCGATACGACGTAGTCATATGTGGAAGCGGACCCGCGGGATTAGGTGCTGCCCTGGCTGCAACCCGCTGTGGTTCTGAAGTAATGTTGTTGGAGAGTGCCAACCTGGCTGGTGGAATTATTAACGCAGTACCTTGGATGCCAGTGAACAGATTGAAATATAAAAAGCAAAAACGTTCCTTTGCTCACGATATGTTAGTGAAGCATATTGAGAGATTAGGTGATGATGCATCTAGACCGGGTGTCGAAAATATGATAGATGGAGATGGCCTTAGCTGTCATGTTGAGTATTCTGAACTGGCAATTTATGAAATGCTGGAGGAGTTGGGCATCCAGTATAGATTGTTCAGTCCTGTTTTTGATGTTTTGAAAGATGGCAATCAAGTAACAGGTGTCATAGTGAGGGAAAAGAGGGGATATGTTGCTTATAACGCCGACATTATCGTTGACGCAACCGGCGACGGCGATGTGGCATTTGCTGCAGGATGCGAATACATGGAAGGAAGGGAAGAAGATCATATACATATGCCGGTCACACTTGGGTTTTCACTCGGCGGTATCGACAAGGCTGATTTCTTCGAATGGCTTGGCGATTATAAAAAGTTTAACGCATTAATGGATGAAGCTCATATAAAGGGTTATCATGTAGCAGCCTGGTATGGATTTAACGAAGGGACATTGCCTGGTATTATAGGAGTTAACAACGGGGCTTGGAGAAACCAGAGCCTGACGACGGATGGATTGAACTCCACCGACCTTACAAAAGCCCGTAGGAATGGGCTTCAGGTAGCAACTGATCTGGTACGTATTTTAAGGTATAGTAAGGTACCAGGTGCGCAGAACTGTTTTCTTGACAAAGTTGGCAACATATTAGGTGTACGCGATACTCGCCGTATTGTGGGAGAATATGTGCAGACATTTGATGACTCTCAGAATGCGCCGGAATTTGATGACACAGTTGCAAGAAAATACGGACATATCGATGCAAACCAGTTATATATTGGTCCGATGAAATCAGGTTATTCCTATCCATACAGATCATTGGTACCTAAGAATGTCAGCGGACTTCTCTTAGCCGGTCGTTGTGCTTCTGCGACCTTCATGGGGCACGCTGCGGGGAAGTCCATGGGAAATATGATGGAGCTCGGTGAAGCTGCGGGGGCGGCTGCTGCAATATGTTCAAGAAGGGGTTTGCAGCCTGGAGAGCTGGATGTGTCTGAACTGAGGGATGTATTAATCAATGAACTCGAGGTACTGATTGGCTGAAGAATAAAAGCAGATGGGCCGTGTGTGGCCCAGAATGTGGTGTTGACAAAGCCCTGCTCATATAGTAGAATATACTACGTCGCTCGATTAAAAACAAGGAGAGATGGTCGAGTTGGTTTAAGGCACCGGTCTTGAAAACCGGCGTAGTCGCAAGGCTACCGTGAGTTCGAATCTCACTCTCTCCGCCATAGTTTCTTTTATAATTTCGAACTTGGAGAAGTACCCAAGCAGGTCGAAGGGGGCGGTTTGCTAAACCGTTAGTAGGGAGTAATCTCTAGCCGGGGTTCGAATCCCCGCTTCTCCGCCACAATGTTTGAAAGCCCGCTAATTAGCGGGCTTTCAGCGTTTTATTCCAGTAGATAAATGCACCTATGTAACCAAGGATTACTGTTACTCTGCTAAATATGCGGCGGCTCTGCGCTGTAGTGCCTCTGCAGCTTCTTTTGCAGATTTGCGTCCATACAAGAAAGGATTTATTTCCTCAGTTAAAAATTCAGAAAGTGTCTGATCATATTGGATAGGAACGGTACATTCGTCCATACGGTTTACGATGTCGCGCATCTGCTGTTCAGTCAGCCTTATCATATCAACAGATGTTGTTTCATCAATATACATTTGTCCCATTCCTCCGTATTCATCTTGCTGCTTGTACTGTTCCAGCAGGTTCTTAATTGCCTTCTCCTGCTGGGATTTAACTACGGAGAAACCCCACATATAGTTTTCCATGTTTTCAAGCTCACCTGACATAATCATCTTTACAAACTCCAGTGCCAGTTCCTTGTTTTTCGTTTTTGCGCTGATACCAATTGTGGTCTGGGGCATAAATATCTCTCCACCGAAATCCTTCAGCTTGGGCATGAATGTCCATGATGCATTCTTACCGCCGGAGTACGATAACTCGTAAGAGAAGCTATCAATATTTCCCAATGTAGTCATTGTCATGGCTGTCTTTCCGGTGTAACGGTCTTTCTGTGAATCCTGCCAGAAGTTACCCATATCTATTTTCCGGTAGTCTTCCTCTGTAGGATTCTCCGGCAGTTCAGGCGGTGGTGTTTGCGCTTCGTTATAAATACGTTCAAAAAGTTCAAGGAATCCGATAAACTCTGGCGTATCAAAACGGTAATCGCCGGATTGCTTGTCAACAAACGCCGGAAGGTTCGTCATCAGGAGCTGTTGGAATAATGATTGCTTTTGCATGGGCGAAAGAGCCTTCTGGTCTGGTGCCAGCTTCAATGTCAGAAGAGATTGAAGATCTGTTACCTGATCAATAACGTTCTTGTGTCCGATAAGGGCATAGGTGGTGAATGTCAACGGAAGTGCGTACAATTTGCCATCCTCGTTTTTCATTCCGTTAACAATACCCATGTTGAGGTTTTCAGCTCCGCCAAGTTGATCTACAAGTGGATTCAAGTCGACTAATATACCACGCCTGGTATAACTATCTAATGGGAGATTATCCAGAAACATAATGTCTGCGGTTTTTCCGGAGAGAATGTCCGTGTTAACTGTGCGGATAAAATCGCTCCACTTCATCTGGTCTTCCATCTTGTCATAATATTGCGTAAGCTTAATCTGTACATCGGGATGTTTCTTTTTGAATTCAAATGCGGCCATACGCAGAATTTGATCGGCAAACAAGCTGCTCACAGTCAATACGGTCTTATTGGACAGATCCAGCTCAGGATCCCATTTATACAAGAAGAGGAGCATCTGAGGTCCCTGATATTCCTGTGCTACGCTTACTGCCATGTTACTGCTGTACATACGAGGGTTCATGCGATTTGAATTAGCCATGATGAGGATCTGTTTGTCACTGCTTACTGCAAAGCCGCTCGAGTATAGTTCAGGATCCGCCAAAGAATACTGGAGAAAATCAAGAACCATCTCCTCTTCTGCTCTAGACGGCTCATTCGCTGCCGGAGTGGTGACAGCAGCTGAATCCAATTTATATATGCCATTCTGACCATATAAATAAATTGTACCATCATCAAACCCTGCAGCACTGTTTGTGTTGTTGATAATAGTTCTTCCAATTTTCATACGTTTTGATTCTTCAAGTGTTGTAATGTCATAAAAGACCAACTCGCTTTTTTCCCCATCCGACACAACCAAATTATTAGCGACACGGAACATCTGATTTGTGTAGCTGATTGATAATTCCTTTACTTTTTTGCCATCTGTACCGAATATTTGGACACTATTCCAGGTGGAAGCTGCAACTAAGCCTCCAGGAAGTATGACAATGGCATTGGGATACATTTCCCCTAAATCGAGAGACTGCTCTTTTACAGGAGCTGCAGGAGCAGCATCTTTTCCTGCTCCTACCGCCTCAGGCAGCCAATAAAGAAGAAACTTCTGCGTTCCCTTCTCCTGATCATAGCTGCTTGCTCTTAAAATAGGATTGCCATCAACGTCTGTTATTAATGCACCTTGCGAATCAAAATATGTATTTACAGGCAGCTTGAATGGGTCTACCGTTGGTTCTTTCGATAAATCCTGCCATATAAGAATATCATATTTCATCTCCGGCGGGGTGTACACATCCATTGGCATTTCGCCGGCAGGAAGTGTGTTAACATCTTCAGTCGCAGCTTCGCCCTCAGCCGTACCAGTGTCCTCAGCGGCAGCTTCGCCCTCAGCTGTGCTGGTGTCCTCAGCCATACTAGTGTCCTCAGCCGTAGCTTCACTATCTGTTGCATTATCATCCATAACAGCTACAGTTTCGCCTGCAGCTACCTTGATATCCAAAGGAACTGCTCCGCCGTTCATTTGCATTTCTTCAAATATACGGGTTGCAAGCATCATAACCCGGCCATCCTTCAAAAACAAAGGGTTAGTGGTCTGTTGATAACCCGCCGGCATAGTTATCTCTGTCTCACGATAGCCGCCTTTGGATGCCTTCTTGACATCTCCATTACCTGCACATCCACTTAGAAGCATCATTGATGCTAGTCCAATACATAAAAACCTTCTCATTCTTCTTAACAAATTAATTGCCCCCCTATATTTTATACTCTAAAATTTCTGTTTCCTCTAAGTAAATTTAGTCCCGGAATCCTATGTATTATATAAAGCACCTTCTCTACCGGAGAGAAACGCAAAGGCCATAATGTACTCGGCCACATGCGTAGAATCAACTCTACCATTACCATCACGACAGGTATCACCAGCATGGTCAAAGCCGTTCCGGATATCACCGGCCGCAACCCCAGTAAATCAGCTAGTTTGAGCCCCGCCATAGGTGATACTGCCGATATCAACAGTAGAAAAAAACAGCTTGTATCCCAACGTGGTACCGGATGGGACCATTCATCCGGATGGTGTCTGAGTCGTTTTGATACAGGACGTCCCAGCACTTTATAAAGACAAGAATTCAGTAAATAGATCGAACCTAGTGAAGCGGCGATAAAGGCACTCCCCCAACGAGTCAAGGTAATTACTACTGCATCAGGCCGTGCGACTGGTAATGCATTTCTCTCAGCCTGGTCAAGCAACATCTTTTTTATAAGCTCCGGCCAGAAACCCACGTCCGACCACTGAGTCGGAATATAAGACGGCGGCAGAGAAAAATCAGGCCGTACAATGAGATATATACATACGGATGCCAGTAAGGCGGAACCTACCCATAGTAACCCACGCAGTGTTGTATTGAGTGCTATTTTTCCGGATATACTCCGTGACCTGAATCGCTTCCAAGCTAACCGCAGCATCATATGTAACTGTGAGTATGCGGTATACATCAGCATCAGTATAGCAACAGCCATCATAACCCATCCTGGTAACTGCGCAAGCTGGCGCAGCATTTTGTCACTTGCGGAAAAATCCCTTATATAAGCGGCTCCGCTAAGTCCCATTTCGCCTGAAAGCTGCATGGCGTAGTTCTTTGCTTCATCAGGGGATAAACCTGCCGGAAATATGATTTCGACGCCTTGAACACCTATTCCCTCATTTGCTTTGGCGTCCCAAGCTTCTGCCGCTTCTGTCGGTGAGGCCGGCGGAGGAGATAATACAGCCAGCCCCCGGCCTGTATCTGTTCCCCATGTTGAGATCCCCTTCGGACATTCGAAAATACCGCGCACGGTATATTTCTGTCCCCCCAAAGTAATATCAAGGCCTGCCGGTGTGGATGAGCCAAAGAGTTTTACAGCAGTTTTAGTATCAATAGAAATACCTGTTTTGTCCGTACTCACAGGAAATCCACCTGAAATGAGGGTTAAGTCCATAACATCCGTGACATTTCCATTGATATAATAAATATCTACGGCAGCATCTGCCTTCCATTCCGTTGCAGAAACCTGTTGGTTCCTTTCCTCTGCCCAGGCGGTCAACACCCCCGGTATTTCTATCACATCCGCCATAGACTCCTGTCTTTCATAATACTGCTCTATACCATTAAAGGCGGGCTCACTCTTAGGAGAGAAACGCATACTAAAGCGTGATGTCCCGGAAGCGGGTGTTACATTATTTAAGCAAGCTATACCAACTGCCCACAGGCATACAGATATGAGCAGCCAGAGCGCCCCCATATGTAAAGCTCTTCTGATTACATGCATATACATCCCCTCCTTTCTAACCACCATAATTTTGCGTGTCCTATGCTCATTGTTTAATCCTTACACGATCACCGTTTTTCAGTTCCCTGTCTCCACGATCAACTAGCTTTTCCCATTCAGAAAAAGCGCCACTGACCGCAGCCTGAGTAGAGTTGCTTTCCTGTACTGATACATCTACACGCCGAACAATCTGCTTGGTACCAAGTGCACCGCTCTGTTCTTCCAATATAAAGACGAACTTACCGTCTGTGTCTTCTCTGAGAGCGCTGAGAGGAATTATAGTATTATAACGCTGAGACGTCTGCCTTATTGTGATGCGAACAGAATCCCCAATATAGAATTCTCCTTGATCAGGATTGATACCTATATGCACCTCATACATCGTCTGCCCTGTCTGGCCGCCTGTACCGGATGCTCTGCGGATTTCTGCAACCTTACCGGAAGCCCACATTCTATCTGAATAAAGCTCTGCATCCAGCCCGACTTTGAGCTGCTTAGCCTCTTCTGCTGTTACTGTAGCAATTATCTTCATGGACTTATCACTTGCAGCTATCCTTGCAATGACAGCGCCTTCAGCAATAGATGCACCTTCACTTGCAGTGATCTCAGATACGATACCTGTTATAGGGGCAGTTATTATACCTTTGGTGTCTGTCAATTTTTGCAATCGTTCAATATTCTTCTTAACTTTTTCCAATTCTGCCTCTGCAGCTGCATTGTCCAGTTTTTTTGCTTCAGCTGAAATATGATCAGTCTTTATTTGTCGTGCAACATCCTCACGGGCCTTTTTAAGTGCCTTATCCGCATCCTCAATAGTTCGGCCATTAGCTTTCAGCAGCTCTTCGCGGGCCTTTTGCTTCTCAGCTAAGTCTTTATCAGCGGTTTCTACTGCCTTCAAAGCAGTTTCAAGGCCGGCAGGTCTTTGTTTATCATCTGAAATGAGGGTACCCTCCTGCCATAAAGTCATTGCTTCTTTGGTATTGTCAAGGGTTTCCTGTACTGTAGATATCGCCTTATTACCATCTTTAACAGCCTTTTCATAGGCTTTTTGTTTATTCGTCTGATCTACCAGCGCATCATCAATCTTTTCGATGATATCTGGTGATGTCTCATTGTATACTGCGACATAGTAGTCATAGGCCTTGTCCCGATTTTTATGAGCTTTTTCAACTTTTTCATTCAGCTCCTGACCTTTAAACCCACTATAATTTTTCGCAGCTTCAAGCGCCGCATTGGCAGCAGCTAAAACTGCCTGTGCAGTCTCATATGCTGCAGTATCTCCCGGATTCACCCTGGAGAGTTGTGACTCTGCAACCATAACTTGCTGCAGCGCAATCGCAACCTTCAATTGCTCTTCTGAAGTATAATCAGTTCCCCTGAATCGCTCCTCAATAGCAGTTATCAGGTCTATTTCACTATCTATGTATGCTCTATATGCATTAGCTTTCTCAGTAGCCCATATCCCGGTATCCGCCTTCACTATTTCACTATATGTTTTTTGTGCTTTTTCATATGCCTTTTGTGCTATATATACATTTTCTTTATGTGTCTCCCGTGCCAGTTCAAATGCTTCCTCAGCCGCTGCCAATTCCTTTATAAATGATTGATCCAGCTGCTTTTTACTTGATGCCAGCGTTTCTTCGGCTTTCACTAATGCCAGGTCGGCATTTATTTCGTCCTCAGATACCTTCTGGGTGACATCTTCACGGATGCGAAGTGCTTCGGTCAGAGCTTCCTGCGGCGTCATACCGCCTGTTGGAATATTTGAACTTTGTATTGCTAATTCTTTTCGCTTGAGATCAATTTGTGCTTGTTCGAGTTTATCCTTTATCAAATCAATATCTACAGTAATCAGAGGCTTACTTGCCTCTACCATATCACCATTGGTGACATGCACCTTTAGCACTGTCAATGCATCTTCTGCCTTTATAGGCTCGTCATCGGAAATACTAATAGTACCGTTGGTTTCCAACACTCGTTCCAGTGATCCTCCGGATGCGCGGGTTATTGATACTTCGGCCATCGAAAAATTCTCCAGCATACGGGAACTTATAGTTAACAGCACCATGACTGTCATAAATCCTGCTAATGCCTTTGCCGCCTTCTTTCTTGGCTTTGTCTCCCTTTCCATACTCAAGTTGCTCATCGTTTCCACTCCTTTTGTCTACTCTTTTAAGCCCGATACCCGGATTCCCTGTAACAAAAATGTCTCACCATAGAGAAAAATCAATATTGCAGGGATTATTGTGATAATTGATGATGCCATCGCAACATCTGCATTGGATTGTCCAATGGTCGTCAGATATAGTGATAGCGGCCATTTTTGTTTGTCCCTCAAGAAAATCAATCCGGGCTCCACCAGGTTCCAATTCTCAAAAAACTGGAGGATTACAAGTGATACAATACCCGGTGCGGCAATAGGCAGCGCAACCTTCCAGAACACTTTCCATTCTCCGGCGCCATCCATCTCAGCTGCTTCACTCATTGCCCGCGGTACTGACTCAAAGAACTGCCGCATCATAAATACAGCAATGGTATTAAATATAGCCGGAAGAATCAATGCCCAGTGAGTATCCAGCAGATGAAGCATATCCAGTACCAGGTTGGTTGGAACAAGTGTTACCTGGAAGGGCATCATCATCAATGCAATATAGAGCATGAACACCCCCTCCTTAAACGGGAAACGATAACGGGCAAATCCCCATGCCGCCAGTGTCCCTACCAAAACCTGGCCCACTAAAATGGGCACTACCAGCATCACTGAGTTCCAGAACATATCAAGGAATTTGGGTGTATCCAATAATAACTGTAAATACTGCTTCAGTGTCGGCATACCAGGGAAAATTGGCATCGCTACACTTCCCTTACCATCACCAAGAACCGGACCTATATTATCAATTAATTCAGTTTTGCCCATCAATGACCCGCTCAGTGTCATAACCAGGGGCATCAGTGCTACCACTGCTAAAATCCATAATGACACTGTGCGTACGATTAACTTTAGCTTCATCTTTATGCCTTCCAATACTTATTTGATATAACCGCCTATATTACACCATAAATCCGCACATCATAATTCATCATTGTCTGTACGCCAACTTTGGCGGAGTAAGGCTACCAGTGCTATAATGACAATTGCAATCACTGTAGCAGCAGCGCACAGCCTTTCCATCTGTAATTTCGTAAACCAGTTGTTGAGTGTATGCTGTATAAGATATATATTCTGCGTGGGATAATCGCCTGCCACCAGGTAAGCTTCCCGGAATACCTTGAATGTGTTGAGCAGGGACAGCACAGTCACCGTAAACAGAGTAGGTATCAGACCCGGCAACGTGATATTGCGGAATAACTGGAACGAATTTGCACCATCTATATGCGCCGCCTCATACTGGGCAACTGAAATATTACTCAAGCCTGCAAGAAAAAGGACAATGTTATAGCCTACATTCTTCCATAGATAACTGATGATCAGGCACATCAACGCCCAATCTGTGCGCATCCAATCGATACGTTCCTTTCCCAGCAGCACCATTAGATTACCCAGCAATCCATTCTGATGGAACAATATCTGCCACAGCAGCGCAACTGAAGCTACCGGTATTGCAAGTGGAACCAGAAATGCAGCCCTAAGCATCCCTCTTCCCATTACTTTCTGGTTCAATAGAAGGGCAAGCATAAGTGATATCAGAAGCAATAACGGCACACATATACCTACAAAACGCAGTGTATTGACTGTTGCCAACTGGAACGCACTGTTTTGGAAAATGTCGATATAGTTGTAAAACCAAACAAATTCGCCGGTGAAACCCAGTGTGAATGATCGTCTAATAACATCCAGAAAGGGAATAAGAACAAAAACAGCACAACCGGCAAAGGATGGTAATATAAATAATAAACCGAAAAGCACGTCACGATGTTTTTTTGTAGTATAGTATTTCCCTCCGCTCTTGCGAAGGATTGGCTTCTTCAGCGTTTTTATCATGTCTGATTTTCCATTCAAAATATTTATTCATCTCCAATAATTGTATATATATAATCCGGCAACTGCAACCTATTATATAACATAATCTAATCATGAAAGTAAACAAATGCTAAATGTTTGACATATATTCGGCAAATATAGTTCCAAAAATCTGAAGATTATTTTTTTATAAGAGCGTCTCGAAAGGGAACAGATTTATGGATAACTCCGTCAGTTCAGTTATGATCTCATATATGATAGAATAATGCTTTAGTGGCGCCAAGTGAATTAAGATTATCTCCAGACCTGCAGCTAAGATGCTGCTGGCAGGAGCTTTTATATTGGGGATACTGTTTGTATAGGATTACAGAGCCTGCAGTACATTGGAGAAGGGATGGTAGGAAAGTTTGGAGAACAAGTTCAGGTGTATCAGAGGCCTGTTAACAATAGTACTTGTGGGGATCATAACAGTGTCGTTTGCCGGTTGTAAACGGCCGCCGGATATCAAGCCGGCTATTGGTCCCACAGTGGTGAAAGAAACAGAAAATAATGTAGACATAAGCTCTCAGACAAGGCTGACTGTGAAGATTCAAAGTGGAAGTGTGAAAATAACACGCGGTACACAGAATAAGCTTCAAATCATTGAAGAAACAAGTCTGAAGGGTCCTGCGAACAAAGAGTATTTAAATCAGATATTGAATGGTATAAAAAGCACTGTGGAAACTACTTCCATGAGTGTGTCTATCAATAACGGGGCTGAAAAAGAACTACGCCCATTATACAGGTATAATGTCGATATGGAGTTGATCGTACCGGAGACTTTAAAATTACTATATATCGATGCTGAAAATGCAACAATTACTTTATCAGGTCTTGAGGAGATGTCCAAAGTTGAACTCTCGCTTGAAAGAGGTCTGATCGATGTAAACCGGTGCAGTTCTGACAAAATAAGCGTCTCAGTAGATAATGGCGATATATGCATGAAAGATATCACCGGTAACGGCACATATAAATGTGGTAGGGGAGATATTACGTTCACCGGATTGAAAGGTGTTATTGATTTGAAATCTCTTGCCGGAGACTCGATTATTGAAAATACAGAGGGAAAGCTTAATTGTGACATTTCAGCCGGTAGTCTTACGGTAAGAGAGTCGAAAATGGAGAGAGGGTCAGTGCTTTATGCCTCAAACGGCATGATTTCAGCAGAACTGGAGGGCATTGACAGCGAAGGAACATATACGATTAAATCATCAGCGGGAGATATCCGTGTGAAGTTACCAAAGAAAGCCGGCTGGTCAATGAGTGCAAAATCGACAAGAGGACGTGTTAAAAATCATATAGATCCGATTGCTGAAACTCTGGAAACAGGTACTGATGGTGAAGTCTATGGTGATGTGAACGGAGGCGGACCCCTTATAGATATTTATGTGGACATGGGAAATATCATTTTAAACTGATAGAACTGTATCTTAGATCAGTCGTAATATTTTATTGAGCACGGCAAATACAACGACAACGATGTTGGAAATGCTTGAAAGAAGGATTTGCGGCTTATTCTGATTTCTATTATATGGTGTTTCCTTATAGCCGACTTTCTTTATGATGAAGTGCAATTGAAGCAATATGGCAAAAGTGGCTATGCCCTTGAGCAGGATCGTATCCAGGTAGAATGAACAGTAGATGAGATACAATATAACCATAAGGTTATAGGTGATACTCAGGCCTGCCCCGACCTTCTTCAGATCAATGTCAGCCAGCTCCTCAAGTTCAGCTTCCAGATCTTCATCAGGCTGCTGATCTTCAAAATCATATTTAAAAAGTAAATAAAACAGATATCTGAAGGATACTATAGAAACAATAGCTGAAAGAGCCCCGAAAAACAAATTATGATTTGTCGATATAGCGATGATCGGGAACGCTAAAATTGCAATAAATATAAGTATGCTACCTTTAGACTGCATTCTTTACCCCCTGAAGTTCATCTATTCATTATACAATAAAAAAGCATATTCGGGAACAGCAGTTTTATGCAAAGGCTCATACAGCTTGTTATGCATTTTACATATGTTGAATAATTTATCTTCTATTTTGCAATGATAAGATGGACGATTTTTGTAACAAACTATTTTTGTAGTAACAGGAGGATAATATGTCAAAGACAGTAGTAGGGCTATTCGAAAATCAAGACTATGCCGAGATGGCTGCCAGAAGAATTAAGGAACAGGGTTTGCGTACTGATGATATTTCAATAATTGCAAAGCACGGAGAAACCGGAGATCCATATGATCAAGCCTCTTCCGGCGGAATGCGGGGAGCAGGCAGACCGGAAGTTTTCAGTGGAATAGTTGACAATACAGCACCGGGATTCGGAACAATGATGACGGGAAATAAAGGGACTGCAGGTACTCCAACGGGTGTGAATGACAACATATCCGATGGTGTTATTTCGGGCGGTGTGCTTGGTGGAATCGCAGGGTTATTAATTGGGGCCGGCAGTTTGATGATTCCCGGACTTGGGATTATAGCCGCCGCCGGACCTATTACCGGATTGCTTTCAGGAGCAGTTACCGGAGGTATTGTCGGCGGACTGATTGATTTGGGTATACCCGAGAGTAAGAGCAGGAAGTATGAAAGCGATGTACGGCATGGTAAAGTGCTATTCAGCATGAAGACGGATGATGACAAGGTTAACAGGATAACATCCATTTTGAGAAACAGCGGAGCCAGCAATATAGAGGCATACTAGTAATTTGTAACACTTATATCTTTGCATTGACAGCGGTTAAATTTTCGCAGGACTGCATTGTTATCAATCTCATTACAGCATGTATTACTCTATCCTCCGCATTGTCCTGCGAAAATTTTCTTAGCTAGGCTCACCCTCGTCGAGAATGTCGGAATCTGCAGCGTTATCTTCCACAGGCTGTTCCGGACTATCAGGCTGTTCCGGGTTACTGGACTGTTCTGAGTCTACCGTCTGTTCCGAGTTACCGGGTTGTTCCAGGTCAAACGGCTGTTCCGGATCTGCGGGTGTAACAGGTGGCGTAACAGGTGGTGTAACAGGTGGCGTAGCGCCTTCCACCGGCTTCGTTCCTACTACCAACATCTGGGTACACGGATTGTATTTGCTGGTGTGCAGCTTCTTTTGAGAGATTACCTTTCCATCGATCTTAATCGTTTTGTAGGTTTCTACTACATAGCCATCCAGACCTTCCTGCGTTTCCTTTTCAGTTCCTACCGGCAGGGTTGGGTCTTCAGTGGTTTGAATCGTATGAGGTGTTTTTGAGAGGATCTTGTTGCTTATTACTACAGTTTTGCCTGGGTTTTCATTTGTTCCCATGATTGAAAAATGTATCTTATTGCCACTGACATTTGACAGCAGCTTTATAGGCCACTTTGTTGAATTGACAAATCTGAAATCAGTACCTCCGTAAAAAGCGGTTGCATCTTGGCCTAAAGGAACATAGCCAACTGTGAAGGAGTGATTTTTTCGCTCAGCGACTTCAAGATCCGCCGTTAACACTGCGTTGTACATTGTAGTTGAAACCTGGCAGATCCCGCCGCCAATACCGTCTTCTATCCTGCCACGTATATAAACGTGAGCTGTTTTATATCCATGTTCCACGTCTCTCGGACCCACGACTCTGTTAAACGAAAACTCCTCACCGGGCAGCAGAATAAGCTGATTAATATTTTTAACCGCAAGCTGCATGTTGAATTTACGGTTCTGACCATTAACAGTACCGGTTCCGAATGAAGTGACAGCCGAAGCGAGTTCGTCCTTGAAAATCATTGATGTTGCCATATCGGAAGTTACTGAAGGCATCACAATTGACACCGGAAGCACATGTTCTTGCTCCTCTGTCTGGTCTAAATCTTTGATTATCTCCTCAAGCTTTCCCTTATCAATGTCTCTGCCAACGGAATGCGGAGTGAGAACCAGATTGTTGTTTTCTACCTTGTATGAAGCATCGGCGGGCTTACTGATGATCTGATCATAGATATCATCTACGTCGAGTCCGTTTGGGTTGGTAATAATGACCTCGGGGGAAACAACTCCGCCCTTGCCGCTTTTTATCAGGTCAATGACCAGCTTTGCAGTTTCTGCTTTGTCAATATGCTCTCCATTCCTTCCTGACCGGATAACCACCTTATCGTCCGACAATAAAAGTGATGCTTCTTTTACGCTTTTAAAAACCTGAACTGAAAATTGATTTACAAAGGTATCTATCTTTTCCTCATCAAAGTTTTGAATAACACTGATGTTTTTGCCACTCATACAGGCCATGGCAATATCATACATCCGATTGAAGATATTCCCTGTGCGCCCGACAGCATAAGCATTCTTTACGGCTGAATCTATGTCATATCTTAGGTCCAATTCTGCAAATGTTATGGGCATCTCAGTATCAGATGCTTTGAGTGTAATGCCTGTCCCATTATCGGAGGCGTTATGATTTGCACTAAGCTGAGCTTGAAGCTGCTGTTTGCTTAACCCGGATGCATCCAGGCCGCCCACAGATACTCCTTTATACACATTTTCATTTTGCAGGGTCAGGTAAGTAAAAACTGACGCAGACACAACCATTAATGCTATGAATGCAATAAAAATTTTCAAAAAAATGTTCTTCGTTTTATTTGTTCTTCTGCGGATTTGGACTTCAGGCTCCATGTTGACCAACACCTCAAATAATATTATTTTCAACCATTTCCCACATATAAATAGACTTATATATTACCACATTTGTTTCAATGTAACACAAAAAGAATATTCCTAATTATTAAATTTTCGTTACTTTTATTTCATAGTTTCAATACATCTGTGGAAAAACAATGCAAAATGGTTTAAAATGATGGGTGAAAGGGTTTTTGCCTATGAATTTATTTAATGAAGCAGAGTTTCTTCAAATATGTGAGAAGTTGAAAACAGATGCCATAATCAAAGACGTAACCATCAGGTATTCTGCTCCCGGTTACTTTAACCGGGTTAAAAGCGTGGTTCAGCGCGACAGAAGAGGAGAGGTCGTCTTTTGTGTCGTCAGACCAACGGGTAAAGTCATTACAGTTACCTGTGACGAATATCCGGAAAACATCTATAGGATACCTACAGGTGGGATCGGTCATGATGAGGATATCTTTGGGGCTGTATTCCGTGAGGTCAAGGAGGAATTGGGCCTTGAGGTTGAAATTAGAGAGTTTGCCGGTGTGATCAGGATAAGATTTGAACATGAAAAGGAACATGTGATGTTTTATTCTTATATCTTTATATTGGATGAGGTAGGCGGAAGACTGCTTGAGGATGCTAGTGATGATGAAGTCAGCGAGATCAGAGAGGTGGATAAAGAGGGGCTTGCACAGTTCGCACGTTCACTTTATGATTTGAAGGGCAAATGGCGGGACTGGGGCAAATTCAGATATGTCACAACAAATTCAGTACTGCAGTGGTTTGAGGGCAAAGGTATATAAGCGGGAATTTGTGCCTATACTTATGGTGAAATAGATTTCTCTATAAGAAGGTGCAAAGTATGAAAAGTGAAATTGCAGAATATAAAAATCAAACGGGCAGCAATTTGATCAGATCAAAGCGAACCCGGAAGAAATTACTTCCAAAAGCCGCAATTCGTGCAGAACTTACAGCAGAAGAACAGGAAATCCTCACTGCCGCACAACAGGCGCGGGATGAGTGGATTGAGACAAGCGCTAATTTCGAGTATGTGCATGAGGAAATGCTTATCGACTACTTTACATATAAACTCAAGGCGTGTGAATCCAGATACGCATATTTTGTAAGACTTGCCAAGGAAAAGGGCCTCTCACGCTACATTTGAAAATATAAGTCAGCTAAAATAATACTTCTGATACTTTCTACTTAAGGCATATTTGTCCAATTGTACAAGTATAAATACTATGTACATTATGTTTATGGTGTGAGGGTATGGCGATAAATTTTGGAGTGATTATAGCCTATGCAGTAGGCATCATTTTACTATTGATACTGGGAAGACTTCTTCTAACTCCGCTTAAGGTGGTAATGAAGCTGCTTCTCAACGTACTTCTTGGCGCTGCCGCCATATTGCTGGTCAACTGGATCGGTAGTCTTATTGGATTCCACATAGCACTTAACATTTATACTGCCTTCATTGTTGGTATACTTGGCATACCAGGTTTTGTTCTACTCGTTCTCCTCAAATTAATATTTGGCATTAATTGAAAATCAACCGAATTCCAAAAAAGTTGCTGAATATTTGTTTCTTTCTATATTATGAATCCTCTTCACAAAACCCTATAATAATGTTAAAATATAATCAAACATGAGACTCATTTTGTATACAATATACTTATTGAGTCTGAAAGCATATTGACAACCCCTGATATATGCTCACACTGTTAATATTTTTTCTTGTATTCTAAATATTTCAGGAAGAATAAAAAGTTACATAAAATTTGATGGGGAAACAGTAAAGGGGAGATTAAGATGGGAAAGAACATGAAAACCATGGACGGAAATACCGCTGCGGCGCATATTGCATATGCTTTCACCGATGTTGCAGGTATTTATCCAATCACACCTTCATCTGTCATGGCAGAGCTTGCAGATGAATGGTCCGCAAATGGCAGAAAAAATATTTTCGGCCAAGAGGTCAAGGTAGTTGAAATGCAATCTGAGGCGGGTGCCGCCGGTACAGTACACGGTTCTTTGGCAGCAGGAGCGCTGACTACTACATTTACTGCATCACAGGGCTTGCTTCTGATGATACCAAATCTGTACAAAATTGCAGGGGAGCTTCTCCCGGGCGTATTGCACGTAAGCGCAAGAGCGCTTGCCAGCCACGCATTATCTATCTTTGGAGATCATTCCGACGTTATGGCCTGCCGTCAGACCGGTATGGCACTGCTGGCGGAAAATAGCGTACAGGAAGTTATGGATCTGGCTGCTGTTGCACATCTGAGTGCAATAAAGGGCAGAGTACCGTTCATCAATTTCTTTGATGGATTTAGGACATCTCATGAACTGCAGAAGATTGAAACTCTGGACTATGATGATCTGGCTAAGCTTGTCGACTATGACGCCGTGAGAGCATTCAGAAAGAGAGCTTTAAATCCTGAGAACCCTTCTATCAGAGGAACCGCACAGAATCCTGATATCTTCTTCCAGGCGCGTGAGGCTTCAAACACATATTATGATGCATTACCGGCAATTGTAGAGGAATACTTCAATGAGATTAACAAGCTCACCGGGAGAGAATATGGACTGTTCAACTATTATGGAGCGCCGGATGCAGACAGAGTAATCGTTGCAATGGGTTCCGTTTGTGAAACGATCGACGAGACAATCGACTATCTTGCCGCAAAGGGTGAAAAAGTCGGTGTGATCAAGGTTCGCCTGTACAGACCTTTCTCGGTCAAGCATCTATTGAAGGTGATACCGGATTCCGTAAAGAAAATTGCAGTCCTCGACAGGACGAAGGAACCAGGTTCTCTTGGAGAGCCTCTGTATCAGGATGTTTGTACAGCACTTTATGAAAACGGCAAAATGCCTGTAATAGTTGCAGGCCGTTATGGACTTGGCTCGAAGGATACAACTCCTGCCCAGATTGTAGCTGTATACAACAATCTTAAGTTGGATACGCCGAAGAATCACTTTACTATCGGTATCGTTGATGATGTTACAAACCTGTCTTTGAACACAGGCGAAGAAATCGACACAGCTGCTGAAGGAACTGTCAGCTGTAAATTCTGGGGACTTGGCTCGGATGGTACGGTTGGTGCTAACAAGAACTCAATTAAGATCATTGGTGACCATACGGACATGTTTGCTCAGGCATATTTTGCATATGACTCCAAGAAATCCGGTGGTGTTACAATATCTCATCTGAGATTTGGTAAAAAGCCGATTCGTTCTACGTATCTGATTAATAAGGCAGATTTCGTTGCATGCCACAATCCGTCCTATATAGGCAAATATGATATGGTACAGGATCTGAAGGATAACGGAACATTCCTTCTCAACTGCGGATGGACTGCAGCAGAGTTGGATGAGAAGCTTCCTGCCTCTATAAAGAGATATATTGCAAAACACAATATACACTTCTATACACTCGATGCTGTTTCCATTGGTAAGGAAATCGGCCTCGGAAGCAGAATCAATATGGTCATGCAGTCCGCATTCTTCAAGCTTGCAAATATCATACCTCTTGAAGATGCAGTCAAGTATATGAAGGATGCTATAGTAAAGAGCTACGGAAGTAAGGGTGAGAAGATCGTAAACATGAACTACCTTGCGATTGATAAGGGTATTGAAGCATTGAAGAAGGTTGATGTTCCTGCAGACTGGGCTAATGCTTCAGATGCTAAGGGCGAAGAAAGTAATGTGCCTGAATTTATCAGCAAGATACTAGTTCCGATGAACAACCAGCTTGGAGATAAACTCCCTGTCAGCACCTTCGTTGGTATGGAGGATGGTACCTTCCCGGCCGGCACATCCAGATATGAAAAGAGAGGTATCGCAGTTGATGTTCCCGAATGGCAGATGGATAATTGCATCCAGTGCAACCAGTGCGCTTATGTCTGCCCGCATGCTGTTATAAGGCCTTTCCTGCTTGATAAGGAAGAGGTTGCTAACGCTCCGGAAAGCTTCGCTTCGAAAAAGGCCATAGGCAAAGGTTTTGAAGATTTGAACTTCAGAATCCAGGTATCTGCTCTTGACTGTGCAGGCTGCGGAAGCTGTGCAAATGTCTGCCCTGCAAAAGAGAAAGCATTAATCATGAAGCCGCTTGAAACTCAACTTGCAGAAGACAAGAACTGGGATTATGCCATGACAATCGGTTATAAGAATCCTCTTGGTGCGACATCCGTAAAGGGCAGCCAGTTTGAAGAACCGTTGTTTGAGTTCTCCGGCGCATGTGCAGGCTGCGGTGAGACACCGTATGCAAAACTGATCACCCAACTGTTCGGCGACAGAATGATGATCGCTAATGCGACAGGCTGTTCATCGATTTGGGGCGGAAGTGCGCCGTCTATGCCATATTGCGCAAACAGGAATGGTCACGGACCGTCTTGGGCTAATTCCCTGTTTGAGGACAATGCAGAGTATGGATTAGGTATGTATCTAGGTGTAGGCCAGATCAGAAAAGGATTGGCAGATAAATGCGTAAAAGCACTTGAGAAGAATTTACCTGAGAGTGCAAAGGCTGCTCTGTCAAGCTGGCTTGAAAATATAGACAATGCAGATGGTTCAAAGGCAGCGGCAGCGCAAATCAAAGCTGAGTTGAATGACCTTATTTCTAAAAATGCCGTAGATGCTGAGACAAAGGCAATTTTGGCAGATATTCTCGATAACAGCGAATTCCTTGTGAAAAAATCACAGTGGATACTTGGTGGAGACGGCTGGGCTTATGATATAGGTTTTGGCGGACTTGATCACGTATTGGCTTCAAACGAAGATGTAAACGTGCTTGTATTTGATACAGAAGTATATTCAAATACCGGCGGACAGTCTTCGAAGTCCACACCAACCGGAGCTGTAGCTCAGTTTGCCGCAGCTGGCAAGAATGTTAAGAAAAAGGATCTTGGTATGATTGCTATGTCCTACGGATATGTCTATGTGGCACAGGTTGCTATGGGAGCAAACCAGAATCAGTTAATCAAGGCATTGATCGAAGCTGAGAAGTATCCCGGACCATCCCTGGTCATCGCTTATTCACCATGTATCAACCATGGACTGAAACTTGGTATGGGCAAATCGCAACTCGAAGAGAAGAATGCAGTTGAAGCCGGTTACTGGCACCTTTACAGGTATAACCCGATGTTAAAGGATGAAGGCAAGAACCCATTCGTTCTGGATTCTAAAGAGCCGTCAGCGTCTTACAAGGACTTCATCATGAGCAATGTCAGGTATTCCTCTCTTACAAGGACATTCCCTGATAGAGCAGAGGTACTGTTCGAATCCGCAGAGAAGAGTGCTAAAGAGCGCTACGAGACATACAAGAAGCTGGCAGAGGGCTAAGCGGTAATAGACAGTTTGAGTCTGTCTTCGGAATACGTTGTCATCTGTAGGTCAGTGATGACTGAGGACAATGATTGAAGACACAGATAAATGTTTTCAAAGGAGAGCCATAGGGCTCTCCTTTTTGTGTGGTAGTGTGTTACGGCTGGATTCCAGAAGAGCGCTATTTAAAAGATGCCGCTTATGAAAAGGACTACACCTTGGACGATAAAGACAAGGATAAGGAAAATGTCATTTTGGCGTTAAGTGAGGAATTTGTGTTGTGAGTTAGTGCCTACTCACCTGCAAAGGAAGGTAAAAACTTCATAACCAGCAGAATTGGAAGACAAAAAAAGAATACCCCGAACAGAGTGTTAATAAGCCCGCTTCCCCAATAGGACACCAGCGCAACTCCACCATAACCGATTAGTGCAAGCCACTTGCCATATCCGATCAGGATTTCACCGATACAGCTTGCTGCAAAATCAAATGGAAGGGCACTCTCTCCCCAGTAGTAGAACAGCCAGGTTGGCAAAAAAGGAACGATCCCGACAAGCACAAAATGAAGCAACCAGGACCACCAGACATTTGGAGGTATTAGAATTGACAGCCCCCACTGTGCAAAAATATTGAAAGCAACCCATATTATAAGTGCCAGTATATAAGATAATACAGTACCTATGCCTGAGATCCAGAAGCTATGGCGAGGACGTCTTCTAGTGGAAGTATGTTGAGTTGGCTTTTTTGCAGGAGCGGCAGCAGGGACAGCAGGGGTAGTACGGACAGCAGGGGTAGCAATAAAAGCTGGTTTGCGGACAGACCTGGCAGCAAAAACGCGGTTCATTGAGCTTTCAATTCTACACCATGGACAGCTGTCCTCCTTTTTCATATACTGATGCCTGCTGTTCACGGAGCATGTGACAAGCTGCTGCTCCAATTCCTCAAGAGCTTCGTACCACTCTGAACAGCCAGGTCTTAAAGAAGGATTCCTGCAGCCGGTTGTAAACACCTTGATAATAAGCTCCTTAAGGCGTTGAGGCAGAATGGAAAGGTAAGGTGAATATTTTGGTATTCCAACCTTATCAGCACTTTTTACAAATGGGAAATAGCCATTTGCGATATTCTTGACAAGAGAGAACTGTGATGCGGATACTCCGTCCGGAACAGTACATGCATAAGGATGGCAGCCATTCATTAACAGTGCAAAAATGTGTATTGCCAAAGCAAATAAATCTGTTTGCTGTGAAAATGTAGGGAAAGTTGTGCTGCGCAAATCAAAACCATTCATACTCATCAGCTTGTGAAGCTCAGCCGGAACATAGGCAGGCATGCAGACCACACAAGGAAATTTTTCTCCTTCCGGAGTGCAAATATGATATGAATCTGTGTCAACCAGAGTAACAAGTCCTGTGGCTTCCTCCACGCAAATATTCGCCGGGTTTAGATCTCCTATACAATGGCCGCTTTGATGTACAGAATAAACAGCGGCACAAAGGTTTTGAGCCACCTGGATATACCATCTCCATGGGTGGTTACTGCGGTTGTCGAAAGAATAAAGGATATCGATTTTTACAGCTTTCTTAATTCGGGGCATCAAAAATCCAATAAAGCTCCCGATCCTATCATATAGAATATCAACAGGCCAGGCCGTTTGGCTTTTTGCAGCCTCTTTAGGCGGATACTTAAGCATTGCCAAAATTTTATTCTGTCTGTTTCGTGTTCTGCCTGCAGGATGATAAATTTTCGCTACCAGCTCTGGATTTACTGTCACATCATAAACAGAACCCTCTCCGCCCTTTGCAAATGGCTTATCGCTAAGCTTTACCTCATATCTGCTGCTTCTTACAATCATCAGAGGCCTTCTCCTTGTCTTGTATGCTCTGGGGATACAGACGGTTGTATCGCATACTGCGAAGCATTGCCCAGTCGGGCTCCGTAAAATAATCCGGGCTCGGAATACAGCAGCTTGCTTCGGTGTTCCAAATAGACAGTACCGTCATATCATCTGTGATCGCACTGCAGAAGGAGCTTTCTAAAAAAGTTTTGTTGTATTCTGACAGCCCTTCTTTTTCATCAGGCCCGAAAAGAAGTGTTTCGACAGATAAAAATCTGTGTATGAAATTAACGTAGAGCGACTCAGGCTGGCCGGATAACAACGCAGGTACAGCAACATCAAGCACGCCATCGGTTAGCAGCAGCAGACCCGCATACTTCATATCTGTTTGGGCAAAAACCCATTTGGACTGTCCGCAGCGCAACGGAAAGACTTCGTTATAAGCCTCTCCCTTTTGTACCCGGGTGAGAAGCTCATAATGCCCGTCACAGTCCATGCCGATAATCCCGCTGTCTCCGCTTTGGCCATATGCCATACGGATACCGTCATAAAGAACTGCAGTCAGAGTTGTATCATACTCGCAGAGCGCAGTCTGATCATCTTGCGATTTTGATTTTATTTTATCCAGTGCATGGCAGAATCCGTCCTTTAGCAGTTCTGTCCAATCCGAATATGTCTGGATATTGGAAGAACAGAAATCCGCCAGGGCTTTAACTACAAGTTCAGAGCCGTGTTCGGACATGGAGGCACTGCCTACACCATCCGCTACTGCCGCGAGCCATATTGAATCGGTAAGCTGTAAGGCTATATGAGCATCCTGACAAGGCAGTGACTGCTCACGGTGACTTCGCCCTGTCAGGGATAATCCATAATAACATATCAAGGAATTACTTCCCCCAATCGCTGGGAATTACCCGACTGCCTTCGGGTAGTATTTCATACTTTACGCTATCGCCTGGATTTGAACGCGATTTTGTGGATAAGCTGCTGCTAAGCCATTCAAAGAGTGAGGCGAAATTTAGTCCGTCATCCAGTTCAATTACTCGCATGGTCAGTGATGTAAGTATATCCTTTTCGTATCCGGGTACGCCTACTGCCCATAGCTCCAGTTTTTTGCTCTGCTGCAGCTCGTATACTCTTTTAAAAGCAGGTGCATAATCATCATTGGGTGCACCGTCAGAAATCATAAAAATCCAGGGGCGGTGATATGGAATGCCTATCTCCTTATATTGCGATTTGCGGCGTTCAAGCATATCTATAGCTACGGTTAGTCCTGCACCCATAGAGGTCTGACCGTTTGCCTCGAGTACTGGGGTGATCATTTCGGTAACCGGTGTAAACTCCTGCAGTATTTTTACTTCAGATGCAAATTCTACAACAGCAATATCCAATCCGCGCCGTAGTGCATCGTTATTCAGACATTGCTCCTTAAAGGCGGCAATTGCACTGTTAAGCTTGCCGATTGCATTATTATTCTGCATAGAGGACGAGACATCCAGCAGCAGCACACAGGCAAGATGCTGGTCGTTGACAGAAGCTGGAGCAGCTCCGTTATCGGCGGTATAAACTTGTTGTTCGATCATTGTCTTCACACCTTCATAGTATTATTTTTACATGGACTGGCACATGTTCCCATTTATTTTATTATAAAGGTAGTATTGCAAAAAAACAAGATGAGGTCTCGACCATAATGCAGAGGTTTATCAAATGCTCGCGGCACGATACACACAAAACGCGTAAGGAAGGCGCTAAAAGCGCCCGCGGTTTGGTGTACAATTCGCGCTAACGCTCATTGAATGAGCTGGTAGTGGGCTGATTTGCTTCTACCATGGTTATGTCCGGCATATACTTTACTGTTTGCATCTGAGAGTGCCGGAGGTATATCATGCAGGGAATGGAAAAAGAAATTTCAGTTAATTACGGCCTTGAGGTCAAGAATCTGTTTCCATACAAGGATATGTCCACGGTTGTAACATCCAGCGGCAGGAAGGTACTTAAAAGAATACCATTCTCTGCGGAAAGAATTAAATTTGTGCACGGTGCAAAGGAGCATCTGGTTAAAAACAGTTTTGATAATGTGGATAGATTTCTGTGCACGCTTTCCGGTGAGCCATACTTTACTTATAATAATTCCTGTTATACATTGGTGGATTTTATTGATGGGCGTGAAAGCAGCTTTGACAATGATAATGATGTTAAAACAGCTGCAAAAGTACTTGCCCGGTTGCATAGGTCATCACGAGGCTATCTTGCGCCGCAGGGGTGCAAGGTACAGGATGAACTTGGTAAGATGCCGTGTTATTTTGAGAAGCGACTGGAAGATATTAAAAAGATGAGGAAACAAGCCAGGAAGGGAAAGACCCGCTTCGATGAAATGTTCTTGCAATACTCAGACTATTTTATTAAAGCAGGAGCGAGAACACTGGAGGAATTGGCTTTATCCAACTTTGAATCACTAGTTGAAAAGACCAGGAAAGAAGCATTATTCTGTCACCATGACTATACGCACCACAACATTATCATGGGGGGAGAAAATGTGATCGTTACTAACTTTGATTACTGCTGTTATGAGCTGAGAGTCTATGATATTGCCAACTTTATCAGACGTAAAATGCGTAAATGCGATTGGGATATCTCTAAAACGGAATTGATACTTCAGAGCTACAACGAGGTTGAGACTCTCAGCAGTGATGAGTTAGCTGTCATGGGAATTATTCTGCAATTTCCACAGAAATTCTGGCGTGTGGTCAACCGCTATTATAACAGCAGGCGAAGCTGGTCTGAACGCAGCTTCGTCTCACGGCTTCAGGAAGTAATCGATGAGATCGCTCCTTTTGAAGAATTTATAAAAAGGTATCAATCGTTTATATAGACTGAAAAACACTGTGGACGGACCGGTGATTTAGAATAACCCGGTGATCCAGGACTGTCCGGAAATCTAGAACAGCCCTGTAATTACCCCGTCTTCAGTAATATCGATCTTTTCGGCAGATGGCACTTTTGGAAGGCCGGGCATTGTCATAATCTCTCCGGTCAGTGCTATAATAAAACCTGCTCCGGCAGAAACTTTTACTTCACGAACAGTGATTTCAAAGTTTTCCGGTCTTCCAAGAAGCTTTGGATTATCCGAAAGAGAGTATTGAGTCTTTGCCATGCAAATCGGATAGGCATCCAGTTTCATTTCTTCTATCTTTTTAATTGACTTATCAGCAGCAGGAGTATATGTCACATTTCGTGCACCATATATTTCTCTGGCAATGGTCTCAATCTTTTCTTTTACAGGTGCGTTTACATTATACAGAAACTTGAAATCAGAGGGTGCATGATTAATCATGTGAATGAGCTTTTCTGCGAGCTCCTCACCACCTTTACCTCCTGCTGCAAATACTTGGGAGAATGATGCTTCTACGTTCATGCTTCTACAGCGGGATTTTACATATTCTATTTCTTCATTGGTATCCGTATCAAAGCTGTTGATTGCAACGATTACCGGAACATTGAATTTATTGAGGTTTTCAACATGTTTCTCTAAATTAACGAAGCCTTTTTTCAGAGCATGCAGATCTTCTTGCTTCAGGTCTTCTTTCCTGACTCCGCCATTATATTTCAATGCACGGATTGTCGCTACCAGAACGACGGCAGATGGCTTGAGGCCTGCATACCTGCACTTGATGTCAAAGAATTTTTCAGCACCAAGATCAGCTCCAAAGCCTGCCTCGGTAATTACATAATCAGCCAGCTTCAATGCAATTCTGGTTGCGGCAATACTGTTGCAACCATGGGCGATATTGGCAAATGGGCCGCCATGCATAAGTGCAGGTGTATTCTCGAGTGTCTGTACAAGATTTGGCTTAATTGCATCCTTCAGCAGCAATGTCATTGCGCCTTCAACCTTTAGCTGCGAGGCTGTTACGGGAGAGCCTGAATAAGTGTAGCCGATTATGATTCTGCCCAGCCTTGCTTTCAAGTCTGTAATATTAACAGCTAAACAGAGAATTGCCATGACCTCGGATGCAACGGTGATAACAAAACCGTCTTCTCTTGGTGTCCCGTTGGGTTTGCCGCCCAGACCGACTATGATATTTCTCAATGATCTGTCATTCATATCCATTGCCCGTTTCCAGAGGATTTGCCGGGGATCTATGGATAGTTCGTTACCCTGTTGGATATGATTGTCTATGGCTGCTGATAAAAGATTGTTTGCGGCTGTAACTGCGTGCATATCACCTGTAAAATGAAGATTGATATCCTCCATTGGGACTACTTGGGCATATCCGCCTCCGGCAGCTCCGCCCTTAACACCCATGACGGGGCCAAGAGAAGGCTCTCTGAGCGCAATAATGGCCTTTTTCCCGATGGAAGCCATTGCTTGTCCAAGGCCGATAGTAGTGGTGGTCTTTCCCTCTCCTGCAGGCGTAGGATTGATTGCGGTTACCAGTATCAGTCTTCCATCTTTTCTGTCCTTTATTCTCTCCCAGAGTTCAGCGGATAATTTCGCTTTATATTTACCATATAACTCAAGTTCATCGGTATCAATACCTAATGTGGCGGCGATATCGGTAATGGGCTTCATTTCGCACTGCTGAGCGATTTCTATATCAGTTAGCATAATGTTAATCAACCTCGTATTATAAAGTAGTAGTGTTTATAGTCCCTCTCCAAGGACTGTATGCTATAATTTTCACAGACGCTGTGGATTAGTCCAATCATCCTAACGCTCGACGTTTTAAGAAAGGCAATAACCACAG
>JAEYRF010000199.1 GCA_023409615.1 Bacillota bacterium | reverse complement strand
ATTATATCCGAACTACGGGTAGATTGTCAATATATTAACAATCAAAAATACTAGGTAAGCGTCTTCTAAAGACATAGATCGAAAACTAATAAAAATGTTGACATTACACTTAGATCGTAATACTATATGACTAAAATTATCATTTTAGTCATATAGTATTTTTACGTAAGGGGGTTTCTATGGCAAAGGGCTTTAACGAAAGGGAAAGAGAAACAATACGTCAAAAGCTTATGGATGCAGCGGAGGCTTGCTGGGGCAAATACGGTATAAAGAAAACAAGTGTGGATGAACTTGTCTCAATGGCAAACATCTCTAAGGGATCCTTCTACCTCTTCTATCCCAGTAAGGAGCATTTGTTCATGGATACCTTTGAGCGTATCGATGAGAGAACAAAAGAGAAGCTCTTCAGTATGCTTAATAATTCGGCAGGAAGCAAGAGTGAAACTTTTACTTCTATTATCAGACACCTTTTTAGTGAAGTCCAGAAATCACCCTGGATGCTGAACGCAAATAATGGAGATCTGGAGCTCCTGATCAGAAAACTTCCGCCTGAAAGGGTTGGTAATCATCTTAGTATGGATGACAGCGCGACAGCTGAACTGATAAAGTACCTTGGTGTTAATCCCGGCATAGATCCAAAGCTGGTTTCAGGCGTATTCCGCGCTGTATTTATGATGCTTCTTCACAAAGATGAGATTGGTGCAGATATATTTGATGATGTGATAGGCTACATGGTCAATGCGGTGACTGCAAAGCTATTTCAAGATGAACAAAACCAAAATGATTGAGGTGTTTTAATGATTAATGTCGATAAACTATGTTTTTCATATTCCAAACATGCCTCCTTTATCAGCGGTATGGATTTTCAGGTGCAAAACGGAGAAGTATTTGGCTTTCTGGGGCCATCGGGCGCCGGTAAAAGCACAGTGCAAAAAATAATGACCGGTATTTTAAAGGAATATAAAGGTAGTGTACGTATTTTGAACACTGAAGTGAAAAGCAGCAAAAGGGACTTTTATCAGCATATCGGAGTAGATTTTGAATTTCCGAACCTGTATGGCAAATTTACAGCGCTGGAGAACCTAAAATTTTTCAGTTCTTTATATGACCACCGGGGATACGACCTCATGGAATTACTGGAACGTGTCGGTTTGAAAAGCGATGCCGATAAAAAAGTGTCCGACTTTTCAAAGGGTATGAAGATGCGCCTTAGTTTCATTAGGGCCATTGCTCACAAGCCAAAGGTGATTTTCCTGGATGAGCCGACATCCGGCCTGGATCCTGTCAACGCAAGAATAATAAAAGATATGATCCTCGAACAGAAAAGCGAAGGCAAAAGTATCCTTCTTACTACACATAACATGCACGATGCCCAAGAGCTTTGCGACAAAGTCGCATTTATTGTAGACGGCAGTATCAAAGTCATCGATACACCTGATAATCTGCGCCTGAAAAAGGGAGGAAGCACAGTTACCTATACCTACAATGAGAGCGGTACCCGTCACTCGGCTAAAGCACCTCTGGATTACCTTTATGAAAACAGAGAGTTTATGAGCAGACTGGCTGGCAGGCAGGTAATCTCGATCCATTCCGATGAACAGACGCTCGAAGATATATTTATAGAAGTTACAGGACGGTGTTTATCATGAGGATATTAAAAACAACATTTCATGATATGAGATTTCAGCTAAAGCACGGATTCTATTTCATATATGCAGTGATCGTGGTTTTCTACATCGTCTTAGTAGGCATACTGCCTGCATCCTGGAGTAACACGGCCACAGTGATAATCCTCTTTATTGACCCTGCTGCTCTGGGCTTTTTCTTCATTGGAGGCATCCTTTTGCTTGAAAAACGCGAAAGAGTGCTTGATGCTTTGTTTGTATCTCCGCTGCACGTCTGGGAATACATTATTGCAAAGACCCTTTCATTAGGTTTCATTTCTGTATTGACAGGTGTAATCGTTGCTGTTATAGGTCTTGGGGCGAATGTCAACATACTCGTCCTGATCATATCCCTCATGGCCGGCTCCGTATTGTACACCTTTGTCGGTCTGGCAGCAGGCGTGCGGGCAAAAACAGTCAATCAATACAT
Organism: Bacillota bacterium; assembly: GCA_023409615.1. Classification (GTDB taxonomy): domain Bacteria; phylum Bacillota; class Clostridia; order Acetivibrionales; family DTU013; genus JAEYRF01. The sequence continues at coordinate 1,467 of JAEYRF010000199.1, read as the reverse complement.
GATAATAACCGTACCCGCTGAAATTGTTTTAAGCGTTCCCCCTTTTCTTCTGCTCTTTGGGGTCAAATCCACACTGCTTGAAATCATGCCTGGCTCACTTGTATTCAGACTTTTACAGTGGTGCACAGGTGAATATTCGGCAGCGAGTCCGGCAGTATTGCTGGCTGGTGTGCTACTTTGGATTGTTCCGGCATTTTTATTGGCAATTGACCGTACGAACTGGTTTCTTTCCAGGATAGGAGGTGAAGCTTATGAGGCAGATAACTAAACTACTGAGGGGAAGCACTATACAGATCTACCGTGATCAAATGCTGCTCCTGCTTTGTTTCGCACCTTATCTTGCCGGTATTGGTTTGAAAATCGCAATACCGCTTATCAACAGTATTCTGATAAAATATCTGAATTTCGATCTGACTCCCTATTATCTGATGGCTGATGCACTGATATTATTTCTGGGCACCGTAATGATCGGTATGATGGTTGGACTGCTGATGCTCGATGAGCGTGACGACGGAATCTGTATCTATTACTCTGTCACGCCGTTGGGCGGCAAAGCGTATCTGTCATCGAGGCTGATCCTGCCCCTCGTTTACTCATTCATAACTACTTTAGTTGTCATATCCTTCTCCGCTATGGGTGGCTTGTCCTACGGCTGGCTGCCGGCTCCAACCTTTTTATCTGCCCTCAACGGAATAATGATGGCAATGATGCTGGTATCGATAGCGTCCAACAAGGTAGAAGGGCTTGCCGTGTCCAAGCTTCTTTGCTTTATGATTTTCGGAATACCATTGGCCATGTTTGCCGATTCACACCTCCGGATCGCAGGCTTCGCCTTACCTTCTTACTGGGTCATGGATATGCTAATTCAGGCAAGTGCCGGGCAGACCACCGGCTATATCTTGGATTTCATATTAGGATTGGCCTGCACCTCGGTCTGGTTTGTCATTCTTTACAGGATATTTATAAGAAAAATAAGGTAAAACCTAGCCCTTACTATGTCATAGTTTTCAACAGGTCTCAAAGTAAAGTAAGGGGCATGACAATTATCGTGACCATAGTCATGTATTTATCTCATTGAATGTCTGTTTTAGGAGTTCGAATATTATCATATACCGCTCACGAAAAAAGCTATCTTTTAACAAAACAAAGTAAACTCACGTTGTTCAGAAAACCCAGGTATATTTATAACCGAAAGACTTACGTCTGCACGGGAATAAACTTTTCTAAGCTAAACAGTGTAGAGTCGTATTCTGATTTATCAAGCAACCCCTCAACAACAATAAAATCCAACTCTCCTTTGTTCAGCCGTTCAAGTAGAACCTGCGTATTCGCAACGGAAATATGGATTTTCATTTCCGGATACTTTGTAAGCAAGCAGGAAAGTATCTCCTGCATTACATATTCTCCGATAGACAAGGTTGCTCCAAAGGAAAACTGCATTGTGTCCGTTTGGACTGAAGAGATGTT
>JAEYRF010000146.1 GCA_023409615.1 Bacillota bacterium | reverse complement strand
ACTACCATGGCTTTTGACCACAGCAGCTTAAGGCGGTTTGAAACCTCCACCTGCATGGCGGTTCCGAGAGACCTACTCTCATCTTCTGTGCAGCATAGCTGCATCTTATGCGGCTATCGCCACATATCTGCGCCTTCGTGGCGCACAGTCATCCGCATAGCAATTATCAAACGCCCGACAGCCTTCTGCACAGCAAGATATAACCGTCACATAAAACAGTCAATCCCGTTCAGAATGAATTTATTTTTTAGAGAATTTGAAAAGGTGTGTACTGGATTGCTACCGAGCTCTTTCTGTTTTACAGTTTTCTGCAGTTTTTGTTAAGCTCTGCGATCGTAGCTGACCGGAAGGTTTCCGCCGAATACTTCGATAACTCACAGCCTGCCGGATCAACCTGTTCAAGGTGTCCTTAAGCTTCGCTGTGACCTCCTCCTCCTCGTCAACGCACCAAATGCCATTTTGATATCATGAAAAAATGTCGTATCACATGATTACAAATGTCACTATGCACGTCCTGGCGCTCGTAAATTACCTATAAACACAACCCTCTCTTTCCAGGCAATGAAATCCGCACTTTATTTCCCAGGTCAAATTCTTCTCTACTTTAGTATATTCAAAACAGGTGCGAATTGCAATCCAAATATGTTTAATGATTTTTCGTAGCAAGAGGTGTCGTATAGTACAAATTATGCTTCCGGGTGTACCAAAATTCAATTAGTTCAGGAAAAATATCCACAAATATACATATTTCAAGCATAACTAAACGAATTCCTTCGATTTTTTTCAAATACATTGACATATATTCACTATTTCTTCGAATTAGTTGAATTTTGGTACACATTTTATAGATTCTCAAGTTTGGAGGGGGCGCTGGAACCAAATGTATCTTTTGACATCGCAATTAGTTTGTTTAACATGTGCCAACTGTATGATAAAATACAAGCAGCGCTGCAATACCTTTTTATCAGTTAGATTTATCACAGATGAAGTTAAGTAATACTGGAAAAGGGAAAAAGGATCTGAGCACATGACTGACCAGTTTATAAAAAGTGTAGACTTAAAAAGAGAGCAGATACCGTCCTTCAATGATTACCCGTTCTGCCTTCCTGCGATCAGATACATAGATAATCTGGAGCTTCACCCGAATGTAACGTTCTTTGTTGGTGAAAACGGCACAGGAAAATCGACGATATTGGAAGCAATTGCTGTTGCCTTTGGCTTCAACCCAGAAGGAGGGTCGAGGAATTTTAACTTTTCAACAGCACAATCCCACTCCGGCCTATACGATTACGTTAAGTTGGTGAAGGGCATTAAAAAGCCCCGAGATGGTTTCTTCCTGCGGGCTGAAAGCTTTTTCAACGTAGCCTCGTATATTAATGAACTGGATAGAGAACCGAGTTTTGGCGGTCCCATCATTGATGCCTACGGCGGCAAATCATTGCACGAACAGTCCCACGGCGAGTCCTTTTTTGCATTGTTTCAGAACCGTTTGAGAGGAAACGGCCTTTACATACTAGACGAACCTGAGGCAGCTCTGTCACCATCCCGGCAAATGTCCCTCCTTGTCAGGATGCGAGATCTGGTTGACTGTGGATCTCAGTTCATAATAGCAACGCACTCCCCCATTATTATGGCCTATCCTGACGCAATTATCTATGAAATAGGTGATGGTCTAAACAGTGTCACATATGAGGAGACTGAGAATTATCAGATTATGCGGACATTTATAAACAACACAGACAAGATGCTTAAGGAATTAATGCTACCCTGATGGCAAAAAATAGTATATTATTATTGTGATAAATTGCAAAATCAATCGTGAAGAGAGGATAGATAATATGAGTCTGACAATCGAAAGCATGTACAATCTGGAGGAATGTTTTGAAAAATCAATTTTTGACGGTCTTCAATATCCCTGGGAGGCTCTGGCAAGGATCAAACCTTTTCTGTTGGAGTTTGCCAAAACCCTTCCGGATGATTTCGAACAAATCGCCGAATTCGTCTGGGTCGGCAAAGGCACTACAATCGAAAAGACTGTTACGATAAAAGGGCCAGCCATCATCGGGTACAATTGCGAGCTGCGACAGTGCGCGTTCATCAGGGACAACGTCATCATCGGCGATGGATGCGTAATTGGCAATTCCACCGAACTAAAAAATGCACTGCTGTTTAATAAAGTACAGGTACCACATTTCAACTACATAGGCGACTCCATACTTGGCTATAAGGCGCACACAGGCGCAGGCGTGATTTGCTCCAACCTGAAATCCACCGGCAGCACCGTAAAAGTCAAGGTTGGCGAAAATTGTATCGAGACAGGCCTCCGGAAGTTCGGGGCAATGATCGGTGACAACGCTGAGGTAGGCTGCAATTCCGTAATGAACCCGGGAACGGTTATCGGTAAGAACAGCATTGTATATCCTCTCACACCTGTAAGAGGCTATGTCCCGGAGAACCACATCCTGAAAAATACAGGCGAACTGGTCCCCAGAAGGTAAAAGAGTCCAGTTCATGACACCGACATTATGCTCTGATATGATGCTTTAGCACGATGCTCTGACACGATGCTCTAGCACTATGCTTTAGCGCCATGCATTTCAGAAATTGATCATACGGCTAGAGACCGGGAACCCTTGCTGCTATAAGCAAAGAGGCCGGGTTTAACCCAGCCTCTGTAGATAGCGGAATACATCAACCCAGCCTCTCCTAACGGCGGGGGCGTATCACCCCAGTCTCTCCTCTATCACGGCTGCCAGTTCGGCAGCTCTTTTTGTAATATAGTCCTTATCCTTGCCCTCTATCATGACGCGTACCAGCGGCTCTGTTCCCGAAGGACGAATAAGCACCCTGCCCTCACCGTGAAACTCCTCTTCCAGTTCGCTGCATAGTCTGGCGACAAGTTCATCTTCTTTATATGCATACTTGTTTTCGTTTTTCACCTTTGCATTTTTCAGTACCTGCGGTAGAATCTGCATTACTGCGGCAAGTTCGGAAAGCTTTTTGCCGGAAGCTTTCAACACGCACAGCAGTTGAAGTGCAGTCAAAAGTCCGTCTCCGGTGGTGTTGTACTTCAGGAAGATCACGTGGCCGGATTGTTCCCCGCCAAGAACATATCCCTTATCAAGCATTTCCTCCAGCACATATCTGTCGCCAACCTTTGTTTTAGCCAGATTCAGACCATTTTTCTGAGCCATGATGTCAAATCCGAGATTACTCATCACAGTGACGACGACGGTGTTCTTATCAAGCAGGTTTTGCCCCTTTAGAGCAAGCCCTATGATCGCCATAATCTGGTCCCCATCAACCATCATCCCATTCTCATCAACAGCCAATACCCTGTCGGCGTCGCCGTCAAATGCAAATCCGATATCCGCGCCGCATTCGGTTACATAGCTCTTCAACTGAGACATGTGTGTTGATCCGCAGTTATTATTAATGTTGATACCATCAGGTTTATTATGTATCACACGGACCTCTGCTCCCAGTTCGTTGAACAGCAGTGGTGCAGACTGGTATGATGCACCGTCTGCGCAGTCAATGGCTATTTTCATGCCCTTCAGATCACAGTCTACCGTTCCCTTCAGAAAGTCGACATAATCCCGCAGTGCATTTTCCGGAGTGCTCTTTCTTCCAATCCTCTCGCCCGTGGGTAATGGAATCTGAAAGATCTCACAGCGTACCAGTTCCTCGATCTTATCCTCAATTTCATCTGAAAGCTTATATCCCTTTGCATTGAAAAATTTTATTCCATTGAATTCGTATGGGTTGTGGGAAGCCGAAATAACCACACCTGCATCCGCCTGATAATGTCTTGTCAGGTAAGCTATAGCCGGAGTAGGCATTACGCCAAGGCAAACCGCTTCCGCACCTACCGAACATATCCCGGCTACCAGCGCCGCCTCAAGCATATGCCCCGATATCCTTGTGTCCATACCTACAAGTATTTTAGGCGTATGTTTGGCTTCAGACGCCAGTACATATGCACCAGCCTGCCCAAGCTTGTAAGCCAGATCTGCGGTAAGCTCAGAGTTCGCTACACCTCTCACGCCGTCGGTTCCAAAAAGTCTTGCCATATAAATATCCCCCTAATATAAGTCAATCCCTATAAATTATAACTGCATACTCGGTCTTGTACAACTATTTTCCATCTTATGACTGTATATTCCATTCTATGGCTGCATATA
>JAEYRF010000105.1 GCA_023409615.1 Bacillota bacterium | reverse complement strand
AGGCGATGGCGGAGACAGTGGTGTGAGCAGAAACATATTTAGTGTATTTTTACAGTTTACCGGTAATACAAATAATAGAGGCAAAGTAATCTTCATTGCGGCCACTAACAGACCGGATCTCATTGATCCGGCATTGAAGAGGGCGGGGAGATTCGATAAGAAAATTCCGATTCTTCTACCCGATGTACAGGAACGTGCCGACATATTCAGGATCATTATTAAGAAATATGGATTTGATTCCAATGTGGAAGATTTCAAGCCCTTCGCAGAAGGAACTGAAAACTATACCGGCGCAGAGATCGAAACGGTTGTCAGGAAAGCTTATGAATTGGCCAACGAGGATGAAACGGACGGCAATATGCTTACAGCGGAGATACTTGGGAGGGCAATTGATAAATGCAGACCTAGTACACAGCAGATACAGTTTATGACGATGCTGGCAATTGAGGAATGTGATGACAAAGATTTGCTGCCAGAGAAGTATCAAAATCTGTTGGACACAAAAAACTTATCCATTGAGAGATAAGTGGAAGGAATTAGCTTTACATCGCTCAGTATTTATTATAAATTATTGATATCGAAGGAAATAAATTAAACAGGGAGGCTATAATAATGGGGTTTTTCAGTAGACTTGGAGCATTAATCAGAGGATTTTTCGGAAGCTTGTTGGGTGGCGTGGAAGAAAATAATCCAGACCTGTTATTTGAGGACATAAAGATGCAGATCGACAGAGCAAGAAAAGAAGCAGAACAGCAGATTCTCGAGATACAGACTAATGCGGAGCTTATCAAGATTGAGATGAGGAATGCGGAAAAGAATCTTGCAACAGTTAAGGCCAGAGCAGAATCTGCCCAGAAGCAGGGTGACAAGGATTTGCTTATCGAACTGTTGATGCAGGAGGAAGAATACCAGGCGACTTATGAAGTACATAAGACGACTTATGATACTGCAATGGCAGAAGTGACAAAGATCAGGGAAGACTACAAGATCTTTGAGTCTGAAATGTCAGCCAAGCTCAATGAGCTCAAGACATTGAAGTCACAGGCGAAAATGGCACAACTCAGGGAAAATATTAATTCAGTTAATGCAAAATATACTTCACGGACGAATACAGTCGGCAGTGTAAATGAGAGCATGGAGAGGGCGAGAGATCTCGTCAATAAAAAGACAGCACGTGCCAATGCCGTTGAGTCCCTTGGTGACACCAACATGGATCTGAAGCTCAAGAGGCTTGATATGAACTCGGCCAGAGAAAGGGCAATGGCCAGGGCAGAAGCTATGCTCGGCAGTGAACAGGGCTTTGAAGTAAAGGAAAAGACTGAAAACAAAGTTTCACAATAATAGGAACTATAATGCAGGAACAGGTGGTTGAGGGAAATGAAACTTAGAGTGCTCTTAAGCGCGTTATTCAGATTGAGAAATATCGGTATATTAGCTGCAGCAATGATCGTGGCGCCTCTTTTAAGCGATCCGACCGCCTTACCGTCATTGTTTGGCTATGGGTATGCATTGCCGGGCGCTCTGACAATGACTGCCGGTTTTGCCGTGTATATCGGGTTTGTACTCCAGACGCTTATGAGCAAGCAGTTTCATGAGGATTTCAGGCGTAAGGAAAAGGGACGGAATATCCGCGAACTGAACAGGCAGGCAAACCGGCTGTCCAGTGAAGCAAGAAGGAACACAAACAGTACATATATGCACAAGCTCAAGAAGGTCATGGAGGATAAGAATGATATCTTTAATTCTTATACGACCGGTGAACACAGCTACCTGAAGGAGAAGATCACAGAGCAGACACTGAATCTGGTAACCTCCTACCTGAAGCTGCTGAACAACTTTTGTATCAGAAACCGTGAACTCAGCAGCGTGGATGTGAGTGCCGTATCCGCCAGGATTAATGCCAATAGCAGAAAATTGAGCTTTGCCAGAGATGCCCGTATGTCCGAGGATGTCAGGAAGGTGATAGAAATGGATCAGAAGCTTATTACCAGACTGAAGGATGAGAAGAAGGATCTGGAAAGGATCGGTGCGAAACTGGATTATATGGAGAGTACGGTGAATATGTTCAAGCATCAGATCCTGTCCAGTATAGAGAATGAGGATATGCTGGAGCAGCTTGAAACTGCGGTCAACGAAGCAGAGGCTTTGGATACTGTTTTGGAGGATAGACGCAGAAACAAGCTTAAAGGATGACAGGTTATACAGCAGGCAAACGGATAAAATATTATTAGCCTTTGAATTGGAGAAATTTTGCATATTCAATTCAAGGGCTTTCTATTTAAAAGAGGATTTGCGTAAAACTTTGTCGAATATTTTTCATATACGAATTTTTGGTACCCTGGAGAGACAGGAGAGTTCTGATGAAAGAAAATATTATTTATTCATCTGAATATATCGCAATCATTGAAATGGATGATGGCTATTATATACGTTCCTTTAAAAAAGGTATGTCTCTTGATCAATTTAATAAGTTGATATCTGATCATCCTGAACTTAAAATTACCAGTATCATGAATGTGCGAAATGTGCTGATCAATGCTCCGATGCCTCCTCAAAAGTTTGCAGAGGGCAAAGAGAGAATCACTATAGAGCTATCAGAAGATGGATTGAGGGCTTATGTTACACTGTGCGTCAGTGACGCAGAGATTAATGGACCAAGGCGGGCTGACCTTTTTAAGGAGATTCTGCAAAAAATGAAAGGGTGCGGCATTACTTACGGTATAAAAAATGAAGTGCTTCTATATGGATTATCCAATAATACAAAGATATTGGTTGCGCAGGGGATCCCTCCTATCAATGGAGAGGATTCTGTTATCCGACTGTATGAACTGAAGGAGGCCAAACCGGAAACAAAAGAAGACGGAAATGTGGATCATTATGAGTTAAATCTAATAAATAGGGTTTCCGCAGGGGATTGGATCGGGGAGCGGATAGATCCAACGATGGGAAGGCCCGGCAAAACTGTCAAAGGCAGCGTGATGCTTCAGGTTAACGGAAAGGAACTCCCGCTGTTTTACGATAAAAACACTATTCGTGAGGAGTATCGTGAAGGCATTACGACTCTTTATGCCAGAATTAACGGCGCGGTTCATTATGACGGCGACCGGATAGGTATATCTAATCACTTGGAGATTGAAGGAAATATTGACTTTAAAACAGGAAATATTAACTTTGATGGATATCTTACCGTTAAAGGGACAATAGAGGACGGCTTTTCGATCACAGCAAGCAAGGACATTGAGATATTAAGCGATTATGGTGTCGGTGGTGTGAAGGATATAATTAGTAATGACGGCAGCATCTATATAAAAGGCGGTATTGCCGGAAATAATAAAGCGACTATTTACAGCAAGAAGAATATTTACACCAAATTTGTCTCAGATACGAATATTATATGTGACGGCAGCGTGCATATCGGATTCTATTGCCTCAACAGTAATATCAGGGCTAAAGAAGTGATTTTAGATTCGTCCAGGGGACAAATTATAGGCGGGAACATACAAGCTGAGTTCAGAGTGGTGGCATCCATTATCGGGTCTCCCGGTGAAAAAAGGACCTATATCAGTGTGGATAGCTTTGATAGAAGGTCGATGAAGCAAACGTATGACGATATTACGGCAGAGAGTGAAGATCTGAAGATTAGACTTGCAAAGGCTAAGGCTGAAGTATCCGTATACGGTAGTGAAAAAGGACTTTCAAAACAGCAAATCATGGCATATGAAAATATCAGAGAAAACTATTTCTCAATAAGAGAGAGACTTAAACAGGTGGAAGAGGAACGAAAGGCACTCTCAGGTTATTTAAGAACACGTGGTGAAGGTGAGATTGCGATTTTGAAAAAGGTTTACCCAAATACTCAACTGACCATAAAGAAAATGATTAAAGAGATTACCAAGCCTGTCATGAGCACAAGCTATTGCTTATTGGACGGAGAAATAAAGGAGATATAGTTAAGGAGTAATATGGCAACATTTTGTGGGATTGATATTATTGAAATTGAACGATTAAAAAAGTCTATTCTAGAGCTGGAGGGTTTCAGAGGAAGAGTTTTTACAGATAGCGAGATCAGCTATTGTGAAAAAAGGAACAGGGCGAAATTCGAAAGCTATGCTGCAAGATTTGCAGGGAAGGAAGCTGTTCTGAAGGCTTTTGGGTCAGGCTTAGCTGACGGGATCGAGTGGAAAAGTATTGAAATTCTGAACAATGAAAAGGGCAAGCCATACGTTGTGCTGACAAATAAAGCACTGGAGCATTTTCATGCGCTTGGTGGAAAGAGCATGGATATTAGCCTTTCCCATTGCGGGTTATATGCCATTGCGTATGCTGTAATAGATACGTAAGGGGGTGAGGGTGTGAAAATTAAACTGATCCAGTGCGGGGATATTCATCTGGATGCACCGTTTACTTCTCTTTCGGATGTTGAGGGAAAGCCGGAGCAAAGGCGAAATGACTTGAAATCAACTCTTTCCCGTATTGTTGAGGCAACTATAGATGAGAATGCTGATTTATTGTTGATTTGCGGCGATCTCTACGAACATAATTATATTAGAAAAAGTACGATCCATTATGTCTGTGACCAGTTTGGCAGGATCCCTGAAGTACCTGTTCTAATGATTCCGGGCAATCATGACCCCGCTGTTCACGGCTCTTATTATTCAGACTTCATCTGGCCATCTAATGTTCATATTCTCAAGGAAGACATATTTTATGAGCATCCAACCGGTACTCGAGTTTATGGTGCATTGCCGCAATTGAATAGCATTGATCGCTCCAGGATAAATATTCTGATGTTTCATGGTACATTGGACATGCCATTCAGTACGGATGCTTTTCAGCCAATTTCCGGGAAGGACATTGAAGAGTACGGCTTTGATTACTGTGCACTGGGACATTTTCACAGCAGGATCGATGGCGCAGGACCGGATAGAACGATTTTTAACGCAGGCAGCCCGGAGCCACTGGGTTTTGATGAGGAAGGTGAACATGGCGTCTATTCTGCTGAAATCAGTAAGGGGTCGAACGAGAGGGGTAATATACAGGCCGGGTTTCTGAAATTATGCCGAAGACGGTTTATAAACCTTGATGTACAGATTACCGGCTGCACTACTAGCGAACGGGTAGTGGTAATGGCAGCGGAAGCTATGGAGCGGACCGGCTGCGCAGAAGATTTGTTCAGGATTTCGCTTTCGGGATATCTTGCACGTGACATTAAAGTCGATACAGATCTCATCATGGACATGTTAACGGCTAAAGCTTTTTACATAAGAGTTCTGAATAAAACCGAACCGGAGTATGATTTTGAACAAATTGCTGATGAACCAGGGCTTCGTGGATTATTTGCAAGAAAGATGCTGGATCGTCTAAAGACGGCCGGGGATTCAAAAGAAAAAGAGCTTATCATGCAGGCACTTTATTATGGCATGGAAGCAATCGATGAGGGGAAGGTATGCATTTAGACAGGCTCGAGGTGAGAGGCTTCGGAAAGCTGATGCGATTGGCAATCTCATTCAGCAGAGGCATGAATGTCATATACGGCGACAATGAAGCAGGCAAAACAACTCTCCAGTGGTTTGTCAGAGGGATGCTCTATGGGCTGAAATCCGGACGGCATTCCCTGTATGGGCCTCCGCCACCTCAAAAGCGCTTTGAGCCATGGGGCGGCGGACATTATGGAGGATCATTGATCTATGTATTGGATGATGGCACCTCCTACAGAGTAGAACGTAATTTTGAAGCCGGAACTGTTGAGTTGTTTGACAGTTCTTATAATAACATCACTGGCACTTTTGGCGTCGGAAGAGATAAACTGCCTATGATTGCAGAGCATCAGCTTGGATTTGATGAGGTGACTTTTGAGAGAACCGTGCTTATAAGGCAGATGATGCTGAGGTTGGATGATAACAATTCGGGCGGACTGGCTGCGAAGCTGGCCAACGTTAGCAGTACGGGTTTTGAAGATATTTCTTTGTATAATGCCGAAAAAGCGCTGACAGATGCACTGAAGAATAACATCGGGACAGGCAGAACCAGAATACAGCCACTGGACAAGCTTGAGATCAGGCGCAGACAGCTCGAAGAGAAGTATGAAGGACTAAAAAAACAGCGGGAAAGCAGGCTTTCTGTGCATAAGGAAAAGATAGCGGCCGGAAATCTCCATGAAAGGCTGGAGATGCAAGAGCGTTATTTGAAACATATTAACCGGCTTATTGATATCCGCGGCGAGCTTGATGTTTATCTAAAAAAGGAGGCCGACCTTAGGGATACGGCGAAAAAAATTCGTGAATTGGAAAGAAAAATATCTATTGGAATCGAATCAAAGCTGACGGAACAAGAAGCACTGCCTAAGAGTTATGAGCACCCGATCAGAAGGCCCCGCACTGCAAAGGCGGATAAACATAGTCTTCTAGTACCGTTTTTGTTCCTAGCAGCTGCAGCATTATTCGCCGGATTTCTCGGACATTTTACAGTGAACGGAAAAATCAACGATACATGGATCCAGCTTCTTTTATTGGGGACAGGCCTTCTCTTATCGGGTACAGCCGGTATAGTAATGCTGATAGAAGTCATGCGGAAGAAGAATCACCAGAGAATGGCCGGTACTATTGCGGAACCGAAGCAGTCAGTCGCGGATGCGAGGCAGTTGTTTTCTACCTCTGTCGAAACTGAACTCAGAGAGGTCACAGCAAAGCTGGAGGAGCTCAGCGAAGAACTGGAGAAGGGTATTGATGACGCTTGCAGCATGGATTGTGACCCTTTAAGCTATTTCAACACAGAGAATCTGGATATGAAGATTTGCGATTCTGACATTATGAGTCTGGAGACATCCTTGAGAGCTGAAAAGGAAGGTATCAGGAAGAGATTGCTGGATGCGGCAATGAGAGAAAAGTATTGTGAAGGTCTTCTAAAGGATGATGGAGAGATAAATGGTGAATTACAGCGGGTGGAAGAAGAAACCGTTGCCATTAAGGAAAAAATCGCGTATCTTAAGCATAGGGGTAAAGCACTGACGCTGGCAAGGGATGTGCTGATCGAAGCAGGTCACGAGATAAAAAACACTTTTGCACCGGATATCAACCGCAATATGAGCAGGATTATTAAAGGATTGACATCCGGAAAATATACCGATTTACGCGGCGATGATAGACTTTCGCTGAAAGTTGCAGTGCCTGAAATCGGAGAAGTGAAGAATGCATTGGAACTAAGCGGAGCTGCGGCAGATCAGATGTATCTTGCATTAAGACTTGCCATGGCAGATCTGCTGACAGTCAGTGGGGAGAGCTTGCCATTGTTTATGGATGAAGTTTTTTCTCAATTTGATGACAGTAGAACAGAGCTTGCGTTAAAATATCTATATAGCAATTACCATGATAAACAGATTGTGCTTTTTACATGTAAGCAAAGGGAAGTTGAGTTAGTTCGTGAAATATATGGTGATAGAATGAATTTGGTGGAGTTGGGAGTTGGGGTTTCTGATTAAGTTCAGCAGGTCGTTAATTTTTAATACAATTATTGCGTTACTCCTGATGCCGGCCATGGTTATCATGCTGTCAGGCTGTGACCAGGATGATGTGCAGACAGCTGTTATCGATGGCGATGATATGCAGTTGGGAGTATCAAATGTTGAGTATGTCTATGGTATATCTATGGATGAAAATGCAGGGGTCATTTCACAAAATGTTGCAGATGTATATGCCAGTCCTGACGTAAAGTCTGACCGTATCTCGCAAGCCCTCTACAATCAGCCTGTCAGTATCCTGAAAAATGATAACGGGTGGGCTGAAGTCAAAACTGTGGACGGTAGTACCGGTTGGATAAAATCGAAATATATAGACAGTGACATTTCGAGTATTTATGGAAGAAATTATAAACGCAGGATTATTGTAACCAGTAGAGAGAAAACAATTTATGAATATCCTGCGGGGGGTAATACAAGGATGATTGCTCCAATGGGTACGGAATTATATACATTCAACAATATTGATGATTCCTATGAGGTATACCTTCCAGGAAACAAGACCGGTTGGATTCAAGGCAGTGGCATCATCCATATTGGTCTGAATGGGATGATACCCGTTACGAATGCTCAGGACTTTGCATCAACAGCGCTCAGACTCAAGGGAGTCAGCTACCTTTTAAACGGAATGAGTGCGTCCGGCATAGATGCACCCGGGTTGGTCTACATATGTGCACGTATCAACGGGATCAACCTACCGCTAAAGATTAATGGACAAATGGCCTCCGGAACTGAAATAAAACCGGAGGAGGCATTGGCCGGTGATTTAGTTTTCCTTTCAGATACAGGCGAAAATGAGTCTGAGAAAATAAGCAGCGTTGGCATATGTATAGGTGGGGGAAATTTCATATTTGCAAGCAGGAAATCAGGCTATGTGACCATTGGCGAAATCAATCGCAAGAATGCTGATGGAATCGTGACTACAGCCAGAAGAATATTCAATAAGACTTCCAAGTGATACTCAGATAATACACACAATTAATAGTATTTAACAGTTCTATTCCGGTGCTGATTTTCATGAAAATCAGATATCTGGAATATTTTTTTGTGCTGTGCAAAGAATAATAGGAACATAGTGCCTTGCTAAAGGTAGTATAAGGGCTTTTTTAAAGGAGGGTGGAACTTGAAGAAAAGTAAATGGCATCTGACATATTTGATTGCTTCAGTTATCTGTATATATATATTGATTGGGACTGATGGATTGGTAAGGACAGGAGGCGCATATGCGCAAAATAACGGGGCGAGCGAGATTCAACTGCTGGCAAGGGCGATTAACGGTGAGGCAAGAGGGGAGTCATATGAAGGTCAGGTAGCTGTTGGTGCGGTTATACTCAATAGAGTCAGGAATGCAGATTTTCCAAATACAATCGCGGGTGTTATTTATCAGCCCGGTGCTTTTACAGCAGTGGATGACGGGCAGATCAACGTCCCGATAGACCCAAACTCATCTGTCGTCAAAGCCGCACAGGATGCCATGGATGGCTGGGATCCGACCAATGGTGCAATTTATTACTGGAATCCGGCTACAGCCACAAGTTCCTGGATCTGGAGCCGCAAGATAGTCACGAAAATAGGAAAACATAATTTTGGGATATGAACAGGAGGTAATTACTGTGAGTATAAGGGATAAGTTGCTGGATTTCAAAAGAAGATTGTCGGACAGGAAAATGTACAGCATTGTCATTACTGTAATAGGCGCAGTGGCCATATGGGGTATTTACCAGTACAAGCATGCCGCCGATCTGCGACAGGAACTCGATAATCAGTATAACAGGTCGTTCTATGAGATGGTTGGATATGTCAATAATGTAGAAACTCTGCTGGCCAAGTCCATGGTCAGCACAACTACCGAAAAGACAGCCATTACACTGCAGGATGCCTGGAAGCAGGCTACACTTGCCCAGACAAATCTAGGACAGCTGCCGGTATCACAGCCGGTTTTAGCAAGCACTTCAAAGTTTCTGACCCAGGTCGGAGATATGAGCCTTACGTTGGACAATCAGAATATTAGAGGAAAACAACTGAGCGATGATCAGTACAAAACTGTTGAGCAGCTTTACAAGTATTCAATATCACTAAATAAGAATTTGAAGGAGCTGCAGAACGATCTAGGTACAGGCAGGTTGAGGTGGGGCGAACTGGCTAAAAAGGGAACAAAGCTTTTCAGCAAGACAAAACCCGGGGAAGTCATGAAAAAGGTTGAAGGCATAAACGAAACGTTTAAGGATTACCCCACGCTCATTTATGACGGTCCATTTTCTGACCATATGACTTCAGCTAAGGCAAAAGGATTAACCGGAGATAATATAACAGTTGAGCAGGCGAAAGAAAAGATAAAAAAGTTTTTAGGCGTTGATAGAGTGAAGGAAATTACAGAGGATGGGAAAAGTGACAATGGACCTATAAAGTCTTATAGTTTCAGTGTAAAGCTAAAGGATGCTCCCGAAGACCAGACTGCTAAAATAGGTATATCCCAAGAAGGTGGGCACATCGTATGGATGCTCTATAACCGGCCTGTCAGTGGAAAGAAGCTGGATATGGACAAAGCGAAAAAGAAGGGTCTGGAATTCTTGAAGGATCGAGGTTATGAAAACATGGAGGATACCTACTATCTGACACAAGGGAATGTCGCCACTATCAATTATGCATATAAGCAGAAAAATGTCACAGTTTACCCTGACCTGATAAAATTGAAAATCGCTTTGGATACCGGAGAGATAGTTGGCATCGAGGCTAAGACCTACCTTTCCAACCACACGAAACGGGACATACAGATACCGGAGATCTCAATGGAGGAGGCACGTAAAAAGATTAACAGTAAACTTAAGATCAACAGCTCCGGATTGGCGATTATTCCAACTAACTATAAAAAAGAGCTGCTTTGTTATGAATTCAAAGGCAAGCTGAATGATAAGGAGTTTATTATATATATTAATGCGATCACAGGGAATGAGGAGGATATTCTGATAATTGTGAATACACCTAATGGTGTTCTGACGATGTAATTATCAGCCTTTCTTGAGCCGGCGGATGTCATCACCTGCAAATTTGAAGATATCAAAGCCGCCTGTCAGCCTGGATACGATCCTTTCGTCATAATACTCAAACAGCTTCTTAAGATCGATATTTGTGGATATGATGGTCTTGCAGGGTTTTCTGGTATCATTGGCCAACCTGGTATCAATAATGTTAAGCAGCTCTGCGTAGCGCATACCTGTAGGAGATTCTGTTCCTAAATCATCAATGATAAGCAGATCGGATTCCAGAATGTTGGTGTAAATTGCACTTTCCCAGGCATCATTATTGGCAGAGTTGTACCTGTATTCATAGATGGTGTTGAAGAGAGCCGGCGCTGATAGATACAGTACAGTATATCCGAGTTTCATCAGTTCCATAGCGATACAGCCTGCCAGAAAGGTTTTCCCGACTCCTGTGGGACCGCTGAAAAGGAGGTTCCTCGTTTCATTTTCTTTAAAATGCTCTAGAAAGCCTTTACAGTTATCCAATATCTCATGGATTTGTCTTCGGGGAGACTTCTTGATGCCGTACTTTGCTTCACTGACGATATCCGGGTAGTAATCCGTGATGAAGCTGTCAAAGCCTGCTGCGCCTGTAGTAGAGAGATTAGATTGATCGTACAGATAGTTGATCAGCTGCTGCCTGTAACAAATGCATATAGCATCAGTGCCTTCGTCCTGAGCGTGGACGATCCCGGTATCGGAGCATATATCACATTTGAAGGCCGGGGTCAGATATTCTGCGGAATATCCATACTTCGCAAGCAAGTCGGTTCTCTCGTTGTTTAGAAGCTTTATAACATCAGAAAGCTGTTTTGCTGCATCATCAGGCGAAAGTGAACCTGTCAGTATAGCCTTATTAAACTTGAAACCTGATTTATTAATTTCTTCTTCAATTTCTTCAAGCCGCGGGATATGATAATAAAGATCAAGTTTCCTCTCATCCAGCTCAGCCATAGCATCTTGACGCCTTTTATCGTATTCATTTTTAATTCGTTGATAAACATTGGAATTCATACAGCTAAAGCATATCCCTTCTATTAGGATTATAGAAAAGCAGTCTAAACTTTATAAAGCTTCTCGAAATCCTCATCAGTATATTTGCGCTGTTCAAAGTTGCCCTTTTGAGGTGCAGTACGAGGTTTCGACTTGCTCATTTCTGCCGGTGCTTTGTTTTCTTCGGCAGACAGGATCTCTTCTTTTGTTTTGTACCCCTTTTCATGCCAAGTGGTTAGTATTTTATTTATGTATTCAAAACTCGGATTGTGGGCTGAAGTTGTGCGCTTCAGCGCAAGTTCGATGATTTCGAAGTTAAATCCGAATTCAACGACCCATCTCTCAACGTATGCGTCTTCATATTCTGTGAGGTAGCCTTGTTTTCTGAGTTTTTTCATAATTTTCCCGCGGATATCCCTGGTTTTCTGGGATTCCATGGAATACCTGTCCAAATCAAAACTGTTTTTAATATTTTTATTGTGCCAATTGTCAGCAACCTTGGCGATATATTGCCGTGACAGGCCTTTGTAGTCGGAGCAGTGCTTAAAGAGGGCATACATCACATCCTCTTCGAACTGATATTTATCAAACCAGGAATCAATGTCCATATACCACGAAGGGGACATTACACCTTGAAAAAATGCATTGTTTATGCTTGAGATGAATTTGCTGCGTCTTTTACTCCTATCCGTGCTGCAGGCGGCATCATCCGGAGAGGATGTGTTTTTCACCCGGTAAAGCTTTTTGATTTCTCTTTCCTTCAGATCAATAATGGTAATGATATTTTCATTGGACCCTCTTGTTATCAGACCGACCTCTTCCAGACGACTCAATGCTTCTCTGACTCGCACCGGCTGCAGTTCAAGCTTTTTAGCGATTTCATCGGAGGTAATGTTTATTTTATGCTTGCATATAAAAACGCAGTATATATATACTTTAACAAAATCACTCTCCAGTGACGGAAGGTACTCTGAGATAAAGACATCCGGAATAGGACTGTCGGAGTATAAAAGGGATAAATTCGTATCAAAAACCATGTATGAACCTCACAGAAATTTATATAATCAAGTTATTGTCTTACCCCATTATAGCATATGAAGCCATACATAAAATATATAATTCAATATTCTTTTTACCCAGAACATGCGTATACAATGTGAATTATCACTACTATTTGTAAATAAAAGTTTTTCCATTACAATAGGTGGGATAAATCGGACAGATAACGGCTTTTTTTATGGGAAAAGCTTATACTGTTTAGACGGCACAACTGGAAAGTAGATCCATAATCCACATAAATACAGTTGATTTTATGAATGGAATGTATTATCATATATATGCAAAACAACATGCGCCCATAGCTCAACTGGATAGAGCGTCTGGCTACGGACCAGAAGGCTGCGGATTCAAATTCTGCTGGGCGCGCCACAAAAAGCCGATATCGCAAGTGTTTGCGGGATCGGCTTTCTGTATTGCGTTTAGGTTTTGAGGGCTTTGGGGACATTCTTGGGGACACTCTCTACAAATTAGCACATTACAGTTTACTAAAATACCATTCATTAGTCCTTTTTTGAAGTATCCTCTTTGTCAATTTTATTTTTACTAAGGACATTCTCCATAATATCTGCAGCACGATTATCTACGTTTGTTATAACATGAGTATAAATATCCAGTGTAGTTGATGTTCTGGAATGGCCTAATCTTTTGCTTATAGCTGCAATTTCCAGACCATGGCTACCTAATATTGATGCACAAGTGTGCCTTAGACCATGAAAAGGGAGCGCAGGAAGGTTATTTTCCTTTAAAAACTTATGGAACCAGGCACTCAAGGTGTCCGCGTGCATCGGTGCGCCATTCCATTGAGTAAAAAGTTTGCCACTATTGACCCAAATATCTTTTGCCTGGGCAATCTCTTCATTTTGCCAATTTTTATACTCTTTAAGGACACCAACTACTTCTTTTGGAATAGTGATATCCCTATTTGAACTTGCTGTCTTAGGCTGTTTTGTAAAGGTGCCTTTACCAGGAACATATGAATTTGATTTATTAACTCTGACAGTGCACTTATCAAAGTTAATATCATCCCATTCAAGGCCGAGTATTTCACCGCGCCTCAGTCCGGTAGAAACAGCTAAAATGACAGCTGTTTTATATTTTATAGGAACTTTATCTAGTGCATTGAGAAGCTGCTGAACTTGCTCATCATTCAAACAATGTGCCTCTTTTTTAATTACTCTTGGCGCATCGACATCTTCGGCAGGATTTGAGTTTGTAAGTTTCCATTTTACCCCTTTATTGAAGATGCTGGAAATCATTTTATGATAATTGTTAATAGATTTACTCGATAACCCTCCAGCTCTGCCATCAGCCCTTGCCCCATCGTTTCGTAGACTATTATATAGTTTCTGAAGATGCAAAGGCTTTATGTCTTGTACTTTTATGTGGCCAATAGCTGGAATTATTTTGCTTTCAAGTTCACATTTATATGAGTGATATGTTTTTGGTGAGAGATTTTTCTCTGCATATTCTTTCAGAAAGATGTTACTAAGTTCCTTAAACGTGATATTCGTTGTAGCTTTGACAACACCCCTTTCGACTTCTGAGACAAACATAGCTAACATTTTTTCAGCTTCACGATCACTTGTTGCAACTACATTTTTACGAAGCCTAATCCGACGGCCTTTGGAATCAAAACCATTATTTACTGTAAGTCTATATTTATTTTCTCCTCTTCTTTCCACATTACCAATGCCTTTTGACATTTTAATTATCCTCCTTGAAAAACATGCCGGCGGGCTTAAATAAGCCCGTCGGTTTCTCGAGTAACTTGCGATGCTGCTTCTTGTTCGGCAAGCCATTTGGCTAGTGTTTCTTGTCTGAAAAGCAGGCGTTTACCCATCTTTATACATGGTATCTTTTTCTCTCTAACCTTCTGAAGTAATGTCCAATATGAGATGCCAAGATAGCCAGCGGCCTCTTTTGCTTTCATTGTTGTTCTTGCAATTGTCTGAGTTGCCATTGCTATTATCCTCCTGTATTACTAAGCGTTATTTGTGATCACGCAGATAATAATACTGCAGAGAATATGTATACATAATTGACACATAAAGGAGACAGCTTTGATAGGCTATATGAACATATTTACATATAACTCATAAGGATATGGGAATTAAAAGTTTATGCTGTTTTCAGCAACTCATATGCTTTATCCACCAGTGGATTTCCTTCCATCGTTTTTGCGAATAGATTTTCCTGATATGTGCTGCTCCGGCGAAGCGGGTCAACATGAGTGCTAAAGTCTGACACTGCATTAATCAACCGGTATGCAGATTTCGGCATATTAACTAGATCAGGGGCTTCAAAATATCTGAGCCTTAGGTCAGTCCGCAGAAGGTCTACATTTCTCATCTGAGCATCTGAAGCTTTCTCTGGGGTAGGCAATAGCTCCTGGATGAAGTCCATTACCTTTTTATCAGTAATGGTTATAGCAGATAGCTCCTCTGCTTCATCACTCAGTTTATCCATGTAATACTCTGCCAATAGGAGAGTCTTCTTAGCCTCTGTTAGCTTCATCTGAATATCTCCAGTGTGAATTGTGCTCCATACTCTCTTTGCATCCAGTAAAGCTAAATTTAAAGTATTTTGGCAAACAACCCTTACCGGAGTCATTGCTACCTTGATCGCGCTACTTCCATCGTGAGCATTGCTGAAGACCATATAAGGGCATACTTCATCGCCAAGGATCTTGTAGCTGTCTGGTAACCTAGCAAGCAACCAGACCTTCCTACCGCCTTGTAGACTACCAGCGGTCTCGTATGTCACTCCTTCACCAAGAAGCTCATCGGTAAAGGCAAAAGCTTCATGATTCTGGACAATTCTGTACCGATCTGTGACAACACCAAGTACTTTGTCATCTGTAGAGCGGATATTTGCTTTGTAGCCAGGTATTAGTTGATTACCGGTATTTATCGGTTGCTGACATACATCCCAGTTAAGACCAGCTAGCTCAAGAGCATCAGCTGATGTCAGAGCTTCTTCCACTTTGGTACCGAGTCCATGCCATGGTACTTCGCGGACATAGAACATTGATTCGACATTGGCACTCATTTTTATATCAACCCTTTCTCTTTGAGACTTGTATAGCCATTGTTGGTAATAATAACGTGATCAAGCAGCTTGATGCCAATAATTTCTCCGGCAGACTGTATTCTTTTTGTAGTATCAATATCCTCTGTACTGGGGGAAGTATCATTACTGGGGTGGTTATGTACAAGAATTAGTGCTGATGCCCTCATTCGGATGGCTGGAGCGTATACCTCCCGGGGGTGCAAGATAGAACTGTTTAGTGAACCTTTTGATATTCGTAGCTGATCTATGATTTTGTTTTTTGTGTCTAAAAGTATACAGCAGATTGATTCCTCTTCAAATGTTGACATAATCTTCATTAACTCATACACATCCTGCGGGCTTTTGATGCGTTGCACATTTGTTTCAGGTTCTAAAAGAATTTTGCTGATATCAAATATAGCTTTCAACTCTTTAGCTTTTGCTTCACCTACATACGGGATGTGCTGTAACTCTCTTTCGGATGCATTGGCTAGGAGCCTTATATTGGGATAATGCTCGTTAATATACGAGACACTTTCTTCACGCAAGATGTTTTTTAATATTCCTTTCATATATTTCCTCCATTCTTCAGCATTCGTATAATTGTAAGGAAGGCCGGTATGGTTAACCGGTCTTCTTCTGTGATAGTTCTGATATAAGTTTTGATGCCTTTTGTTTATCAAGAGAATTGAAGTTGATGTCCACCTTCCTCTCCTTTGATAGCCTCTTAAGAAGGTTAATTTGCGCCTCTGTTACCGGCTCAGGCATCTGTTCACCTGCATCTGATGGCATCAACTCCTCAACTGTGCACATACCGATATTCGTGTAATCCCTCAAAACTCGTGCCTTCCCGCGAGTTGAGGCGAGACGTATAATGTGAGGTAGTAGATTAATGTCCACTGAGTCGGGGCTGGCATCACCGTAGTCTGTGAAGTTCTGTTTGCCGTCACTGCCAATGACTGTTGCACGACATATACAGCAATTGCCGTTTTCTTTGCTTGGAAATTGTACTATTGTCGATTCTAAGCATAGGATCCCCTTCTCATGAGCTGCATTGAGCACACCGGCATATAAAACATATTCCTTTCCCTTGATGTTTACTATGTATTTTTCGTTAATCAAAATGATTCTCCTCTCTATGCAGTTGCCGGAAGTTGCGGCAACAATTGATCCAAGGCAGATATTGCAGTAACAAAGTCATCATCGGTCTTATGGTTACCGATGAAAACAAAGAGACGTGGTTCATTGGATCTTTCCATTCTTATTCGGATGCCATACTGATTTGAGGCGACGTACGCTGTCTGTTCAATTTGCTCTAGATAATAAACAAAATCATCCATTATCTGCTTTTCCGCTTCTTCACGGCTCATATCACCAAATCCAAGGTCATCGGGTAGCTGCCAATAGGAACGTCTTGTGACTGGTTCTGTAATGAACAGGAGACCGGATTTATTCTTCACACACCATTCCAGGCAAGGTATTTCAATGCTGTTTATATTCTCTGCTTTAAGTGTGAATTCAGCAGTATCCGGACCATCACTGCAATATACAAAATTGATACCGGTAAGTGACTTAAGTAAACTCTTGATGTCAAAGGAATTCATTTGAGCTATTGTTCTCGTCATGGTTTCACCTCCTATAGGTCTAGAATTTCGATGCCGTGTTGCTTGGCAGCTTTGTAAGATGAAAAGAGGAGCACCTTTGAAATAATAACTGCAGCGTAGAGTAGAATGTCTACAGGAATCTGTGGCAGTGGGAGTGTTGCTGACGGCTTGTCCTCGTCTTCATCGTTAGCGGCTGATTTGATAACTACATTGGCGATGCCTCTGGCGATATTATTCACCTTGCTATCGAGTGACCCTTCATTATTGCTGCTATTATTATGGATGCTGCTTTGTTGCGGTTCATCGTCTGCACTGTATTTTGAGTAAATTGAGTATGGAAATTCCATGGTTTGCCTCCTTTATGCGGCTATTTTTTCTTGCTTGTGGATTGAACAGATATCGTCTGCCAGGCTGCTTATTGTCCTTTCTCCTGTTGCCTTCAGGGTATACACGGCAAATATAGTACCGGCTGATATCAGACCAAGGACGAAGATATTAAGTATGGTTCGTGATGCCGTGCTGACCAATTTATTGTTCATGTGATCACCTCCTTCTGGATGAAAATAAAAACAGGATGAAGCCTGTTTATATAGAAAAAGAGCCTTGAGGGCTCCTTATCTTTCTATAATTTCTTTGTTGCGAATTCCTCTTTAATTCGCTGATAGCTTTCTGTTGCTGAGGATATTGCTTTGTTCGTTTGTTCCCTGAGTTTGTTACTTGCGATTGTTGTTACGACTAATGCCGCTCCAGTTTTGAGTATGTTCGATCCTGTACGAGTTAATGCTTCAGTAATGTATTTTTCCATGAGTACGACCTCCTTTTATTGTTTTATTACCTTACTCATACCAGAAAAATAAGGGCTGAACGAAAAAGGAACACCGTAGACGATGTTCCCCTTGTTAATTTACTTATACCGCTATTCTAAGTGATGAAAAAAATAATCAGAAATGTTGGAGGATTTTATTGCTTCATGGCGTATTAATTAAATGAGTATTAAGTGGAAAGGACAATATGAAAATGTTCTTAAACCATAAGAGGGTAATATAACTAAAAGGAGCTTGCGCTCCAATGTTTATTTACTTTTAGGCAATTGTTTTATATCTGTGCTGATGTGTTGCATAGTTGCTAATGCTTGAATTTTATAGATATTGTTTGCCATTGTTGATATAGTTGCTATTACTCCGAGTTTTAGGGTATTTGTAATTAATTTTGTTGCTTCTTCCTGTAATATATTGAGTTTCATGTTTTTCACCTCCTATATTAGTTATACCGATAAAAAATTTCATTGGATCAGGGGGATTGTATGGCAAAGAAAACAAATGAAAATAAATTGATTGAGCAACGATATAAGATTGATTATGAGAGCTTTCCAGTATTAAAGGATTTAAAGGTAATTAAGCTTAAGGAGACTGAAGATTTATTTGTTGAAGTTACTGATATCCGAAGTAAAGAATCAGGACAATTTGAAGTTATAAAGAAAAATATGTTAGAGCATTCATATTATCAGTTGCATTGCCAAGATGAATATAAGCAGTACCAGAAAGTTAAAACAATTTACACTGATATTTATGAGAAAAAACAGTATCAAATGTTACTATTTATACAGGACAGGTTCAAAGATAAGGAAAGATGGACAATGCTTAAGGAATTACGGGAAAGTAATTGCATCTCGATAGAGAAAAGTCTTTACATCTACAAAAAGTACTCTGATGAGAATAGTTACTTCTATATTGACACATTCGCATCTCATAACAAAAAATTTGTATCTTTGGTACGAAAGTTGATTATCGATACCAAATTATTCGATAATAAGCGATGTGATCTATTAGATTTATACCTGGTTATGGCATATGTATTATTTGATGACGCTTTAGTCGGGACAGAAAACATATTATTAAGAAATGTGGGAGGCCATCTTCTTACAATCTTGCAAATAGAAAATGGAACAAGCGACCCCGAATCTGTGAGAAGGTTTAATGAACTTAACAAAAAAACACGGGATGAACTGAAGAAATTTTACAATGATAACAAAAACACCATTGGACTAGTAATTCAAGATTTATATGATGAAGCCGAAATATCAATGGATATTATTGTCGGTATTGTACCTAAGTTAAGCATTATTCATATATATGGCGACGATGGAAACCTGTTAAATAGATATATTGAGTATAACCAATATTTTACCCGAGATTTTTTCTGGGACTTTATAAGGATCGTTAACTGTGGACAGAGAAAAATTAGGGCATTTGAGTATGAGGACATTCACATATGTGAAGGCAAAGATATTCAACATTATGAAATAGTGGGTAGTAAAACAATTGCTGAGAGTAAATTTTTCTGTTTACCAGCACATGAGATGCCATATAAAGCTAGAGATATTTTTTCGAAAAAGCTGTTGAAGCAGGTATTAGTAATGAGAGGTAAACGGGTGAATCCAAAATACGAGCCAATGACCGAAGAAAATATCGGGCTTTATCTTCAAGAGGTAGGGCTTAAATATTCTTCAATTATAAATGAAATACCAGAGGATTCTAAGTATGAAATGAGGGATTTAAAGGAAGAGGATTTAGTAAACAAGGAGATTAATGTAATTGATGATATAGTAATCCAAGTTGGAGATAAACGAAAGCTTATACACAGAATTGAAGATAATGTGGAGAAAAAGCAAGCTAATTCTGTAGGTGGCAAGTTAATCAGATTTAATATCGTTCTAACACCTACTTGTAAAAAAGATATAATTAAGCAAGGTTACTTGGATTTTTCGGGTTATTGTAATGAAGCAATGAGAACTTACAAAGCTATTAGTAGGGTTAAAACAAGAAGACAAAAGCCGAGATAATCTTTGCTAATTATCAAACTGGGTTAAACTATCTGAGCGTATCTTTCCATCATCGAGTCTTATATGGTTACCATATTAAGGTAAATTTTCTGCAAATACAAAAATCTTATGCAAAAAGTATTTCCTACTAACTGCAATAGAGTTGAACACCAAGCCGTCCCAATGTATTGGAGCGGCTTTTCGTTATATTAGTAGGCCATATTTGGATGTCTCCAAATTTCATTTAATGTAATCGAATTGAATCAAAATAGTCAGCAATATTGTCACTTCTATGTGTCAATTTTTCAATTTATTGATCCGCCGTATAATAGCAATATTGAGAGAGGAGGAGTGGGTAATATGTCAGAATGATTTGGCAGACAGCCAGGCCATAGATTTAGGTCTGGCCGCCTGAAACACGCATGATTAAAGGGCTTGCCAGACTAGCCAGGCAAGCCAGGGTAAAACAGAGGCTAGAGATAAAAATTTTGAGGTCCAGAATTTACACTGGCTTCATCTGATCATTGAAAACTGAATATAAAGAGTAACATACTCAATACAGTAATGATCGCGGAAACCAAGTTAAATTGCTGGCAGAATGGAGTATAATATGCAATTTAGTTCAACAATTGAGCAATTAAACAAGCTTGATGTCACTGAGGTAATTGGGAAAATATGTGGTGATAAAGTAACGATAGTGCAGCAAGGTAATTATATTACCGTTAATCCCTGTCCCAAATGTGGACATAATGATTGCTGTAAAGTAAACGCTGATAATAACACTACAGTATGCTTCAGTGAATGTAACAGAAAGTACATGGACACGATACACACTACACAATGGTTGCTAGACTCAGATGAAAAAGAAGCAGTAATGTGGCTCGCTGAGAACTTTGATGTTGAGTTGCCTGAAGAGTTTGAGCAAGTGATGGAAAAGCTCCAGAAGGAAAAGCGGATACTTCTTCTTATGAAGCGGTTTGCCGAGTTTAGTCATCAGGATATGACACCTTCTGAGAGAAAGTATTGGACTGATCGCGGCTTAAGCGATGAGACCATTGACAACTGGATGATCGGTATATGCAGGTATGACTCAACACTTTACGACAGACTTGTTGCTGAAGGTTTTGCAGAAGAAGAACTCAAGGGAAGCGGACTCTTCAACAGAAATATCCCCTACTTTGCAATGACTACTGGTAGAGAGACCTTCTCGTACTATACTCTGCCAAACATAAGCAAAGGCAATATAATAGACATACAAGGCAGACTTGCAACTGTAACAGATAACAAGGAAATACCTAGGTACAGGACGATGACAGGTAAAGTTGAGAGCTTTTTCAACCCTGATGCTTTGAGAGAGAATACTATATTCATTGCTGAAGGCATCCCTGATACCTTAAGCTTAATACAGATGGGATTCCCTGCTGTCGGTGCATACGGCGCTGGTTCTGTTAAGGACGAATGGCTACCCTTACTCCGTAAGGATAAAAGAGTGTTTATCGTCTTTGACAATGATGATGCTGGCAGAAAGTCCGCATACAAGCTTGCGAAAAGTGTAGGTGCAACTGCAAGGATAGTTACACTTCCTGAAGAAGTGAATGATGTTAATGAACTGCTGGTTTGCCTTGGAACAGATGATGCAAAGGTTCGTATTGCAGAAGCTGCATCCATTGCAATGACTTATTTGCAGATGGATATGCAGAAGCTTCCAAAAGATAATAATCAGTGCACTGAGGCTCAGATACAGTATTTAGTAAGTGAAATTAATAAGGTGCCGTTAATTTACAGAGATGATTACATTACTGAACTAGTTAAATACTTTGGCAAAGGTAAGAAGCATGTCGATGCGTTAATCAAGCACTATGGGGGTACTAAAGATAGCTCTGAGAAAACCGGACCTGCAAAGATCCTAATGGTTAAAGATCCACGGAGCTACCGGTTGGCTCAGTGCTTCGTTGACGGCAAAGCATACTTCGCACAGGATTTTATCATGGAGAAACCTACAGAGAAGGGTGTTCGAAGATACTATACCTGCAGGGTAATGTCGAGCGAGCGGAAACGTCTCGCTCCCCCAGTCCCTCCGGAGCACGACGAATGCCAGGAGGATCTTATTGAGTGGGTTGACGGGGATACAAAGATCCTCTTGAAGAGGCCTCTTTCCAAGAGTACTAAAAGGTGGACAAAAACAGGAACGCCGTACAGCATTGATCAATTTCTTGAGGGGAAAGAGCCGAAGATAAATGCTCTTGAACTTTATAAAGATATTGAAGCTACATTTCGGAAGTACTACTACACAAATGAAGTGTATGATTATGCAATACTTACCCTGTTCACGATGTTTACCTACTACTTTGAGGCATACGATGCTGTACCCTATCTTTACCTTAATGGCCCAGCTGGATCGGGGAAAACCTCGATTTGTCAGTTGCTCAAGGAACTGTGCTTCAACGGGGAGCTTGTGAACAATATCTCAACAGCCTCTTTATACAGACAATCAGAACAGCTTCAGATGACGCTTATCCTTGATGAGCAGGAAGGGATTGCCAGCAAAAAGGCTAATGAAGACAAGGGCGATTACTTGAGTGTAATAAAGGATGCATACAAACGTACCGGTAGTGTTGTGAGGCAGAAACCTGGAGATCCTGAAATTACAGAGGAATTTAATGTTTTTAGTCCTATAGTTATAGCTAATATATTTGGGCTTGAGTCCGTTGTTCGTACTCGAACCATCCAAATCAGCACCAAGCACGCACCAGCAGAAGCTGTTAAGAACCTATCATCACTTAGTCCTACAGATACTGATTTCATCGCGGAGATGGAATTACTTAGGGACAAGCTATACTGCTGGGTGATGCAGAACCACAAGGATTTAGTTCAACTACCTGCTTTTAGCATCAAAAAGGTATTGCAGAACAGAGCTATGGAGATATTTCAACCGATAATGGCTTTAGCTGCTTACGCAGACAGTTATGATGTTACAGAAAGTAACAGCATATCCAAAAGTATTAGTGAGTCCATTGATAGTAAGCTACTTAAAAGAGATTCAGAGAAGACTCGAGATACAAATGAGTTGCTGCGTGAAGCGTGCCTTATGGTTCTGAAAAAGAAAGGCATTGACAAGAAGGGTCAGTCTGCAGAAGTAGATGCCTTCTCCATCCTCGATGCTGTAGTTGAACTCAATGGTACAAAGGAAGACTACATGAAGCTTCCTTGGATCGGAGATAGAATTGTCAACAATGGCTGGATCAAATCAAAAAATGATCGGAGACGGGTACGGATTGAGACAAAGAGACGTAACCCACAAACAGGACTTGTCCTTCCAAACAGTCTGGATATAGTAAAAATGCGTGTTATGTGCTATACCCTGTACTATGATCTTTTAATCGGAGGTTGATTGTATGAAGATAAAGGATCTTCAATCAATAATCGACGATGTATACAAAGCTAATGATGCCACCGAAACAGCTGGGGAAACCCAGCTGTCAGGTGAACCATTAGGTGAAGAAGTACTCAATACAGATGATGGAGTCAACACTCTTATACAACATATACGTGAAGAGTATTGCCAATACAAGACAATGATTGAAAATGACAACAACAGTTATACCAAATTCAGCTATGACACAATTGTTGAAGCAAATAAACCTATTAACAAACAAGCTGGCACTATGTGGTTTAATAAGAATGAAAGTGACTATATCAAGTTCAGGCTGGAGCAGTTGCTTGATGAAAGAAACCCCGAATTACCATGGGGATAAATATTCAATCATATTTACTCCCAAATACCCTGGCTTGCCTGGTTAGCCTGCCATTGATCGCTATATACGATCAATTTTTGAGCCAGATCACTTCTTAGGTCTGGCTCGGGTGGCCAGGAGATAACAAACTATTAAAATAAAGGTTTAATAGGAATAAAGGCAGATGTATCTGCCGGGGTATCCACAAAGTTTACAGTCACAGTGCAAAATGTGTCACTGTATGTGTCAATTAATTTATAGCACCTCAGGTGCTACCATATACATAAATAAAAACAAGGAGGATCATGAATATCATGATTATTAAACAGTATAAAGAATGGATTAATATTTGCAGGATGAGACAAATTCAACAGGCATATTGCGAAGAGTGCAGAAAACTTTCATCTTGGAATTCAGATGATGATGAAAACCAATCAGAAGTAGACGTATGGCTTGTGGCAATTGACGATTCTAGAAATACAGTTGGACTTGCCACTATCGATAATAATAGGGGATGCTTCAGGGTTGATGCGTTCTATGACCCATATATAGGAACACCTAGTGTGCTTCATTCATTACTTACAGAGGTTGAGATTACGTGTCGATCATTAGAACCTGATGATAGCAGCATGAATTTTTTTATAGGTGCCTTGGGAGCGCTTAGTGGTTCAGGAAATAATATGTTTAAAAAATATGAGGCTCCCAAGACAGACACAATTGAAATTAGCTGTTACAGTGATGAGAAAAACAAAATCGATATACTGGTAGAAAGTGGATTCACGTTAGTAAGTACGGACTATTATATGTCATATGATTTTAGTGTATGCTGCCCTCGAAACGATAAAATAGAGGGAGCATACTCAAGGCGTGAGAAGATAACATATGAGACCTATAAAGGTGACGAAAAATTTAGCGATGATTTCGGGGTTTCTGCACTCAAAGATAATGTGGATGTCGGAACTTTACTTGCTATTAAGGACCATATGGCTGATGGACATATTGACGTCTTTGAAATTAAACCAGAATACCAAGGAACATTATTGAGGAAATCACTGCTTAGTAAGGCATTGAGATATTGTTACGAAAACGGTTTCAAGCGTCTATTAGTTCATGTCACGGACCATGCGGTAGAAGAGTTAGAATTTTATTCTGATTTGGGCTTTAAAGTAGATTATACCAAGTACAGGTATAATAAAAAGATTTAGCTCACAATATAATTACTTGTCCTGAAAAATTGAAGATACTGGCTTTGCAGTTATTGCATCGCCAGTATCTTCAATTTTTCATTTCTCATAGATTTCATTATTGCAACCAAACAAATTGAGCTTTACCCACACTGTAAGTTTGTTTTTTATTAAAAAAATGAACACCACACCTACTGCGTAAACGGCATATTCTGATTTACTTCAATTAATTTACAACATACATACCTGATTCCATAATGATTCGTGTAAGATTTTGTAATCATGTTAGCGTCTCCTGCATCTTTCCGGCTTGGTCGGCTTAGGCTCTCCTCCGCCATGTTTCAATAGATTCTTGCACCTATACCAATCAGAACATTTACAGTCATTAACGAGAGTATTCCTTCGGGTGTTGTATTGGCAGCCTTCTTTGCAATATAAGTTCTCATTATAAACCTCTGAGGCTTGCCTGCCGTATGTAGTATAAAAGCAGTTCTCAAATTGGTTCTGATATCCGATATTTCTTGGCATATGGATCGCATCCTTTAAAATATTTACTATGTATACATTGTAAAATAGAATCATAAATGCCGCAATCAAGGTGAAAAGCACCGGTATATACGATGTTTTCTGGGCAAAAAAAATAAGCGCGGGTGCGCTCATCTTTCAAATAGACCGATTTTGATTCCGGTAATGATGAATGCGATAATGAATATTATTATGTATATAAACCACATATTTTCACCTTCTTTCCTATATGTGGCTTATACCATATTTATATCCTAGCTGCTCACAAGATATTGGTTCATTTAGTATCTTTCATCTCAAATTTTACGCCGTTAAAATATGCAACATTTGGATTTAATTTGGAATATCTTAATTCAATCTTTTCGCATCCATAAAGATCAGGGATACCTAATATGTTAAATATATCTTTTAACCTTCCAGTAGACCACAAATTTTCATCAAATAAAGACTTATTACAATCCATTATTCCAACTTGACTAGTAAATTTTATTGTATAGCCTAAAATGTTTGGAGTAACATCTACATTTACGTTATAATCTATAAATTCAGAATGGTCCGTAGCCACAAATACATTTCGATTGTCGTAAGCAAATGAGAAAGATGCCCAATTGTCATTTCGATTATTTAGCCAGTAACTGTCTTTAAATTTGGAAATATCTGTAGGCCAAAAAACTATAGCAGCAATAATAATTATGAATATGCTGGCGCATATCGTAATTTTTGTACTTTTCTTTTTGCGTTTTTTCATTAAAATCTTCTTTAGGATAACATATTCATCATCTGTTATTATTTCATGTGCTTTCAAACTATGAATATAATTGAGGGACTTATTAATTTTGAAGTTAGCCATTATATTTTCCAAATATTGAGTAATAATGGATGCCCTCTCTTTTTCAGATATTAGTTTATTGTCTACTAATTGCTGCATGTGTGATGTAATGTACATGATGAAAGTTCCTTCTAGTATGTCTTCATTTCTTTTACTTGTTTTTGCAGCATTTATTTGATTTATTTTTGATTCGTATTCATTGGTGCTAAGAATACCTGATTCTTTTAGCTTTTTTAAATTTGATATGTCTGATGAGTAAGGGCTATCATATGCATTATCAATCGCATACAGATAACAGAATATTTCATTCATTCGTTTGCTTGATAATTCTGCTGGTGATAAGTACTTTGAACTTTCATCAATTTTAGTTAACTCTATTCTTAAATCATCAACTAATTTTGAATTATGTTCTGCGCTGAGTATTTCAATTTCTTTGTTCATAAAATTGTCCTCCATTTAATTAAATTTATTGTCAATTTGTTTATGTATTTACAGAAAAATTCATAGCTAATATACTACTTCAGCCTTGTATGTTTCAAATGTATGAATAAGGATTTCACGGCTGTTTTTGAAATCCTCCAATTGCTTGTCATGTTCAGTAATTAAAAATCGCTTATCTTTTAGTATGAATAGTGCTGTTGATAGATCCCGTCTGTATTTTTTAGATGCTATATTTATTATTTCGGTTTCTTGTGAGGATATATCTTTTTTATCATAGATACTATTATATATAATTGCTCCAGGATTATATCCACATGAAATTACGTCTGTAACCAGATTAATTTCCTCATTACTCATATAGCTACCATAATTTTCATCAGGTGCATTTTTTATTTTATCAATTACAACTAACATAGCATCATATTCAGATAAATTGGTTACGAATAAAGAAACTAAGTCCTTTAGAGCATCATTGTTGCCTAAGTGGGTTATTTCAATTACAAGGGAGTCGATTTCTTGAACATAATTTATATAAACCTCTGCCCAGTTTATATAAGTCTTAAAATTAGAATATAATCCGGCGTCTTCATTTTCACTTAACTGTTGCCCATAGTACTGGTACTGTTCTATTTTGTTGGTAATGTCAATTGCTTTCTCATGAAACTCACCTCTAGGAAACCTGGCCGAAAAAGACTTAAAGTAATTTAATGTTTTAGTATAACTGCTAGTTTGATCAGTT
Organism: Bacillota bacterium; assembly: GCA_023409615.1. Taxonomy (GTDB): domain Bacteria; phylum Bacillota; class Clostridia; order Acetivibrionales; family DTU013; genus JAEYRF01. The sequence continues at coordinate 16,289 of JAEYRF010000105.1, read as the reverse complement.
TTAAATAATTGAATACCTTTAGAATATTCTTGACGAGCCATATTATCATACTGAATATTTTTAAGTAGAAAAATACCGGTAAAAACACAAATGAATAATATTATTGCTATTGCTACCTTCCAAAAGTACTTATATGATCTTTTTAATATTGAAGTATTGGATTTTATTTTATCAGTGCCTTGTTGATCGAAGGGATCATGCATTACTTTTTTACCTCCCTTTTTTAGGTATTAATGTCGATAATATGCGTAAATTGAGGATTTTTCATTTAAACTATATCATATTAAAATTAGTTAGGTCAATAACTATGGTAAATATTAATAATAACTATGGTGTATTAATTTATACTCCCAATCAAGCTAAAGTAAATACTGGGAGTTGATACAATGGATTATAAGTTATTAGGCATGAGGATAAGACAAGAGAGAAGTAGAAAAAGCTTAACACAAGAACAACTTTCTGAAATGTGTAATATTTCCTCTTCCTACATTGGGATTATAGAACGCGGCGATAAAAAGCTGAGTGTTGAAACGCTGGTGAAAATTGCTTCCATATTAGAGGTGAGTACTGATTCCCTACTAAAAGATACAGTTAAGCAGCTATCGGAATCAAGGGTAAATGACCTTATGTCCATTGTAAATAACTTGAGCCAGAAAGAGATGGAAATGGTAGTGGATGTGATAAGCACTATGGCTAATCACCTGAAAAATAATTGATTATTCAAGTTTTCTAAGATATCTGGCTATCTTTAGGCTATCAATTAATCCCTGTTTGTAGATCTGATCAATCATAAACGATTCTCGCTTTAAAAGACATTCCTGGTAGTTTGTGAAAAGTTCCAACGAGGTAGCTGGGAGTTGTCTTTTAAGGTCAATTTCGAGTTGCAAATTTCTTTAGATAGTTGCCGATATTGTTCATTTGAAGCGGCAAGCTCATTGATTAGTTCTATAGCTCTTTCAGAAGTTTTTTCATTACAGAATATGTTCATGTCTTCGATCATGTAGGCTCCTCCTTTCAAGGTAATAAAAAAGGCAGGCAACTTTTGTCACCTGCTTGTGTTTGAACACACAACATTGTTATATGTTAAGTTTCTTATTCCATCAATATTGTCATCTGTACGATGTAGACATGGGGCCGCTTTTTATAGTCACTCTGTGATTCTTAATAAAAAGTTCACTATTAATCTGATATTTCATAACATTTGCCGGTTATTATATAAACATAGCAAACCTTTTCACGTATCCCTCCTTTCTCTTAAGCCCTTTTGTGTTGATGAATACATCTTAATATGGAATCGCAAATGCCACAATCAAGAGCGAAAATATGTAAAAAAATGTAGTAAATTAAATATTTTATAACATCTATTATTCAAACATGATAAAATACTTACAGATTAAGTAAAACAAATAAAAACATAAAAGTTATTGTAAGAGAAGTCGGTTGTATTGTCGGTAAAAGGAAAAGTTAAAGAACATGGAGGACAATTTTATGGACAAGGAAGATACTATTAAATCTACATTTCGGACTATTATATTGCTAATAATTATTGCTGTAGCAATTATCTCTTTTAGCGGATGTGGTAATACATTTCATTTAAACTATACAGATGCAAATAATGTAACTAATAATTCTTCATCAACAACAACTACTGTTATAGCAAATAATTCAGAATCATTTAGCACAAATAATACAATAAACGAAGGTTCATTATTGATGACATGTGATATAGATCATTATTGGGTGAATAGAAGTGAGTCATTAGATGAATTTGGTTTAACTTGTACCATTAATATTGAGAATAATACACAAAAAGATATAACAATTTTCCCGGATGCTATTTCCATAGAGGACTCATTAGGTAGTGATTTAAATTCAATAAAAATAACACCTATAGGATCAGATGGAAAGCCTACAGATACTTTTACCTACTCTACAATTAGCCCCGGTAAGATCGCAAAATTCCGTGGTATATCTACAACAAGAATTGATAAAAACATTACGTATCTAATATTTTCATTTTGTGATTATGAAGGACATGAAGCAAGCCTTAAGTTGGAGATAAGTGACATAATAGAAATACCTCCCAAAAGAGATGTTGAATTAAGCAATGCATTATCAGGTACTTGGTACTCAAATATACTTGACACATATGCAACCTTTGATATAGATAGAAACATTATGACTTTTTTAGGTGGTGATTGTGAATTTGAAATTCTTGACATGAATTATAATACGAATACAATTACAACAACAGTGATGATTCCATCAGATGAGTATTCAGATAAATGGACATTTATTTTTAACAACAATTTTAATGAGATGGTTATGAATAGGGATGGAGCGGGCAATGTATTTAAATTTGTTGACACAACTACAACATCTGATAGTGGAAATTCAAAATCAAATGAAGTTATTAGCCAGCCTGAAACAACATCCTTAAATTCCAACATATCTTTACCAGTAGGGGATGTAACAGATAGTCAATCCACAGAAATTTCATTGCAAGAAGCCTTAGAAAAAATAGAAACAATTTATTCAGAAAATTTTGCAGAAGCATCTGAGGAAATGGCTTGTATGGACATAATTTCTCAAAAAGTCAAAGAAGAGTTCTACTTGTTTTATTCACTTGATCATACTAGTGACTCACTTACGGCTGTTAACAAGAAATCAGGATCGATTTATAATTATCGGTTTTATGCGGACCCAGAAGAGGAGCTTACACTCATGCATAAGTAAGGAACGATATAGCAAGGCTTAATAGGTCTAGGGTTCTGCTAGTTGCAATTGAAATGGGGGTTATGACTAGTAGAAGAAAAATGCTTATCAACATTGAATGTCAGAAGCTAATTTACTCCTTTTATAACAGCTCCGGTAACCAATACCCGGGGCTTTTTATGTTAATATAATATTCTATGCGGTTAAGTGAACTATTTTATACTATTTTGAAGGATTTTACAGATTAATAAAGAATAACTATAAAGATATGTATAATTAATACAATAAGCGAACAATAATGCTCAGATTAATTATTACTATTCGATGCAACGAAGTGAAGCAAAAATACGGAGGCATAATTCATGGCAGAAAACAATGGAGCAAATCTGGGATTCGAAGAAAAACTTTGGCTAATGGCGGATAAGCTGAGAAACAACATGGACGCTGCAGAATATAAGCATGTTGTGCTTGGACTTATCTTTCTCAAATATATATCCGATGCATTCGAAGAGAAATATGAAGAATTGAAAAACGATCCAATGTCAGATCCTGAGGACAGAGATTATTACCTCGCAGAAAACATATTCTGGGTTGTCAAGGAAGCCAGATGGGAATACATAAAGGAAAATGCCAAGAAGCCTGAGATTGGTAGAATAATCGATGATGCTATGGTAGCAATAGAGAAAGACAACCAGCAGCTTAAGGGTGTTCTCCCAAAAGATTATGCCCGGCCTCAACTGGACAAAACCAGACTGGGTGAATTGATTGATATGTTCTCATTTAAGATTGGCGATAAAGAAAGCCGCTCCAAGGATGTATTGGGACGTGTCTATGAATATTTTCTCAGCAAATTTGCCAGTGCCGAAGGCAAGAACGGTGGTGAATTTTATACTCCCCGCTCCATCGTCCGTCTTTTGGTTGAAATGATCGAACCATATCGGGGAAGAATATATGACCCATGCTGCGGATCCGGGGGTATGTTTGTACAGAGCGAGAAATTCATTGAAGCTCATCAAGGTACTTTGGGTGACATACATGTATTTGGCCAGGAATCCAACCCCACCACCTGGCGTCTTTGTAAGATGAACCTTGCTATACGTGGTATTGATGGTAATATTGGTGAGAATCACGCAGATTCCTTTCACAATGACCTCCATAAAAGTCTGAAGGCAGACTATATCCTAGCCAATCCACCATTCAATATTAGCGACTGGGGTGGAAACCGTCTGATTGATGACCCACGCTGGGAAGGCTACAGTACTCCCCCTGCGGGTAATGCAAACTATGCATGGATACTGCATATGCTCTGGCATCTTGCTCCAAGTGGAATAGCAGGATTTGTCCTTGCCAATGGATCCATGTCTACCAATACAACAAGCGAAGCTGAGATCAGAAAGAAACTTGTAGAGAAGGATCGGGTTGATTGTATAATTACCCTGCAAGGACAGCTTTTTTATTCTACTCAGATACCTGTATGTCTATGGTTCATCACTAAAAATAAGGCAGCACAGGGTTTCCGAGATAGACGAGGTGAAATCCTCTTCATTGATGCCAGGAAGATTGGATATATGGCAGACCGCACTCACAAGGAATTCTCTGATGAAGATATAAAGATGGCCACCGATGTATACCATGCATGGCGTGGTGAAAAAGGTACCGGAGAATATCAGGATATCAAAGGATTCTGTAAGGCTGCAAAGGTTGAAGATGTCCGTGAGCATGAATATATCTTGACCCCTGGCCGCTATGTGGGCATTGAGGATGTTGAGGAAGATGCCGAGCCATTTGATGAGAAGATGAACAGGCTTACTGCTGACCTTGCTGAAATGTTTGCCAAGTCCCACCACCTCGAGGAAGAAATCCGTAAGAACCTGGGAGGCATTGGGTATGAATTTTGAGCAAATGAAACTTGGCGACATAGCAGAAATTCAAACAGGACCTTTTGGAAGTCAGCTTCATAAAGGAGACTATGTTGATATAGGGACTCCAATCATTACTGTAGAGCACCTTGGGGAAAACTTTATAATCCATTCGAATATTCCACAGGTTAATGACTCAGACACGAAAAGACTAAGTAAATTTTTGCTCAAACGAGGTGATATAGTATTTAGCAGGGTTGGCTCTGTTGATCGAAGAGCATATGTAAGGGATGAAGAGGAAGGTTGGTTATTTTCTGGGAGATGTTTAAGAGTCAGAGTTACTGATATAAAACTGAACCCACTATATCTTTCATATTACTTCGGACTTGAAGAATTTAAAGAATACATAAGGAATATTGCTGTTGGAGCTACAATGCCTTCACTTAACACAAAGATTCTAAGTGATATTATTGTACCAATTCCAATTATCCTAGCCCAAAATTGGATATCATTTACGCTTTATAATTTAGACAAATTAATACTTCTAAATAACCAAATTAACAAAACCCTTGAAGAAATGGCGCAGGCTATATTCAAACACTGGTTCATAGACTTCGAATTCCCCGATGGAAACGGCCAGCCATACAAGTCTTCTGGTGGAGACATGGTAGACAGTGAAATGGGGTTGATACCGAAAGGTTGGCGAGTTGGTAGGTTATCTGAATTAATTTCTATAAAATATGGTAAAGATCATAAGAAATTAGAAGACGGCAATATTCCGGTTTATGGTTCTGGCGGTGTTATGCGATATGTGAATTCTTCGCTCTATTCATTAGAGTCCGTTCTAATCCCTCGAAAAGGAACACTTAACAATGTAATATTTGTAGAAGAACCTTTTTGGTCAGTAGACACTATGTTTTACACAGAAATGAAATACAAATATATAGCAAAGTTTATATATTTCTTTATGAAGTCAAAAGATCTTATCTCAATGAATGTAGGATCTGCGGTTCCAAGTATGACAACTGATGTCTTAAACAAGATTCCAGTTGTTATATCATCCGAAATAATATTTAGACAATATGATGAAGTTATAGCTTCACTGTTTAATAAAATGAAAGCGAATTCTAAAGAAAATATAACATTATCAGCCATTCGAAACAAATTATTACCCAAACTGATGTCCGGCGAAATCCGAGTACCTATTGAAAATGAGGTGAGCTGAAATGCCTGCTTTCTCAGAGAATGACTTGGAACTGGCTTCCTTGGAATGGCTTGAAGAACTTGGTTACAATAAAATTAACGGTCTTACCATTGCTCCGGATGGTGAATATCCGGAACGGAGAAACTATGCCCAGGTTGTTCTTGAGGACAGACTAAAGAGTTCACTACAAATAATAAATCCAGAGATACCTGCAGATGCCATCGATGACGCATTCCGCAAGATTATCATACAGAAACATGCAAGCCTCATCCTTAATAATAAAGAATTTCACAAGATGATCACTGACGGCGTAGATATTGAATATCCACGACCTGATGGAACTATAAAGAATGACAAGGTTTGGGTATTCGACTTCTATAACCCTGAGAACAATGACTGGGTGGCAGTGAACCAGTTTACCGTAATTGAAAACAACATAAACAAGCGAGCAGACATTGTGGTATTTGTTAATGGCCTTCCTCTTGTTGTCATTGAACTGAAGAATTCGGCTGATGAAAAGGTAGGAATAACAGAAGCATATAATCAGCTCCAGACATATAAAAAAGTGATTCCTTCTCTCTTTGTCTACAACGCTTTCCTGGTATCCAGCGACGGCATTAATGCCAGGGTGGGTACGATTACCTCCAATGAAGACTGGTTCACTATGTGGAGGACAATTGATGGAGAAAGACTTGCTCCTGCCAATATCATGCAGCTTGAGGTTCTCATTAAGGGAATGTTCGAGCAACAGCGTTTCCTTGATATTATAAGGTACTTCATTGTATTCCAGGCAGATGATAAGGAAACGTCTAAAATCCTTGCCGGGTATCACCAGTATCACGCTGTGAACAAGGCCATCATTAGTACTAAAGAGGCCACAGATGCCTCCGGTGATAGGAAAATCGGTGTCATCTGGCATACACAGGGTTCAGGGAAATCGTTGAGCATGGTCTTCTATGCCGGGAAACTTGTTCAGCAGATGAACAATCCAACTATAGTAGTCCTCACGGATAGAAATGACCTCGATGACCAGCTTTTTGGTACCTTCAGCAAATCAATCGGCTGTCTCCGCCAGATACCAAAGCAGGCTACGGACAGGAAGAACTTGAGAGAGCTTCTTTCAGTCGGAGCAGGAGGAATAGTCTTCACTACAATACAGAAATTCACACCAGGTGAGGATGGTGACGAAGACTCGATTATCAATGACCGTACGAACATTATCGTCATTGCAGATGAAGCTCACCGTACACAGTATGGATTCAGCGGGAAGCTGGATACCCATAATAATGAAGCGGAAATGAAGTTTGGCTTTGCTAAGTATATGAGAGATGCACTGCCCAATGCTTCATTCATTGCCTTCACAGGCACTCCTGTAGAGAATACCGACAAAAATACACCGGCAGTGTTTGGAGACTATATAGATATATATGATATGAGCAGAGCTGTAGCAGATGGCACTACCGTTAAGATTTATTACGAAAGCAGAATTGCAAAGTTAGAACTGCCTGAGAATGAAATTCCCAAGCTTGATGAAGGATTCGAAGAGATCACTGAAAACCAGGAAGATAATGAAAGGGACTCCAATAAGAGCAAATGGTCCAGACTTGAGGCAATAGTTGGCACTGATAGACGTATCAAGATGATAGCGGCTGATCTTGTGGAGCATTTCGAAAATAAGCAGAAAGCTATGATCGGCAAGGCAATTATTGTCGCCATGTCCAGAAGGATTGCAGTTAATCTCTATCAGGAAATAGTCGCACTGAAATCTGAGTGGCATAGCGATGATCTAGACAAGGGAGCTATCAAGATAGTAATGACCGGCTCACCTTCTGATCCACCGGAATGGCAAAAGTTCATCTATACTAAGCAACAGAGGAAGGATCTGGCAACCAGGTTTAAAAAGGTTGATGATCCTTTCAAGATAGTAATCGTACGTGACATGTGGCTAACAGGTTTTGATGTACCCTGCCTTACAACCATGTATGTTGACAAGCCAATGAGTGGTCATAACCTAATGCAGGCAATTGCTCGGGTCAACCGTGTATTTCGGGACAAACCCGGAGGCCTTATCGTTGACTACATAGGCATAGCTGAAAACTTGAAGGAAGCACTGGCGCAATATTCACCCGGTGACCGTAAGACAACAGGAATAGATACTTCTCAAGCTGTTGACATCATGCTTGAGAAATATGAATTAATACAGGACCTTCTCCATGGCCACGACTATTCACAATATAAATTTGATAGCGCAAAGAATAAGATGAAAGCTATCATCGAGACCATGGACTATATTTTAGGCCTTGGTGACGATCGTAAGAAGGAGTATCTGCTGTTGGTCGCTGAACTTTCCAAAGCGTACGCCTTGTGCTCAACGACACCAGTGGCTGAAAAACTCAATACTGAGATAGCATTCTTCAAAGCAGTCAAAGCTGGTCTCGTTAAAATCATACCTGAAGGTAAAGCGAAGAAAACAAAGAAACAGATAGATTACGAACTCCAGCAGCTTATATCCAAATCCATTATCACTGAGGACATGGTTGATGTGTTTGAAGCCGCAGGACTAAACAAACCTGACATCGCCATATTATCTGATGAATTTCTCGAGGAGGTCAGAGGTTTAAAGCATAAGAATCTTGCGGTGGAGCTACTGAAGCGGCTTCTTGAAAACAAGGTAAGACTGTTCATGAAGAAGAACCTAACACAGTCTAAGGCATTCTCAGAAAAGCTCAAGGGGTCGATAAACAAATATAATAACAGAGTTGTTGAGACATCCTTAGTCATCCAGGAACTCATTGATCTTGCAAAGGAAATGAACGAGCGAAACAAGCGTGGTGAGGATCTTGGCCTAAATGACGATGAGCTCGCTTTCTACGACGCACTCGGTGTAAACGATGCAGCCGTTGTAATCATGGGAGACGAAATACTGAAGAAGATTGCACGCGATCTAACAAGAACCATAAAGAACTCTGTAGGAGTTGATTGGAACCTCCGGGAGAGCGTCAGGGCGAGGATGAGAATTACAATAAAGCATTTACTGAAAAAGTATGGCTATCCACCGGACAAACAGGAACAGGCTGTTAAAACTGTGATGGAGCAGGCTGAATTGATGTGTGGCAATGAAGTAGAATTTCCTTATAAGCAGGATGAAGGTTTCGGATATCGGATGGTCGCAGAGGAAGAGCAAATAAAGGGGGCATATTAATATGACTGAAAGGGAAGCTTGGCAAAAGATAATTACAGAATTATCTGCTACCCCTGGCGATTTCAAAACAGTACCCAAAACTAGAAGAGAGCCAGTGTGGTTTTTTGCAAAGACTGACGGTGATAATATCTATGTTAATAATGCCAAACAAATGAGACCAAGTTCACGTCTGACAACACCAAGAATAATCACATACGCAGACTTTAATACTGTTCGTTCATATTATTCCAGATGGTCATCTGGAGAAGTAGGTGTAAGAGATGAAGTAAGACAGCTATCTCGAAACACAGCATATATATTTGCTTTGATAGATTATTTTCAAGCCGCATAATATAAGGAGCCATTTGTATGGATAAAGAAGAGCCTTTATCGATAAGATTTCTGAATACCTATAATGAAATTGACCAATATATGAGGAAAAAGCTTAATAAGGGTGATGATGTCGGTCATTCATTATTAATTGACAACTTAACCGGTAAAGATTATATGATAACCCATCATAAGGGGAAGCTAAAACAATATGCAAAGTTGAGGAATGCAATTGTCCATAATCCCATAAAAAATGCTGATCCAATTGCAGAGCCTCACTATATAATTGTCGAAGATTATCAAAAAATACTTGATTCCATTAAGAACCCTCCAAAAGCTTTGTCCATAGCAATTCAAGCAGATAATATCTTTAAAGCCAATATAAATGATAATGCCTTAAATATTATGAGAATAATGAATACTAAATGTTTTACCCATGTTCCTGTTTTTGAAAATGAAGAATTTATTGGCGTTTTTAGTGAGAACACTGTGTTTTCATATTTATCAAAAAATGAAGGTGTAATATTAGATTCAAATTCGTACATAAGCGAGTTTAAAGATCATATTCCAATAGATAAACATGATAGTGAATATTTTCAATTTATCTCAAAAAATAAGTGTATATATGAAGTTGATCAACTATTTCGAGTTTATCTATCAAAGGCAAAGAGGTTAGCTGTTGTACTCATAACGGAAAATGGCAAACCCTCAGAAAAGCTGTTAGGTATGATAACAGCATGGGATGTAGCCGGTAGAATGATGAAGGATTGACAGAATAATAGCATGGGTGTGATGAAATGACCCATCAATATACAGTAATAAAAAAAATAGCGGTAAATACCAGGCAATCATAATACTATCCGAGCATGATACACATGATGAGGCTGTAAGTGCTATACTTACGGCAATGGAACTGGAATCTACTGAACAGATGAAAGAGGAAATCGAAAATCTCAGGAATCAAGGCATCAATGCTATTACTGTTGAAGATGCAATAAAGGATATGTCGCCAGAGGAACTGGAGCGTTTTCTTGAAGAAAGACGCCGTAAATTTGTTAATCCGCAACTTGATGCAAATATGAAGGAATTAGAAAAAAAGAAACGACATACACAGATTAAACGGATAAAATAGTATAAGATAGTTAATTTTATGACATTGTAGGATGATCTTTATTATGGAAGGGAATACATTTTTACTGCGTCTGCATTCTATGCTATCAGAGTATGAATACATTCATCTATACACCAGCTGCAAATTTTGGTATAATGTAGTAAAATTTTGCATCGAGAATTTTGTGATGTACTGTTGATTTCCTATACACTGTACGAGAATGCAAAAGACATTCTTTGTGACTCACTTTTATAAGCTTTTTGTGGGGGCATAATATGATTCAAAGCATCAGTATAAATGACTTTAGACTATTTAGAAATGTTAAGTTCAATATAGGTAAATACCTTACTGTAATATCTGGACGCAATGCTACAGGTAAATCAACATTGCTTGGGATGCTAGGTAACTCGTGTGAACTAAAGATTAAAGATGGTGTGCCTTTAATCCACAAACAGTTCAGAACTGAATTTGGCGAGGCTTTTAAAGGGTCACCTGTCTATGATGTTACAGGATCAAATAAATACCGTATAAATTTTTGTGATTATAATAATTATGAATTAGCTGTAGATTACAGGGATTTCAGAATTAGTTGGCAAGATGAACGAACAAGGTTTAGAATCATTCCATATAGAAAAGATGAGAGTATAAATACATCTGGAAAAATACAATGGCCAATGTTATATTTAGGGCTTTCACGGTTATTCCCAATCGGGGAGTCCAAGATGGATGGAATCAATTCTACAAAGCTCAATATTGTTGGAGAATACAAAGTATGGTTTGTTGAAAACTATAAGAACATATTATCAATGCATGATGAGCTTACAGATATTAACTCAATTAACATCGGTGAAACGGATCGGAAGAAAGGTATTGGTGTATCTACTGCCAACTATGATTTCCTTGTCAACTCCGCCGGACAAGACAATATCGGGCAGATATTATGTGCTATCTTGTCATTTAAAAAATTAAAAGATGAGCAAAAAGAAAAATACACAGGTGGCATGCTTTTAATTGATGAGGTTGATGCAACAATTCATCCTTCCGCACAAAATAGGCTTGTGGATCTACTGATAGGTGAAAGCAGGAAGTTAAATTTACAGGTTGTATTTACAACTCACAGCACTAGTATGCTTCGGTATGTATCTGGAAAGACTATGTATAATAAAAATGACGATGATGCATATAATGAAGTTGAGCTCATATACTTAACAAATGCCAATAGGGCTCTACAGCTTTTAAGGAATCCACGATATCCTATGATTGAGAATGATTTAATGGTTCAATCCAATGTGCAGAACACAGCCCGAGTTAAAATATATAGTGAAGACGATGAAGCAAGGTGGCTTTTAAAGAAGATGCTTGGAGGCTTGTTATCTCGTGTAAACATATTAGGTGTGGAAATGGGGTGCACAGATCTTCTTAAATTGATAAAAGCTGATATTGAATATTTCTCCAAGGTCCTAATTGTTGTTGATGGCGATGTTGATTCGAATAAGATCCAAGAAGCGACCACTATTGGCAAGAATAGGCTGAAAAATGTGGTTGCTCTGCCAGGTGGAAAACGTCCAGAACAAGTTTTCTATGACTACATTGTAGGCTTATCAAACACTCATAGTTTTTGGGGGTCAGGATTTTCAATTGGCTTTACTTGGGATTACTTCAAAGAAAATGGCCCAATGAGCGATAAATATTCTGGGAAAGAAAGAGAACGTTACAAGACATGGTTTAATCAACATTTGACTTATTTTGAATCCATTGGTCTCTATGATTATTGGGCAAAAGACAATACTGAATTAGTAGACAAATTTATGGGAGACTTTGTTGATTCATATAACGATGTTGCTAAACGCTTGTTTATCCCTTTTATTTAAGTCCCATGCAGTTAGGAACGTGAGGAATAGTTAGCTTAGGGGTGAGAGTATGAATTGGGCAAGAAGATCGCCGCTGAGATACCCTGGTGGTAAGGCGAAAATAGGAAAATATGTTGCAAAAATTATCAATGTAAATAAACTAAAAGGATGTACATATATAGAGCCTTATGCAGGAGGGGCAGGCGTAGCATTGGCACTTTTGCTAAATGGATACGTTTCAGATATCATCATTAATGACATAGACAGATCGATTTATGCAGTATGGTATTCTATTTTGTATAGAACAGAAGAATTTTGTACTAAGATTTTAAATACTCAAGTAACGATTGATGAATGGAAAAGGCAGAAGGAAATACAAAACAATAAAGAGGAGGCTTTAATATTTGACTTGGGGTTTTCAACCTTCTTTTTGAATAGAACAAATAGGTCGGGCATAATTAAAGCTGGAATGATTGGAGGATGGAATCAAGATAGTGACTACAAGATGGATTGCAGATTTAATAAGGCTGAGCTAATCAAAAGGATACAAGATGTGTCAGTAGTTAAAGATAGAATCAGACTCCTAAACTTATCCGCCGAGGAATTAATTATAGAAGAAATCTCAAGATATGAAGGAAGACAAGCCTTCATCTTTTTCGATCCTCCGTACTACGAAAATGGTCACAAATTATATACCAACTTTTACATAGCTAATGACCATGAGAAGTTAATGGCTTTGATAAGTAAAGATGTACAGGTTCCTTGGATCATAACATATGATGGGAACAACTTTATTACCAATCTTTATAATCAATATAGGCAGAAGAAGTACTCATTAAGCTACAGTGCATCGGTCAAACGGGAAGGTGAAGAGATAATGATTTACTCTCACAATATCGATAACTGCCTGATGGAGGCACTGTAATTACCATAAGGTGAATGGAAGAAATGTTATTTAAATGTGTGCTTATAATATGAAAAGAATATAGGAATGAATGACCCAATGAAAATGGAAAATTATTTTAAGAGGATTGAATTTTAATGTATGAAGGGTGATTTTGTAAAGAAAATATAATCCAATAAAAATGGCAAAAATTAGTGGGGACAGTATTGGGGACAATTAATGTCCAAAATGAACTCACAATGACTCATAAGACATTATGTTAACACTCATAAGATGCTACAATACCAAGCATTACAGCGATATTTACTATAAGAACAAATGCAAAAAACATAACTACGGACCAGAAGGTTGTGGATTCGATCTCTGCTGGGCGCGCCAAATAAAATAGTAAAAGCCTGTAGACATCAAGTTTACAGGCTTTTATATTTGTAGCCAGTATAGTCAGATTCCTTTAAAAATTTGTGGCGGTTGCTGCGGACCAGAAGGATATTACTGAAAAAGGCCGATATTAATTGACTGCCATTGCGCTGTACCGGCTTGCACTTTATCTGGTTTGAAGGGTATAATGTTTATTAGCATATACAATAATGATATTCAATTTCAAATATAGGAGGAGCAAGCATGAAGTACAGAAAATTTGGCAAGCTTGATGTTAGTGTATCTGCACTGGGTTTTGGAGCAATGCGTTTTCCTGTGAAGGAAGATGTGTCGTCTGGTAATATAGTAAACAATGAGGTCGATGAAAAAGAAGCAATAAGAATGGTCCGATATGCTATAGATCAAGGTGTCAATTATGTTGATACGGCATATGGATATCATGAGGGCAATAGTGAGATCATTACCGGCAGGGCATTGAAGGATGGTTACAGAGACAAGGTCATGCTTGCCACAAAATCACCGGTATGGCTCATCAAAAAACCGGAGGATTTCGACAAACTACTGGATGAGCAGTTGAAAAAACTTGGGACGGATCATATTGATTTTTATCTGCTCCACGCCATTGGCCGTGACAGATGGAGAGACACTATTATTAGGTATGATGTGCTTCGGCAAATGGAGAGGGCAAAGAAAGACGGTAAAATCGGGCATATTGGATTTTCATTCCATGATGATGCAGACGCTTTTACAGAAATCATTGATGGATATGATAAGTGGGAATTCTGCCAGATACAATATAATTATTTAGATATTGAGAACCAGGCAGGTGTAAAAGGGCTAAAATATGCTGCATCCAAGGGCATTGGAGTAGTTGTCATGGAGCCGTTACTTGGTGGAAAGCTTGCCAACCCGCCGATGGATGTAAAGGCAATCCTTGAAGGAAGCGGTAGAGACTTGTCACCATCCGGTTGGGCACTGGAATGGCTGTGGGACCAGCCGGAAGTATCTTTAGTGCTCAGTGGTATGAGCAGCATGCAGCAGGTAGAGGAAAACATAGCTTCGGCAGAGCACTCCGGAATCGGTATACAAAGTACAAGTGATCACGAAATCATTGAGCGGGTACGAAGAAGATATGCCGAAAGGACCGTAATACCCTGTACAGCTTGCAGCTACTGTATGCCATGTCCGAACAATGTTGATATACCAAGGAACTTTGCGTTGTATAACGACAATGTTATCCATGAAAATCTTGAAGGTTCTCAAAGAACCTATAATAATTTTATGGATGAAGATAACCGTGCCAGCAGTTGCATACAGTGCAAAGTGTGTGAAGAAAAATGTCCTCAGAAGATATTCATAAGTGAATGGATGCCAAAGGTTCATGAAGCACTGAAAAAATAATATCAAAGCCCTGCCGGATTTGCTTCGGCAGGGCTTTAAATTAGCTAGATATTACTTTGGTTTGATGTCTGAAACCTGGATGAGCTTTTAATAAGTAATCCCCTGTGCATACATTGCATTGGCTACCTTTTCGAAACCTGCAATATTAGCGCCTGCTACGAGGTTGTCGCCGAATCCATAGGATTTTGCAGCAGCACTTGCGCTCTTAAATATATTGATCATGATCTCTTTCAATTTCGCATCAACTTCGTCGAAGGTCCAGGAGTACCTCATACTGTTCTGGCTCATTTCAAGGCCCGAGGTTGCCACGCCGCCTGCATTGGCAGCTTTTGCAGGTCCAAACACAATATTGTTCTTCAGGAACACTTCAACGGCTTCAGGTGTGGATGGCATGTTTGCACCCTCTCCAACTGCGAAGCATCCATTTTTGACAAGAAGCTCTGCGGAGTGTCCATCGAGCTCGTTCTGTGTGGCACAGGGAAGAGCTATATCACATTTGATGCTCCAGATGCCGGAACAGCCTTCTGTATAGACAGACTTTGGATGCAGCTTGACATACTCGCTGATTCTCTTTCTCTCTACTTCCTTTATTTGCTTGATTGCCTCAATATCAATTCCTTCCGCATCATAGATGTAGCCATTGGAGTCGCTGAGCGCAACTACCTTACCACCGAGCTGGTGTACTTTCTCAGTGGCATATATTGCAACGTTTCCGGAGCCGGAGATGACTACAGTAGTACCATTGAAGGACTTACCTTTGATTGACTTCATAGCCTCTTCCATAAAGTAACACAGTCCATAACCGGTAGCTTCGGTCCTGGCAAGACTTCCACCCCAAGCCAACCCCTTGCCTGTCAAAACGCCGGTGAATTCATTTCTCATCTTCTTATACATTCCATACATATAGCCTATTTCACGTCCGCCCGTACCGATATCCCCTGCTGGTACATCAGTATCCGGACCAATATGTCTTGCAAGCTCGAACATGAAGCTCTGACAGAATCTCATCACTTCACCGTCGGATTTACCCTTGGGATCAAAATCACTGCCGCCCTTTGCCCCACCCATTGGCAGACCTGTAAGGGAATTCTTAAAGATTTGTTCAAACCCAAGGAATTTGATGATACCGGAGTAAACAGAAGGATGTAGTCTGATACCGCCCTTGTAGGGACCTATCGCACTGTTGAACTGTATTCTGAAGCCTCTGTTTACCTGTACTTTGCCACCATCATCGACCCAAGGCACTCTGAATATGATTTGCCTTTCGGGTTCAACAATTCTGTCAAATATACCTGCTTTTACCCATTCCGGATGTTTTACGGCAACCGGCTCCAATGATTCTAATACTTCACGAAC
>JAEYRF010000097.1 GCA_023409615.1 Bacillota bacterium | reverse complement strand
CACATACAGCAATTGGCAATATACCTCGGACTGGTTTGATTTCGCCATCCAGTGACATTTCTCCTATAAACAAGGAGCAACCGGCAATTGTATGATCTATAACACCCATAGATGCAAGAACACCAAGTGCAATTGGCAAATCAAAGGAAGAGCCTTCCTTCTTCAGGTTGGCTGGTGCTAAATTCATTGTAATTCTACGGATGGGAAATTCAAATTCGCTGTTTTTGACGGCCGATCGCACACGCTCACGTGATTCGCGGATTGCAGCATCCCCTAATCCCACGATGTCAAAAGAAGGTATTCCATTACTGATATCAGTTTCTACCTCGACAACGAAGCCTTCTAATCCTAAAAGGCCACAGCTGATAATTTTAGAGTACATACACCCCAACCTTCCATTTTCAGCTACTCCACCGCAATAATCCCGGAGTACATAGCATATGTTGCATGTTTTTCTATTTATTTCCAACATAATACTACTATAAATGACCGGCTTTGTACATACCCAAAATATTTTTCTATTATAACTGCATTTAAAAGAGCTATTGTACAATAGCTCTTTATAATACAGCTAGTCCTTATTTATCCTTTAATAATTTATGGAGCTCATCCATGAAGGTGTTGATATCTCTGAATTGCCGATAGACTGAAGCAAATCTTACATAGGCAACTTCATCAAGCTCTTTCAACTGCAGCATGACCATTTCACCGATCTCCTGAGTTGTGATTTCTCTCTTAAGAGTATTAAGAATCTGGACCTCTATCTCATCCACAAGCTTCTCAAGCTGTTCAATAGAAACCGGGCGTTTCTCACATGCTCTCAGAAGGCCATTCAGGAGCTTTTCACGATCAAAGGCCTGACGGGTTTTATCCTTCTTTATCACCATCAATGGAACGCCCTCAACCTTTTCATATGTAGTAAAACGCTTCAAACACTGCAGGCATTCTCTGCGCCTTCTGATTGCAGTATTCTCATCTGTAGGCCTTGAATCGATAACCTTATCTTCGACAAAACCGCAATAAGGACATTTCATATGCTTCCCTCCAGCCGAAAAAATATATCGGTCATGTTTTATCGTTCGTATGACTCTATAGTTGTATCGGCAATTGAATGGAATGCATTAATCGAAATATTTCCTGATGAATCGGTCATCCAGATCTACCAATATAATATCCTCACCTATTTTAACAATTTTTTCCCATGGTATGACAAATTCGCTCTCCTTTCCCAGTAGTCCAAAAAGTCTGCCAACTCCCGGGAGTATTACAGCTTCTATTTTTCCTGCTTCCAGGTCAATTTCAACATCCGAAACAAACCCAAGCCTTCTTCCGTCGGAGATATTAATCACTTCTTTTTGTCTGAAATCAGAAGATCGGTTCATTCAACCCCACCAACTACCTTAAACATGCGGTAAGTATCTGCCCGCTATCTGCCTGATACTAATATATGTTTGAAAACAACTTAATATCGCAGAGATCATTCTTATCAGATGTATTTTTTCATATGAAGTAATGCTGTTTTTTCCAACCGTGACACCTGTGCCTGAGAAATACCGATTTCTTCCGCTACCTCCATCTGGGTCCTTCCTTCGAAGAAACGTAGATTCAGGATTAGTTTTTCCCTGTCATTGAGCTTTCGCAGCGCTTCCTTAAGTGATATACCTTCAAGCCAGTTATCATCAATATTCTTCTCATCACGCACCTGATCCATGACATATATTGCGTCTCCACCGTCATGATATACCGATTCGAAAAGTGAGATTGGATCCTGTATGGCATCCAGTGCAAAAACTACATCCTCCTTCGGAAGCTGCAATTCATTGGCGATCTCAGAAATTGTAGGCTCCTTGGAGTTTTTCCCTGTCAACCGTTCTTTGGCCTGTAGTGCTTTATATGCAATGTCCCTCAGTGAGCGGCTGACTCGAATGGAATTATTGTCCCTGAGGTATCGGCGAATTTCGCCGATTATCATAGGCACAGCATAAGTTGAGAATTTCACATTATGTCTCACATCAAAATTGTCAATAGCCTTAATTAATCCGATACAACCAACCTGAAAGAGATCATCTACATATTCTCCTCTGTTGTTGAATCGCTGAATTACACTTAGAACAAGTCTCAGATTTCCATTGATAAACTCCTCGCGTGCGGAAGCGTCTCCTTTATGCATTCTTTCGAATAAAACCTTCTTTTGCTCGTTTGACAAAACCGGCAGCTTGGAAGTGTTTACTCCGCATATTTCCACTTTGTTGATCAGCATATCATAACCTCCCGGCGCATAATTAAGATACTATCATTATTGCCTCAGAGGTCTATTTTATACGGCTTTATAATTCAAAAAATATTTATGAAAGGCCTTGACAACAGCGTTTTTCACGACTTTGCACTTTCACACCATTCTGTTGATTTCCTTCTTAAGACGGCTGATGATCCTCTTCTCCAACCGGGAAATATATGATTGTGAAATACCAAGCATATCAGCTACTTCCTTCTGTGTCTTTTCGATTCCATTAGAAAGGCCGAATCGCAACTCCATTATTTTCTTTTCTCTGATGGATAGTTTCTTCATTGCCGTGTTCAGCAGTTCCCTATCCACTTCATCCTCCAGGCTTCGGTAAGTTACATCATTTTCCGTCCCAAGTATGTCGGAAAGTAATAATTCATTTCCATCCCAGTCAACATTCAGTGGTTCATCGATGGATATTTCCGTCTTAATCTTATTATTCCTGCGCAGATACATTAATATTTCATTCTCAATGCATCTTGATGCATAGGTTGCTAATTTAATATTCTTTGACGGATTAAAGGTATTAATTGCTTTGATCAGACCGATAGTTCCTATGGAAACAAGATCCTCAACTCCGACTCCTGTATTCTCAAATTTCCTGGCTATATAAACCACCAATCTGAGATTCCGCTCAATCAGGATACTTTTCACTCCGTAATCCTGCTGCTCCAACCTGCAAAGCAAATAAGCCTCCTCATCCACGCTTAGCGGTGGTGGAAGAGCCTCGCTTCCTCCGATATAGTGTATGGGATACCAGCCCTTACCCTTGATTCTTTCCCAAAACTGTATCGCTTTGATTTTGAAAATGACTACAATTCTTTTTAGAATGCCCATATAGGATCTCCCTTCGTTGTTTTACTTTTATATTGTCTTACATAAGTTCCGGATTCATCAGAGCTTTGTACTGTTCATTTCGGGATAATGCCCTGTTATAGATGCCCACAATTACTTCCTTAACACCCTTTCTCTCATCCTCTGTTCCTATTTCGATATAGTCAGGACGAAAACCGATCAACATGCCATTTTCCTTACCCAGGGATGTAAACGGGATTAACCTGAACCTGGAAAACCAGTCAGAGCATGAAATGGTAGTTGTAATCATATTCAGATCATTATCGGAGTTTTTTTCGAAAATATCCCTTATATCCATTGGAAGCAGCTCTTTAACAGCAGAATACTCCACAACTACTACCGGCATATTTGTCAAAGGATCATGAAGAGAATTTCCTGTATCTACAAGGGCAAAAAGCTGTATTGACTTTTCATCAAAGGATATGATCATCTGAACTAACAGCTTTTCTCGCAGGAATTTCTTTTGTATTACATCCCAGACAATCCTGAGAATTATTAATGTCACAACAAAGGCCATCAGCAGTTCGGACCATTTTGTGTTCAAAAGAGCCATAGGTGTCATCAACACACCATTTTTCATAATGCCCCATTCCCTGTTAAAAAACATCAACGCAAACCCTGCTCCTGCAAAGAGGAAGGTTGCAGCATAAAACATAGCTAGTGTTTTGAAAAAGAGAGTCAGCTTTGAAAAATGAAATGTCACCGCAACCATTGCAACAGACAGCAAAAATTTCGAAAGTACAGTTGTATAGACTTTCATATCTGGCAGTAGAATCATAATGACCAGATAGGCTGCTCCCAGTACAGCGCCTAGTAGAAGTCGCAGATTGCTCGATCTGATCTTGGAAAACTTTGCTGTAACCAAAAGAATAAGATAGTTAATTACAATATTCTCCATAACGACAATATCAAGATAAATTTCCACCGTTTTACCTCACACCGTGTTGAAGCCAGACTTCCCCTATTTTACATATATTCATATGCCTGACCTTTTATGATAACAATTGCTTCATAAATGAGGCCTGTTACCATGTACTGATTATATTTCATCACTGATGATTTTTATGTCACTTTGTACTGTAGAAATATAGAAATTAGGCGACAAAATCCCACGGGCGTCGAACCCCTGGGATTTTAGCCGGATTTGCTCCGCAAATGGCTGTGACAAAAAAGCCCGGAAGCATTTGCTTCCGGGCTACTAAACGAACTAAAACCTATTTAAATCTATTTTTTCTTAAAAATGTTGGAATCTCCAGTTCATCATCGGAGACCTCGCCACCAGTATGACGTTTAACTACAGGAGCATCTGGCTTCAGCTGTGCTTTCTCAACTATTTTTTCGATTTTTCTGATAACAGGACCCTTCTCGAAACCGGTCGCAATCACTGTGATTAGCATCTCATCCTTGAGGTTCTCATCGATAACAGCCCCAACAATAATGTTTGCATCGGGATCTGCAGATTTCTGAACCAGCTCTGCGGCCAGATTTACTTCAAATAAGCCAAGATCGGCACCGCCGGTAATATTGAGAAGTACACCTCGTGCGCCTTCGATAGAAGTCTCAAGAAGTGGCGACTGTATTGCCTGTCTGGCGGCCTCTTCTGCTCTGCCATCTCCTGAAGCTCTTCCAATACCCATATGAGCTAAACCTGTATTGTACATAATAGTCTTTACATCTGCAAAATCAAGATTGATCAAGCCAGGCACTGCAATCAGGTCGGAAATACCTTGTACGCCCTGACGGAGAACATCATCCGCCATCCTGAATGCATCTATAATAGAAGTTTTCTTTTCAGCTACCTGTAATAGTCTGTCGTTGGGGATAGTCACCAGTGTATCGACAACGCCTTTGAGGTTCTCAATACCCTGTTCCGCGAATTGCATTCTCTTGCGACCTTCAAACATAAACGGCTTTGTCACAACACCAACTGTCAGAATACCCATCTCTCTTGCAATCTGGGCAACGATGGGAGTTGCACCGGTTCCGGTACCTCCGCCCATTCCTGCAGTTACAAATACCATGTCTGCGCCTTTGACAGCCTGTGCTATCTCATCCTTGCTTTCATTGGCAGCACGTTCACCGATTTCCGGATTTGCTCCGGCGCCGAGACCTTTTGTAAGCTTGTCTCCTATTTGGATCTTAGTGTTTGCTTTTGAAAGGAAAAGAGCTTGTTTGTCAGTATTTATCGCTATGAATTCTACACCGCGAAGACCTGCGGATATCATCCTATTGACGGCATTATTACCACCACCACCGACACCTATGACCTTAATCTGGGCAAATTGTTCCATATCAATATCAAACTCCAGCAAATTGAATCCCCCTTTGTCATTGGTTTGGCATTACTTAAATAATATCGTATTCCATACATTAAAGCAAGATAAGTTTTAACAAAAAATGTACATTAACTCATAATAGTAAATCAAAACAATTTCATGAAAAATCGACCGATTTTACTGAAAAATGATTCCTTAGGCTGTTTATTTGAACTCTTTTTCAGCTTAATCTCACTTGCATGACTGCCTCCTTTTTTGAGGTTAGCCACATACCTGAGCATACCGGCCGAAGCGATGAACTCGGGTTTTGATACACCCTGAAGCTGGCCTGCCTGAACTACTCTGACCGGTAATTCAAACACCTCATTAGCAAGCTGTTTGCAGCCATCCACATATGAGATACCTGCCCCTGTCATCACAACACTGCCGCTTTTTGGGACTGCCACGCCAGCCTTGTCCAGGAGGTTTTTGCATAATGAGAATATTTCATAGACCCTTGCTTCAATAATATCAACCACCTCTGACACCTTGACGTTCTTCTTCTTGTTTTCATTGATATCCAGCACAGATATTTCCTGATCGTTTTTAATGAGAGATGTCAATGCAAGTTCGAATTGCCTTTTGATCTTTTCCGCCTCTGTATTGGATATGCGAAGTCCAATGGCAATATCATTGGTGATATGGTCGCCACCTACAGGTAATGTATCATAAAATATGAGCCTCTTACCCTGATATACGGAAACATCTGTTACACTGCCGCCCACATCCAACATCACGACACCAATGTCGCGTTCATCTTGAGAGAGGCTGATTTCACCTGTAGCGAATGCTTCCGCTACAATACCATCTATTTTGATACCAGATCGTTCCATACTCTTAATGATGTTCTGAACAGATGTAATCTTTCCGGTGATAATATCCGCGTCTATTTCTAGTCCGGTTCCAACCATACCAACCGGGTCAACGATCTCATCATAACCATCTATGATATATTGCCTTGCAATAACATCAATAAGTTGTCTGTCTTCAGGAATATCAATATCTCGAACCTCATGAAGGATATTGTCCACATCATTGTGTGTGATCTCTCTCCCGTTTATGGTCATATAACTTCTGTTGTTTATGACGTTTACGTGCATTCCGTGAATGTTGACGTAAGCAGAACCCACTCTCATATTGGCGGCCGATTCAGCTTCCTCCACTGCACTTTTAATACTTGCAGCCGTACTGTCGATATCTACAATAACACCCTTCTTCAGTCCGTTGCACAACGCCATACCCCTGCCGGCAATTTCCAGCTGAGAATACTTATTAACCCTTCCAATCAATACACATATATTGGAAGTGCCGATGTCAATACTTACAATTAAATCACCCACGGAAGCAACCCCTCCACAAACTATATATTATCTTTTTTAACTGACTTATTCAACATATATCTGCGAATAACAGCGAAATTCAGAAAAATTCTGTTGCCAAATGCAAAAATGGCTGCCAGATAAAGCTGTAATCCGAGCTGATCACCAATATACGCAAGAACAGCCGCAAGCAGAGCATTGCCAAAAAATCCGGATACGAAGATCTTAATATCAAATCTGCCCTGCATCGTAGAGGCGACTCCCCCAAATACAGAATCCAGTGCTGCCAAAATTGCCACAGCCATATAGATCGAATACTGCTGAGGAATGTTCACGGGCATGAAAAATACCCCGATAAGAATTCCTATAATCATCCCTAAAATTGGCAACATTATAACTTACCCTCCATTTTCCGGAGTAAAAACAGGATTGGTATCCATTGAAAAATCCAGTTTACCCCTTTCCGTCCTTTTTATATTCCTGAAGAATATGGTCTTAGCTGCATTGATCTTATAATGCAGATCCTCCATTTTCCCCAGATTGACAATGACTCGGGACTGTACTGAAAAGCTGACATTGTATATATCTCCAACATCCACATAATCGACACTGTCAATCAGCTTGTCCTCATTGGGTTCATTCAGTTTATCAACTTCTCTTATTGTATCAAACACTTTTAATGCTGACGAGAGTGTTTCATCAGGAATATCGATTTTTTTTCCCGGTTTTGGCGAATTCAATTCAATCCCAACAATAATCGGAAGCTTTAAATCTGAAATTTCAGGAACTAGTTCCAGCAAGTATCCTTCCTTGTCAATTAGAAGGTTCGCTCCGTTCATAACAAGTACCGCCGCCGCTACCCTCTCTTCTACCTCGATTGATACAGTCGATGGAATGAGATACCTTACCTTCGCACTTTTAACATAAGGGCAGTTCTCCTTAATCGACCTCTCTGCAACACCAATCCGGAAAAAATAAAACCTGCCCATTTCTTTGAATAGCATCCTGAATCCATTGCCTCCATGACTTATGCCTGAAGCAGTAATCAGCGCGTTCTCATCGTAATGGAGAGATTCCCGTGCTCTGAATCCGGTAATATTAAAAAACGGAGATATAGCAGCATAAACAATCGTCATTGAAAACAATGCTGTCACAAGTACAAATCTGATTAGCTGAAAAACTCTTCTCCACTTTCTTTTCTTTTTGTTTATTACATGAGGAGGCACCTGTAAACTTTTCATCTTTCGTACCTTCATGAAAATCCCCCTGAATCCATTTTCAACCCATTAATTATTTAAAGGGTTCGATGAATCGATGCTCCGACCCGCCTCAGCTTTTCTTCAATATTATCATATCCGCGATCAATATGCTTAATATCGGAAATTACAGTTTCTCCCTCTGCAGTAAGACCGGCCAATACTAAAGCCGCCCCGCCCCGAAGATCACGAGCATATACATTGGCGCCTACAAGCTTCTTCACACCTTTTATCACAGCAAGCCGGCCTTCAAGTTTGATGTTGGCTCCCATGCGCAGTAGTTCGTCGACATGCTTATACCTGTTTTCAAATACCGTCTCGACCATAATACTTGTACCTCTTGCGATTGTCAGCAGTGCCACAACCTGAGCCTGCATGTCAGTGGGAAATCCGGGATACGGCAGTGTCCTGACAATATCAATCGCCCGCAATCTAGCCGGACCATTCACCTGCATTGTGCTTCCCTTGATATTAATCCTGCACCCGCACTCACGCAAAAGGGAAATAATGCAGCTCATGTGCTCTGGAATCACATTTCTCAGCAGGAGTTCACCGCTTGTAATTCCGGCAGCAGCCATATATGTACCAGTTACAATTCGATCGGTAATGATCGTATGCTCTGCATTGCTAAGGTTGTGATCACCACCACATATCCTTATTATACTGGTTCCTGCTCCGGTCACCTGAACTCCCATAGCCTGCAGATAATTCTGAAGATCCAGGATCTCCGGTTCTTTGGCGGCATTGCGTATGACCGTCTCGCCCTCTGCAAACACAGAGGCAAGCATAATATTTTCAGTGGCACCCACGCTTGGGTAATCCAGCTGAACATCACAACCCCTGAGTCTATCTGCTTCGCAATAAATAAACCCTCTTTGCGCATCCTGTATCTTTGCACCCATACTTTTCAGGGCTTTCAGATGCAGGTCAATCGGTCTTGGGCCTATTTCGCACCCACCCGGGTGTATAACCCTGTTGTCATATTCTTATTGCTATTACCATTCTACCACTGATAAAATGTGCTATCAACTTTTATATAAGGCTTTTGCGATGTAACCTCGCATAATGTCCATGGATAAGTTATTCATTTTTGAACAACTTATAAACTGAGTATAAAATTGAGAGGTAAACAAATATGAAGTTCAGACTCGGTTATGTGGCAATGACACTGAATCTGGAGGACTGCTCTCCTTCCGGTACTGTTACCTACACTACATATAAGATGTTGTCGAGCGAGGAAAGTAGGCTATATAAACTGCGAAAGGCAGCAGATAAAAACCTCCAAAACACACTGAGAATTCTCAGATACAATAAGGCATTGAATATCTCTGTCTACAGGCTGACATCAAAACTTATCCCACTTGCCACCCACCCTGATATGCAGTGGTGGAGATATATTGATGATTTTTCTGACAGCCTGCAAAAGATTGGTGAATTCATAAAAGAAAACGAACTTCGTGTTAGCGCACATCCTGATCATTATACTTTGATAAATTCTCCTGTAGATAAAGTTCTTCAGGACTCTATCAGAGATCTTGATTATCATGTACAACTGTTTGAAGCAATGGGGCTTGATAATAAATACAAGTTAGTGCTGCATGTCGGCGGCGTATACGGTAATAAACAGGATTCCATAAAAAGATTCTATCATAATTTTATCAGCCTGCCTGACAGGATACGCAAACGACTGATTATCGAAAACGACGATAAATCTTATAATACATATGAGGTACTTGAGCTTTGCCAAAAACTCAGAGTACCTATGGTGCTTGATGTACATCACCACAACTGTATTTGTCGGGAGTATGACCTAGGAACAGTGCTCCCTGAGATATTTAGCACATGGGATCAGGAGTATTATCCTCCCAAAGTTCATTTTTCCAGTCCAAGAAGCAGTAAGGATTTCAGAAGTCATGCTGATTTGATTGATTATAATGAATTTATTAGCTTTCTTGAAACCGCCGCGAGAGTTAATATGGATTTTGATATAATGCTGGAAGCTAAATATAAAGATACTGCGTTATTGAAACTTTCAGATGAACTTGCTTCGACTGCAGGCATAGTACAGCTCAATAATGGTGAATTTGTGATACAATGAGAATAAAACACCGGGAGGCAATTATGGCAAAAGCAATATTGGTTAATGGTAAGGAAAAACGGGTGGAATACGGTCATCCATGGATTTATAAGAGCGATATCGCTTCTGTTGAGTCATGTGCTCCCGGCGAAATAGTCGACATTTACAGCAGCAAAAACAAATTTCTTGGGCGAGGCTTTTACAACCCGAAATCGCAAATAACTCTCAGAATACTTACTTACGTAAATGAACCCATTGATTACGGCTTCTTATATAAGCGTGTTCAGTCAGCATGGGAATATCGCCGTAAGGTAGCTGATATTGACAGCTGCAGAGTCATTTTCTCCGAATCGGACTTTCTTCCCGGTCTAATCGTGGATAAATTTTCTGACATCCTGGTCCTCCAGACTTCTGCTCTCGGTATAGAAATGTTCAAAGCTGACCTGACGGATATTTTGTGGGATGTGGTCAAACCAAGGGGTATCTATGAGCGTAATGACATCACCGTACGTGAACTGGAAGGCCTGCAGCAGCAAAAGGGCTTCCTTCGTGGTGAATTCGAGACAAACATCGAGATGTCTGAGAATGGCATTCGTTTTCTCGTGGATGTAGCCGAAGGGCAAAAAACAGGATATTTCCTTGATCAGAAGGAAAACCGTGCAGCACTGAAGCCATTTGTTAAAGGCGCAAAGGTACTTGACTGTTTCAGTCATACAGGCTCCTTTGCCCTGCATTCCGGAAGCTATGGCGCTGACAGTGTTCTTGGACTGGATATATCAGATCATGCTGTTGAAACAGCAACAGCTAACGCAAGGCTTAACGGGTTGGAAAACCTGTGCCGTTTCGAAAGCGCAAATGTATTTGACAGGTTGAGAGAATATAATGATGCCGGAGAATGCTTTGACACTATTATTCTTGACCCGCCGGCATTTGCAAAAAGCCGGGGCTCTGTTGAAAACGCCATTCGCGGCTATAAGGAAATAAATCTGCGGGCTATGAAAATACTCAACAGCGGCGGCTTTTTAGTCACCTGCTCATGTTCTCATCATATCGATCCTGAGATGTTTGAAGATATCTTATACAACGCAGGAATAGACTCCCGCCGCAAAGTAAGACTGATCGAATACCGTTCGCAGGCAAAGGACCATCCTGTCCTGTTGGCAGCACCTGAAACGGAATACCTGAAATGCGCTATCCTTCAGATCATCTGACAACCTCGACTCATTACTTTCCTGTAAATTGTTCTATCAGCTGCAGTGCCACCGGCCCAAGCAGAACAATGAACAACGTCGGAAATATGAATACGACCATTGGGATAAGCATTTTTACCGGCACCTTCATGGCACGTTCTCTGGCTCGTTGCCTACGCTTCTCTCTGATCTGCTCCGCCTGGATCCTGAGTACATTAGCAATGGCAACGCCAAACTGATCCGCCTGCACAACAGCTCCTATGAACGCAGTGAAATCCTGTATATCAACTCTCGAAGCCAAGCCTCTGAGCGCATCCTTTTTTTGCTTTCCAACTTTTATTTCCTGAAGTACCTTTTCAAACTCAGACGCCAGCGGCCCCGGCTTTTTTTCCACCACTTTCATCAATGCACCGTCAAACCCAAGACCTGCTTCCACACTTACTGTCAACAGGTCGATCACATCAGCAAGTGAGTTCAGTATGGTGCTCCGCCTGGTTTTCATGATCTTTCCCAGAATAAAACCGGGTAAAACAAATCCCATGACAACTTCAGCCAGAATAATCATCACCACGGTTCCTGCCGGCGCTCCTGATTTCTTCATTATCAGAATCGTAATTACAGGCAAACCGACTACCAGCAATGCCTGGATGTTGATCCAGTCCTTGATAGCCATATTTCCGGGATTTCCTGCCTTGACGATCTTGCTCTCGAGAGATGATACTAACTGCCCCGGTGTTACCTTCATCATAACCTTTCCCATATTATCGAGCATCGGTCGTAAAACTCTTGAAAAAAGAGGCTGATTTAGTTCTGCATTTTCATTTTCATTGTCAAAATTACCAATGTTCCGGAGTCTTGAGGACACAGAAATTTTATCCCTTAGCAGGTAGGATATGACGCCATAACACAACAGAAAGGACGATACGATTACTAATATTACTATCACTGCTATCATCTCCACATCTCCTTAAATCTCAATTTTGACAACTTTGCGGATCAGAAAGATTCCTGTCAATTCCATCACTGCGGCAATGCCGATCATTACCTGTCCCAGGGGTCTTATGAAAAGTATGCTCATTTGTGCGGGATTGATTAAATAGATCAACAAACATAATATGACAGGTAAAAGTGAAATAACGAGACCAGAAATTTTACCCTGTGCAGTGATGGTTTTCAACTCTCCCTTGATTCTGACCCTGTCTCTAATTGTTTCTGTTATATTGTCAAGCACTTCTGACAAGTTTCCTCCCACCTGTCTTTGAATTAAAACTGCAATTACAACAAGTTCAAGATCTTCGCTTGAAACTCTTGCTACCATATTTTCAAATGCCTTCTCTGTGTTTTGACCCAAACTGACCTCTTTCTTAAATACGGAAAATTCCTCTGCAATAGGTCCTGTCATTTCTTCTGCAACCATATCAATAGCCTGAAAGAAGCTGTAGCCGCTTTTCAGTGAGTTGGACATCATTGATATTGCATCCGCAAGTTGTTCATTAAGATGCTTGCCTCTTTTCTTAATTTTGCTTTTTACGATGATGGATGGTAAAACCCATCCGACTATACCTGCCAGAATGCCCAGCGGCCACTTCTCTATCCCCTGTATCATCAATATTAGCACCGAAAACACAAAGAAAAGTACTATATTGAGTGTAATAAATTCTTCGGCCTTTAAGAGTAAATGTGCTTTGATCAGGTTCAACTGCACTTTCTTTTTATAGCCTTCGAGAAATCTGATTTTCCCAACCTCTTTAAAAAATGCACCTCGAAAATTCGTTCCGCCTCTTTTCTTTCCCCTTTTCTTCTCATCCCGCATTTCCTCAACATTCGTATATCTGCTGAGTCTGGACATAAAATCATCCCTTAACAGAAGCAGCCTGAGAATCTGCCAGGAAAGCAGAAAAACAGATATGAAGCTGAGTAGTGCCAGTAATGCTGTCAAGTATGTCCCCCCTTAGTTTCAAATACAGATATATTTCATTTTATGAGCTTTCTCTAATTCATAAAAATATTCAAAGGCAGTGCTACCCCGTAGTCCTCCAACTTCTCCATGAACTTTGGCTTAATCCCGGTTGGTACTATAGATC
>JAEYRF010000069.1 GCA_023409615.1 Bacillota bacterium | reverse complement strand
CCTACTAGAGTTCAAAAATCACTAAAAACAAGTCGTTTTTAAACTGAATAAATGCAGATTTATTCAACGATAGGGATTCCTATGGAATTTACTCTTGCAAAGTGGAAGTTACTTTTTCAATTGACCGCCTGCGAATGCACTTTCACGAATATTAATTAAAGATCAAGAGATACTATTTTAATAAAATTGAAATTGGAGTGAAATAATATGGCAAAAGCTGGAATGAGAAGGCCGGATCCCAAAGAACCACATGGGACAGAAAGCAATCACAAAATGCATATTCCAAAAAATGAAGTGCCCCCTGTTCCCGAGATTCAGGGAAAAGCAAAAGCAGGGAATAAGAAGGCAAAATGACAGCATTACAAGACCTATTTAATGATATGGATATACACTTAATTAAGGATGATCAACCATCCTTTTATTTTATCGAGCTTTCGAATACGTCTATATTCGATCAGTACCCTTTCAATATGCTCTCTGCTCTGAAGAAAACCGACCAATCCCCAAAGCATCACCCAGAGGGAAATGTGTGGAATCATACAATGCTCGTTCTGGATGAGGCCGCAAAAGTCAAGGGACAAAGCACTGATAAAAGAGTATTTATGTGGGCGGCACTGTTGCATGATATAGGCAAACCCGGCACTACAAAAACCCGCAAGGGAAGAATTACCGCCTATGATCACGACCTTCTTGGCGCCGAACTTGCCGGAAAATTTCTACGTGAGTTCACTAATGACAAAGCCTTTGTGACAAAGGTTACCTCTATAGTCCGCTGGCACATGCAGATCCTGTTTGTGGTGAATGATCTTCCCTATGCAGATATAAATACAATGAAAGCCCAGACTGATATCCGGGATATAGCTCTGTTTGGCTTGTGTGACAGATTGGGAAGACTGTCGCCGGATTACGCTGTAGAAGAGAACAACATAAAGAAATTTATAGAAAAATGTAGCGAATAATGTATAAGAAATAGGAAGAATATTAGAATTATATAACTGACACTTCCAGCATTTTCTGATATAATAACCTCATGAATGAGGTTGTTATATGCCTCCGGCGGAACAAAATAATGAGGTGATGGATTTGCCAACAGTTAATGGAGATAGGCCCGGTGTCCGGAACGATATTAAGAAACGATCCGAAAAGCTTTCCGCAGGTGATCTTTCAATATTCTGCTACCAGCTTTCATTGATATTCAAGTCGGGAATCCCTTTTTTGGAAGGGATGCACCTGTTCGCTGAAGAAATGGCAGATTCAAGATTTAAAAAATATGCACAGAAGCTTTACCAGGATGTCTTTGCCGGGAAAGACTTTCACACCTCCCTTGAAGACCTGAAAGTTTTCCCATTCTATATGGTAAACATGCTGGCGATGGCCGAAACGACAGGCACGCTGGACAGTGAACTGGAGCGTTTATCCGTCTATTATGACAAATCAGAAAAGTTAAAGCGAAGAATTAATAATGCCATTACTTATCCGGTGGTTTTAGCCATCCTCATGGGAGGAATAATTCTTCTGCTGATTCTTAGAATACTGCCAATTTTCCATGAAATACTCATTTCCATCGGCGGAGAAATTCCTCCGGTAACACAAGCCCTTCTAAACTTCAGTACAGCTGTCCGCAACAATTCAATTACCATTATGGTTGTGATCGTATTAATCATATCGGCGATTATCATATTGAGCAGGACATCTCCCGGGAGAAAAATATGGGACAAATTTAAAGTAACTGCGCCTTTTATAAGATACATCAATTTGAAGACACTTTCGGCGAGGTTTAGTATGGGAATGTCACTTCTGTTGAAAAGCGGTATCGCCTTTGATGATGCCCTTGGAATGGCACATAACATTATTGAGAACTCTTATGCTGCACAAAAGCTTGATACCTGCCGGAATGAAATACATTCAGGTTCAGACATATCAGATGCCTTCGGAAAAATGGGGTTATTCCCGGCCCTATTTGTAAAAATGCTTCAAACAGGCTACAAAACAGGTGAGATGGAAAAGGCAATGGCAAAGATATCTGATATTTATGAGAATGAAGTGGACCGTTATATGAACCGGGTAACATCAGCAATTGAACCTATGCTGGTTATCATTCTTTCAATTGTTGTAGGAATAATACTATTGGCTGTTATGCTGCCTCTGATTAGTATTATGTCCTCGATAGGCTAACAAATCAATGGAACCGGAACACCTTATGAATGGCTGCATTTGAAAGTCGGTGAGTATTTGAAGAAGCGATTGAATCTGAAAATAATAAGCACACTTGTTGCTATAACAGTAATCACATCAGTAGCCATACTGGCTTATTTCGGCATTGACAGATTCAGTAAAAGCACTGCCGGTAAAAGTCAAACAGCACTGGAAGACACAATAAAAAAGGCCGCTGTTCAGTGCTATGCCATTGAAGGCAGTTATCCCCCTGATCTTCAGTATCTCGCTGATCACTACGGTATCATACTCAATGAGGATACATATTTTTATCATTATCAGGTAATCGGTTCAAACATTATGCCGGATATTATAGTGATAGAGAAATAACAGGAGGCTCAAAATTGCTCTACGCGCAATATGCAAAAAGCAAAGAAAATAATAGCGGCTACGCACTGATTGAATTAGTTCTCGTGATTGCACTGCTTGCACTTTTCTGCATTGCAACACTATCATTGGTCATGACTGGCAGTGCCGCATATAAAAGCATAAATGAAAAAACAGATCTCGATTCCGAGTTAAGAGTCGCTATATCTTACCTGGACACAAAGGTGAAACAAAACGATTCTGAAGGTACTCTCAGTCTGGGCTCCAACCCTGCGGGAGATGGCAAGGCGCTTATTGTAAGCGAATTCTTAGGAGAAACGCAATATGAAACATGGATATACCTGAGCGGAGGCAAGCTCAGAGAAGTGCTTGTAGAAAAGGGCGAACCTGTACTGGATGATCTGGGTTTCGAAATAGCTGAAATCGAAGGCTTTACAGCGCAATGCGATCCGGATGGAAAACTGCTGCAATTCAAAGTCTGGAACACCTCAGAAGTTGGGCTTCAAAGTCTGGATACGAATATATCTATAAAATCAGGATTGGAGGTCACGTCATGATCCTCCATAGAAAAAACAATAAAGGCTTCACACTTGTGGAGATGATTATATCTGTAGCATTTCTTGCGGTCATAAGCCTGGTTCTTGTTGAGCTTTTTATCAGTGCACAGAATTGCTTGCAAAAAGCCCATGATCTGGATCAGAGCGTACATATAGCAAAAAAAATGATTGAGACCTTCAAATCCGGCGATAGTCCTGAGGATTTTTTCAACAGTGAAATTGTGAGTATTTCTGATGTTTCAGAATTAGGGGACAAGATCACAATAAAAATATATTATGACAAAGTCTGGCAAATACTTGACCCAATGGATGATCAGTTGCAGGAGAAAACCGCGTTTACAGCTACATCTGAAATAAAACCGATTTCGAATGATACACATAGTTATACAAACAATGGTTTATATAGTATCAGCGTTCTGATAGATAAAAGTAAACCTTATGTGATGGAGAAGACCACAGCGACTGAGATCTACTCTCTCACAGCAGACAAATTTTTCAGCAAGCTGATTTTTGGCGGAGCGTAAAAGTATGAATTTGGACCGTAAAAGAAAATTAAAGTCTTTATTTATAAGCAACAGGGGCAGTTCCTCTGTACTTGTGATTCTTATTATGGTGATGCTGGTTGTGTTAGGTCTGCTTGCTTTGATGTCTACATGGTCAGAACTTAAGCTCGCCAGGAAAAATGCCGCCTGGTCAACAGCCTACTATTCGCTCGACAGTGAAGCTGAGATCCGTTTGGCCGAAATAAGTTCCTGCCTGCAGGATGCAGATATATCCACCAATAATTATATTATGACAAAGGATTATGAGCGGCCGGAGAGCGCTTACCTGCCAACCGCCCTTCAGCAATCGATGCATAACGGCTGGCAGGCAGCACAATCCTCGGGGGAGGAGGCAGACTTTATCGATAGTTTATACGAAAAATTGTATTATGCTTATTCAATAATCAAGCTTAATGAATTGACAACCTTTGAATTTCAGATAACAAGTGAACTGGATTATGATGAGGATACACAGGTGTTTTTTACAAGTACCAGCTTGCCGGAAAACGATGCAGTGAAGATTTTCACGACAGTTCATAAAGACATGTCAAAAAACAGCAGAAGCCTTATGTTGGGGATTGCCTTACAGCCTGCTTCTTCAGAAAGCGAGAAAGCAACTGAGAGGTACCATATTGTGTCCTGGAAGGAGATACCAAGACAATTTGAGTATGAAGATGAACTTGATTTTGAAGAGATAGAATTCGGGGAAGTAGAATTAGGGGAAGTAGAATTAGGGGAAGTGGAATTCGGAGAAGTGGAATTCGGGGAAGTAGAATTCGGGGAGGCCGAGTAACATGATAATTGAGCTTGAGAATTTGTTGAAAAAATCGATAGAACTGAACGCTTCAGATATTTTCATAACCGTTGGCGTTCCGCCCACTCTGAAGATTCAAGGTGTTCTGCAGCCTGTCAGCAGTACTGTTCTTAATCCGCAGGATACAGAGAAATATGTTCGGGAGCTTTTTAATAGAGAGGCGTTTCTCAGGGATTACCTGGAAAACGGGGAAAAGGATTTTTCAATTTCCCTTCCAGGCGTAGGCCGGTTCAGAGTTGATGCCTATACTCAAAGGGGTTCTATGGCTGCCGCAATAAGAGTCCTGCAATTTAATGAACCCGACCCTGTCGCACTTGGGATCCCGCAGACAATACTGGATTTTAGTAAAAGGAACAGAGGACTCATTCTCGTGACTGGGCCGGCAGGCAGCGGCAAATCCACAACTTTATCCGTTTTGATTGATTTAATAAATAAAAATCGCTCATGTCATATTTTAACACTTGAAGATCCAATCGAATATCTGCATCGACATAATAAAAGCATCGTCGACCAGCGTGAGATCGGTGTCGATACGAAGAATTACGCACAAGCACTGCGCTCATCACTAAGACAGGCTCCGGACGTCATTCTCATAGGTGAAATGCGTGATCTTGAAACTATAGCAATTGCTCTGACAGCAGCTGAAACAGGCCATCTTGTATTCTCTACACTGCATACAGTAGGTGCAGCAAAGACTATGGACAGAATCATTGATGTTTTCCCTCCGAATCAACAGGAGCAGGTCCGCATACAGCTATCTACAGTTCTGCAGGCGGTAGTCACGCAGCAATTGCTGCCTTCGCCTGAAAAAGGCCGGGTTGCAGCTTTTGAAATCATGATTGTTAATCACGCTATCCGCAATCTGATTCGTGAGTCTAAGAATATGCATATCGATGCAGCAATTCAAACCGGCCGTTCATCGGGTATGATAAGCATGGACGCCAGCATTGCCGATTTATGCAATAAAGGACTTGTCACAAGGGAAGACGCCTTGACCTATTGTGTCAATCCGGACATCCTTATGAAATATTTGCTTTAACCCATTGCTCAAGCTGCCATGTGACCTACCCCAATGCTACGTCCAATATCATCATTAATGTAAATCCAATAGCAACTCCTATTGTTCCGATGTTGGAATGCTCTCCCATCTGTGCTTCAGGTATTAATTCCTCAACCACCACATAAATCATGGCGCCTGCTGCAAAAGCCAGAAAATAAGGAAGCACAGGAACAATGAAACTTGAGAGTAATATCGTGATAAGTGCTCCGACCGGTTCTACCACAGCGGACAGCAGGCCATATGAAAACGCTTTCCCTTTTGAGATACCCTCTCCTTTGAGTGGCATTGATATGATTGCTCCCTCAGGAAAGTTCTGTACCGCAATACCTATGGATAAGATAAACGCACCCATAATTGTTATTCCGGAGTTTCCAGCAAGCAAACCTGCAAAAACAACTCCTATAGCCATTCCCTCAGGTATATTGTGTAGTGTTACCGCAAGAACGAGCATCGTAGTTTTCTTCAGTTTTGAGTTGACTCCCTCAGGCTTATCATTGTCGAGATGTAAGTGAGGAATCAGGTGGTCAAGTCCAAGCAAGAATGCCATGCCAAGTAGAAAACCGACTGCGGCAGGAATCCATGCTATTTTTCCCTGTTGCTCGGACATATCGATGGCTGGTATCAAGAGCGACCACACTGATGCGGCGATCATAACTCCTGATGCAAAGCCAAGTAAAGCTTTTTCCACCTTCGGATCGAGCTTGTCCTTAAACAGAAAGACCATGCCCGAACCAAGTGCTGTTCCGATAAACGGAATCATAATTCCCAGAAATGCATATATATTGTTATCCATCAAATTTCCCCACCAATCTCATTGATTCATTCAAATGTACAAGAATATGCCGGGTTGCCGGCATAAGTAAAAGTCCCGAGCAGGTCTTTTTTGACCAGTAGTCAATAATTCCTCCAGCCTCCTTAACAACAGCACCTTCATCCATAATTCTTATTAATCTTGATGTGGCAATTTTTTGCTTTAGGTCCTCCGGTTTCAGGTTTTTAATTATACTCCGGGTCTTTTGGCCAACTGCCAGGCGATACTCCTTTAATGCCTGCATGTCAATTGATCTGCTTAATACATCGATCTCTTCCCGATTCATTGCATTACCGGTATCACGAGCAGAAACCTTGAGCCTGTTATACCAATCACCGGTATTGAATACCTGCTGTTCATCCGCTATAAGAATATTCATCGTAATATCTTCTATTCTGCCCGAATGCCACAGCTTCCAGGCAATGGACTGATTACCGTCATAGCTTTTCCGGAAAGTGTTTTCGGCTAGTTTGCCCCACAGTTCGTCTTCAAAAGACCATACACCTGATTTTGATACTTCATATGTATGAACCATTGCATGGACTTCCAGACAAATTTCGATACATTTTTCAAAATCAACAGGTTTTGGCCAGGTGTCCTGCAATATTTTGAACTGCTGATTCCAGTATTTGCGATTTGAGTCTGCCACACAATCCTCCTGCTCTCCCTTAATAGGCATTCTATCGATGCATCATGTCTTAGACCGATATACAATATTTTGCGAGAATACTTTATTCCATTATATATGATTTCTTAGTTCATTTCCATTAGAAAGTGGTTATCGATCGCGTCAATTTACTGTAGTGAAAAGAAGAAAAGAATCATCCTGTAATTTTGAGAGTCAGGAACGTCCTTGACAACAAGCATCCCCCATATGGTTTGCAGCCTGGGCGGCACCCTATGAAATAGC
>JAEYRF010000067.1 GCA_023409615.1 Bacillota bacterium | reverse complement strand
ACTACCATGGCTTTTGACCACAGCAGCTTAAGGCGGTTTGAAACCTCCACCTGCATGGCGGTTCCGAGAGACCTACTCTCATCTTCTGTGCAGCATAGCTGCATCTTATGCGGCTATCGCCACATATTTGCGCCTTCGTGGCGCACTATCGTCTGCATAACGTACAAAACTTATCCCCCTGCGCTCCAGTTAATGGTCAAGTTCGTTCAGTATTATATTACTGCATAACGGACTTATTGACCCTCCCTGTACAAGCCCTTTGTCTGTCTCCTCGAATCTGCCCTTATCCATTGCGCCTGCTATGAGGTATTTATGGATTAGTGAGATTACCCTGCCGTCTTTAACTGTTCTTGACAGTATCTCAATCATTTTGGATTGGTTGACTGTATCGAAGAACTTCTCCAGGTCCATATCTACCACATATGTGTAGCCTTGGTTGGCATACTCTTTGCATCTCTTCAATGCATCATGTGCACTTCGATTTGGCCTGAATCCATAGCTAGTCTCGCAGAATTGTGGTTCAAACATCGTAGATAGTCTCTGTGCAATTGCCTGTTGCACTACTCTGTCTACTGCCGTTGGTATTCCCAACTTTCTCATTTTCCCGTTATCCTTGGGTACTTCTACCCTTCGGACTGGATTGGGACGGTATTTTCCGTCCAGAATGAATTTTGTGAGTTCCTCTCCACTGTCTTTGAGATATTGTAGAAGATGCTCTACTTCCATCCCATCAACCCCGTGTGCGCCTTTGTTGCTCCTAACTCGCTTGTAGGCTTTGTTAAGATTGTCTGCGCTTAAGATTTCCTCCATTAATCTATTCCCAACCCTGTCGGCATTGGTGATGTTGTTTTCAGTTATCCGTACATCAGTAAGCGTAGACAGTGCGCCTACTGCATGTGCCGTCCTTACGCACTCCCTAATACTTTTGCCCTGCGAAAGCGAGTATGCGAAACCGGTATTGAAGGAATCACCCGCCGTTGTTGTGTCAATAGCCATCACCTTAAAACGGATAAGAAGCAGCAATGCAGGAAGGTAAACCGGATTTTAAACAAGGTAAATGATATTGTAAATGGAGTAGGCGCTATTGCAGAACAAACCAATCTTCTTACATTAAATGCTTCTATTGAAGCAGCTAGAGCCGGTGAAAACGGGAGAGGCTTTGCTGTAGTCGCTGACGAAATCCGTAAACTGGCCGATGATACTAAAAAAAATCTTGAGGGAATGAAGCTCTTTGTCAATAGCATACAGGATGCTGCAAAAGATGGCCACAAAGCATGATCAGTACTATTTCATCGACTCAGAAAATGAGTGGGAAAATTGACAGCATCAGCAATACCATGGAGAAAAATGTCGATATGCTTCGACATACCATTGAAGATGTGCGACATATCAACCATTCAATAGAAGGAATTAAGAATGCCACTGAGGAAATAAATCAGGCCATGGATGCATCCAATCAGGATGTGGGGTAGCTCAGCGACTTGACAAGGCTCATCCACGATGACGCAGTAAAAATCGCTGACCAGGCAAAGCAAATCGGCGCTGTAGATGAAAAGCTCTCTTATATAGTGAAAGAAATGATGCAGGCGTTGCACGGAAGCACCAACGCAATCAGCAATCAGGAATTTACAGAAACCATATCCAAAGCAAAAGAGGCTCACGAGAAATGGATGGAAAACCTCAAAAGGATTGTTGATGAAATGATGATTTACCCATTACAGATAAATGGGACAAGGTGCGCATTCGGACACTTTTATCAGGCTATGTCTGTAAACCACCCTGAAATTAAAATGATTGGTATTCATTGTGGAAAGTGCATCTTGAGTTTCATAGCATCGGCGATGAGGTACTCCGTGCCATAAGGGATAGAAATGAACCAAAAGCAAAAGAAAAGTACCTTTCTGCGAAAAAGTATTCCGAAAAAATATATACATATTTGACCCAAATCACAAATAAAGTTGATGCTCAGACAAAGAACGGGAATAATATCTTCCAGGATGGTTAGTTTCAAAATGGCGGAGTCTTGGAGACCGCAATCCGGCTATCTACCAAGGCTCCGTACACAATCGGATTGTTTTTCAGAAGATAGCTCACGATCAATAGGTGCTTTTACATAATGCGAAGCATGGACTTATAAAAATAATACTCTTGAATTTCATCACACCCTGCGGCCTTCAAAAAATTGTACTGTTCCTCTGTTTCGACTCCTTCAGCCAATACTTTGATTTCCAGATTCTTTGCAAGTTGAATAATACTCTTAATAATGGCCTTATCTTTCTGCTGTAGTACTTATTTACCATGATATATCCAAACGAAGCATGCCATACTGCATCTGCTGATAATGAAAAAAGGGCTTGCCGCAAGGGGTTACTGACTAAAAGCCATCGTCATCTGACCATTTATTGAAACGCAGTCTAATAGCCGTAAATATGCTATCCTTGATTGTCTTGAAAACTGACATTTTGCTCTCCCCTTTTTTATTATCATAATGAAGAACAAAAGGAATCTCATCAAACTGACAACCTGTACAATATAGTTTATATAATAACTCCATCATACAGGAAAAAGACCGCTGTGTAATTAATTGATCCCCAAATTTTTCAGCTACACGGTGCATACATTTAAAGGAATACAACCGATAGCCGCAGGTGTAATCTCGTACATTTGGAATATGAAAAATGATGGAGTAGTAAACCTTTGCAAGATCACTAAGCAGCAGTCTGTGGTATGCCAAACCTAGAATTTTCGCTCCCTTGCGGTAGCGAGAGGCAATAACACATTCAGTACCGTTATGAATTTTATCAAGCATATCATGGATATATTCCGGCTTGTGTGTATTATCGCCGTCCATAAAAGCACAAAAGTCGCCCTCTTTGGCATGAGTAAGAAAATGTTGGATACCAGTACGTAAAGCACCACCTAACCCCTTATTCATTTTATGGGCAATAACAATATAATTATTAAATGTCTTTTCCAAGCCGCTAATGACATTGAGGGTGCCGTCGGTGCTTTTATCATCTATAGCACAAATACAGAGCTCAATACTCTTTTTTTGCAAACTCTCCCGCTCTGCGTCCCACAAACGCGACAGCTCTACAATATTTTCTTCCTCATTATAGCAGGGCAGATATGCAAATAATCTTCTCATAGTCATAACCTCCGATTTTTCAACAAATTATATAGAAACAGCCGAGAATAATACATAATAAAGAAGGGAATTACAATAGAAATTCCCTTGCTAAGTAAAAAGGCTAACGATTCACCTGCCAATGGAATCATCCTATCATAACCTTGGTAAATAATAATGTCGGCAATAATAAGTCCAAATAGGAATGTACCAAAATAAACAGTAAAGCCTACTAGTCCATATTTTGTGTCAAACACAGTCCTCGAAGATAGAAAATAGTGCAATATGAATCCGGCAATGACACCTGCAGTATTTGACACGACAATGTCTATATTACACCATTTCAGGAGTATCCACACAATGGATGTATCTAGGAAAGTTGAAAGCATTGATAAAAGCAAATACTTCATGATCCTTGGCAATTTGCTATATATACCCGATAGTTTGCCTATCATACAATCACTCCAATCTGAATAACGTACAATAGCCGTCACTGTCAATAACAGAATAATTAGTCTCAAGATATTCTAGATATTCACTATTGTTAAGGCTACCTTCAAGCACAATAAAATAGGTCACCCCATGGTCTATAAAATATCTGACCTCATTTTCCGGTTCCTGTGGAATATAGTCATAATACTTCAAATTTGCTCGGTAGCCACGGCGATTAGCAGCATTAAAAAAAACGGGATTTGAGGCAGTAATTGCAATAATATCATCCTTTGTCGTATGCTTTTGAATAAGTGCCGCAGTTGTTGTGACTTTATCGTTTATTCTCACAAGGCTGTTGCTTTGACGTATCCCCAGAAAAGCTGTTAGACAAAACAGCAATGAAACTCCGCAGATAGCGATCTGTTTCCTCCATTTAAATAAGTCTGATATGGCTATCGCGGTAAGGACACAAAAAATGGGGGCCATAAAGATAAGATAATAGCCGAACTTAATGATAGCAACAATGGTCATCCACTCTAACCCAAATGCAAGAGTCCACACTAGAATAAAACGCCGTTCTTTTTTAAATGATAGCAAGAAGCCAACACCCGCAGATATAACAAGTGCCCATCCAAAATATATAGGTAGATCGGTGAAAAAAAAGGACAAACCCTCTTTTGTGAAAAACGAAAGAATCTTCTTAGTAAAGATATGCTTTATGGCGATTCCATTCACAAATTTAAAGGTAGCAGTATGGGCCGTATAGAAATAATAAATAGCCGGAATAGCTAAAGCAATCATCGCATAACCATAAAAGGTCATGGAATGAAGACAGTTTTTTTTGAGTTTCCAAATAAATACACACAGTATCAATATCCCAACAAATAATACCGGTGTTTTTTGTGTTATCGCAATAGCTACAAGAATTGATGAAATCCAGATAGATAAGCTACTGTCATCCATATACCATTTTAGCAGATAATAAACACCACCACAAAAGAAAAAAAGTGCAGGAGACTCAGGCATAATTGCCCGTGAGTAGAGTAAAGTAATGGGCATAAATAGATAAAGAGCAAATCCACATACAGACGGAATCACATTCGAAAACTTTCTCATTATTAAATAAGTATACAATGCAGATCCAAGGAAAAATAACAAATTGATTGCACGGGGTATAACTGGTGTCGGTATTTCCATAAGCTTAAATATTGTAGCAGATAAGAAAGTCATTACCTGGAACTCAAGTTGCACATAATTATCATCAGGTCCATCATAATTAAATTGGGGCTTAAAAATACTATATTCATACTGATAATAATTAACAGCGATGCTATACGTATCGCTTTGTCTCCAACTATCATATTTTTCCCATGGAGGATTACTTAAAGTTGGTAGTTGTATCGCAAGAAATACAAGCATAATCATTATAATCAATATTATCGCTACTGGTCTACTATTTGCAGTTATTCTCATGGTAGCTGGAATCCTTTCATATATGGCTTGCCTATGCATTTCATTCAATCCAATTTAACGGCTGGAAATAATCCGTATAAACGCCATAAGCATTATTATCACGCAGTTTGACATAACTATTGTAATCGTTTATTGTGTGGACGTATACAGGTATGCCCAACCCCGAATATTTTTCAAGAATATCCGGAACCGCATTTGTGCTAGAAATCGTCAAAGCAAAAAGTTGATTATTTCTGCAGAATTCAACTACTACATCTGCGGGAGCTTTCAATCGATACAATGTCAGTATAATGTTCTTATATCCCAATTCTTTTACAGGTTCATACTCTTCAAAAGCATATATTTGTGGTATGATCTGATCCTTGATTTTACCATGATTCTTATTAAGTCTGTTCAGCAGGACAAGATTGTCATCCTTCATATCTGTAATGATGAATGCATCAGGATGATCCAACAGCCATTTTTCAAGCATCTTCAAGTCCATTAAGTTGAGATCCATAATGCACTCCTTGGACTTATACTCCTTATATAATGGCGCCTTTGTGGAATACTTCACATTCATGAACCAATTCGCATTACCCCAATCGTGTACAATAACCGGTATCCCATCCGATGTATTACAAAAGTCTAGCTCAAAAAAACGAAATCCTAAACTATAAGAATTTTCCAGTGCCTGAAGAGAATTTGTAAGCCGTATTCCATACACCGCTCCACCTGCATGCGCTATTAGCCTCGGAGCCATCGGATTACCATGCACTTCTTTCGCTGTTTGCGGATAAGACATATTGACGGAGGAAGTAATAGCAGCTGCAGCTGTATTAAGCACACATACCAATATTGGCAGTACAACGTATTTCAATACTTTTTTCATTTAAGCCCCCCAACCTCACAATGTAAAATAATGTTGGTTCATTTTTGTTTTTATTGTAATAGTATAACACCTTTCTTTATATAAATCCATATTTTGCTTGGAGAAGATCGCGTCAATTTACTGTAGTGAAAAGAAGAAAAGAATCATCCTGTAATTTTGAGAGTCAGGAACGTCCTTGACAACAAGCATCCCCCATATGGTTTGCAGCCTGGGCGGCACCCTATGAAATAGC
>JAEYRF010000054.1 GCA_023409615.1 Bacillota bacterium | reverse complement strand
ATTAAGAACTCAGAAATCGTTAATAGAGTTTATGGCCTTAAGAAGCATCTGGGGGCTTATAGCAGCCTGCTTCAGCTGATCGAACAGGAACAGTTCAAGGATAAATATCTGTCCGGACTCAGACAGGAATTATATACGGGAAGTGAATCTGCTTCCGCTTCACTCAAAAAGCTGGAAAGTATAGCAAACGCAGTGGATGTGAAATACAGCACTGTTCTATACTTCATTCTCAATGCGGCATTGCTGTGGGATTATCATTGCGTTTTTGCGCTGGAGGAATGGAAGGAGCTATATGGAAAGCACAATAGGGAATGGCTGGAGACTGTTGGTCAGGTGGAAGCATTGTCGTCTCTTGCTGTTATTGGTCATATGTATCCTGAGTGGATATTCCCGACTTTTTCACAAACCGGTTTGCGATTTGATGCAATAAGCCTGGGACATCCGCTTATCTCCAAAGATAGCTGCGTCCGAAATGATCTTAAAATCGATAGTGGAGCCTGCGTAATCACAGGCTCAAATATGTCTGGCAAGACGACACTGCTCAGAACAGTAGGGATAAACCTTGTCCTGGCTTATGCAGGGGCTCCTGTGTTCGCACAGAAGCTTGAGTGTGCCATAATGGGTGTATTTACATCTATGCGGGTGCATGATGATTTGGGCAGCGGTATTTCAACATTTTACGCAGAGCTGCTGAGGATAAAAATGATCATAGATAACTCTAAGAAAAAGCTGCCGATGATCTACCTCATCGATGAAATATTTATGGGAACCAACTCAATGGACAGAATCACAGGTGCACGAAGTGTTCTGAAGAATCTGAGCAAAAGCTGGATCATCGGGCTGATCTCCACTCACGATTTTGAGTTGTGCGATCTGGAGCAGGAAGAAGGAGTTCATGTGGAGAATTATCACTTTATGGAGACATATAGTAACAACGAGATCCGGTTTGACTATAAGCTTCGCCCCGGGAGAAGCAGAACGACCAATGCAAAGTATCTTATGAAAATGGTAGGAATTGAATTAGAGGAATAGGGAGTGATCATATGGATTTTGTGATACAGGGAAATAGCAATGAAGATGTACCACTACTTAAAAATGTATGGCACCTGAAGCAATCTACAGTCAGAATGGAAATCGGCGCAAAGGTTATTTATGTTGACCCTCTCCAGGTTGATGGAGCCAAAGAGGATGCAGACGTCATATTTGTTACGCATACTCATTGGGATCACTTTTCAATACAGGATATCAGAAAGCTTATGAAGAAGGACGCGGTACTGGTAATTACAGAGGATGGTGTTGATACAGCGCAAAAAGAAGGTATTACCAATATCATGGCTGTTGTTCCTGATAAAAATTATATTGTGGGCGGGATCGGGTTTAAAACAGTACCGGCATACAACAGTGACAAGCATTTCCACCCGAAAAGTAATAATTGGGTGGGTTATATTATTACAGCCAATAACGCAGATTACTACTTTGCAGGAGATACGGATTTCTATCCCGAAATGAAAAATATCAGGGCAGATGTTGCTTTCCTTCCGGTCGGAGGGACATATACAATGACAGCACAGGAGGCAATAGA
The DNA here is from genome assembly GCA_023409615.1 of Bacillota bacterium. Lineage (GTDB taxonomy): Bacteria > Bacillota > Clostridia > Acetivibrionales > DTU013 > JAEYRF01. Next base: position 4,596 of record JAEYRF010000054.1, on the reverse strand, counting down.
AGCGGCAAAGCTCATTAATCCGAAGATCGCCGTTCCGATTCATTTTGCAGATATTGTAGGTAATTCAGAGGATGCTCAGATTTTTGTAAAGGGTCTAGATGCGGCAATCAGAGGAGTTCTATTAAAGGCCGCATTTGTAAATAAATAAGACAGGGGAATAGTTATGAGTATGATGAATGAACATATGAAGCATCGCAAAGGAAGCAAAACGCTTATCATTACGGGAAAAGACGGCAATCCTGTTAAAAATCAACTTGTAGCCATTAAGCAGGTGAAGCATCAGTTCCTGTTCGGCTGTACGGAATTTAGTGCAATACCCTACGCAAACGGCGAACTGCAGGGTAGGGAGGCAGAAATTACTGAAGAAATATTCCGCTTATTTTTTGATCTCTTCAACTATACAACTCTTCCATTTTATTGGGGACGTTTTGAACCTGTAAAGAGTAAGCCTGATACAAAAAGGACAAAAATTGCATCTCAATGGCTTGTATCCAAGGGAATTACCATCAAAGGGCATCCGCTTTGCTGGCATACTGCTACTGCGCCCTGGTTGATGGATATGAGCAACATGGATATACTCACTACGCAACTAAACAGGATACGCCGCGATATGACGGACTTTGCAGGACTGGTGGATATCTGGGATGTTATTAATGAAGTGGTAATTATGCCGATCTTTAACAAGTATGATAACGGCATTACGCGCATATGCAAGGAACTTGGCCGTATCCGTACGGTCCGCGAAGTGTTTGCAGCTGCAAAAAGCGCAAATCCGGATGCGACATTGCTGCTCAACGATTTTGAGACTTCAGAAGCTTATGACATATTGATCGAAGGGTGTCTGGAAGCAGGAGTTCCTATCAGTGCTATCGGTATTCAGTCCCATATGCATCAGGGATACTGGGGTGTAGAGAAAACCCAGGAAATACTGGAGCGTTATTCGAGGTTCAATCTGCCATTGCACTTCACGGAGAACACACTCGTATCGGGGAAGATTATGCCTCCTGAGATTGTAGACTTGAATGACTATGTTGTTGATGAATGGCCATCTGATCCGGAAGGACTTGAACGGCAGGCACAGGAGGTCGAAACACATTACAGGACACTGTTTGCCGATCCAAACATTGAATCAGTTACATGGTGGGGATTTACCGACGGTGGGTGGTTAAAAGCGCCATCCGGGCTGATTACAGCTGATGGAAAGGTAAAACCCGCGTATGAAACGCTCCGAAAGCTCATAAAGGACGAGTGGTGGACAAAACCGATTGAAATGATGACAGACGAGACAGGTTCTGTGACGGTGTCAGGTTTTCTGGGCGAGTATGAAGCGGTATGCATGGGTGAAACAGTACATTTTTCACTCGAGAGATAGCTCTAATAGCTTTTTTGCATTGCTGAAGAGGATCGCTCTGCGTTCCTCTTCAGTCAGTTCAAGCCGTAGAAATCTCTCTAATTCTTCCTTGTGATCCCACATGGGATAGTCTGAACCGAAAAGCATTTTATCGACGCCATGCCTTCTGATCATGTCTACTGCTTTTTCAGGACTGATGTACGCCAACGAGCTGGATGTGTCCATATAAAGGCGTTTTCCAATGAGATGTCTGCAGGATAAATCCCACATCTGATATCCTCCGAAATGGGCTGCGATAACTACAAGCCCGGGGAATTTGTCCAGGATGCGTGCAAGCCTTATTGGGCTGGAAGCATCACTGTTTACATCACCCATGTGGATCAGAACAGGCAGTCTGCCTTCAATCGCTTCAAAAATTGGCAGCATGTCTTCATCGTCAATAGCGAAATTCTGAAAATCAGGATGCAGCTTGATACCCTTCAGACCCATGGCAATGATTCTGCCAACCTCGTCCCGAATATCCTCAAGGCCGGGATGGAGGGTTGCAAAGCCTATTAATTCGGAGTTTGAAGCTGCAACGCTGCACACATAATCATTAATTGACCGGACTTGCCGTGCAATTGTCGCAGAGGAATGTACAACATATTTCCTGACATCGATTTGGCGACCGCTATCAAGTAAATCATTGACAGTTCCCGAACGATACATCTGTACTCCATAATAATTCCCGGTTGCAGCTACGGCTTTCGTTGCTACTTTGTCCGGGAAAATATGTGTGTGAATATCAATAATAGGGTATTTCTTTGTGAAATCTTCAGTTTTATTCAACTAGTTCACCTTCATTTTATAAATGTGGCACCTGATCAGGGGTACATCCCAACTCAGGGCGATTCTACTCAGTACGGCAGTGTTATCCTCAGCCGAGCAGCATCCTGTCATTGTCAAGTGCTGTACCGCTCTTGCGGCTGAACTGTTCTACAAGCCAATCCACAGTGACGCCTTCCCGTTCACTGCCTTTAATATCCATAATAATCCTTCCATCATGCATCATGATGGTACGTGTCCCATGATCCAGTGCTGCTTTCATGTTGTGGGTGATCATCAGTGTGCACAGGTTATTATCCTTCACGATATCGTCTGTCAGCTTCAAGACCTTTGCAGCAATGGAGGGATCGAGTGCTGCTGTATGCTCATCGAGCAGCAGTAATTTCGGCCTGACAATTGTCGCCATCAGCAGTGTAAGTGCCTGACGCTGTCCGCCCGAAAGCCTGCCGACTTTTTCTTTGATTCTGTTTTCCAGTCCAAGGTTCAGTAGAGCCAGACGATCTCTGAAAAAAGCGGATTCAGCCTTTGTGATGCCCAGTGTTAAACCTCTGGTTTTTCCCCTTGAATAGGCAATTGCCAGATTTTCCTCTATTGTCATGTCAAAGGCAGTACCCATAAGAGGATCCTGAAATACCCTGCCGATAAAGGCAGAGCGTTTATATTCCGGAGTCTTTGACATATCAGTATGATCCAGGCTAATTCTTCCTCCGTCAATTTTGAAGACACCGGAAATACAATTAAGCAATGTAGACTTACCCGCGCCGTTTCCGCCGATCACTGTGACGAATTCGCCTTCACCGAGGGTCATATTGATGTCTCGCAATGCAACCTTCTCATTTACACTGCCCTTGTTAAAAGTCTTCGTCAGGTTCTCAATTTCCAACATTGCCGCTGCCCCCCTTTGCCTTTGCCATGCTGTCCTGTCTGCCGGTCAGAGAAACAACCTTGTCCCGGATGATCCCCATGGACAATGCTATTGTAACAATCACTGCGGAAATCAACTTCAGATCTGTGGGCGGCATGCCCAGTCTTAATGCGATAGCAAGAATAAACCTGTACAGAACTGCACCAAGAACGACGGCGATAAGTCTTCTCAGAAGTGATTTTGTTCCGAAAATAACCTCCCCGATAATGACAGACGCAAGGCCGATGACGACCATACCTATGCCCATGCTGACATCGGCAAAGGCTTGATATTGTGCAATCAAGGCGCCTGACAATGCAACCAGTCCGTTGGATAATGAAAGACCGGCAATGGTGGTGAAATCGGTATCCATCCCTGAGGCCCGGACCATTTTATCATTGTCGCCTGTAGCGCGAAGCACCAGGCCAAACTTCGTTTTTAGAAAAGTAAACAGCAATATAAGGACCAGAACCAATATAACTGTTGAGAGAATCATGGCGATATAGCTTTTAAGCATTGTATCGTGAAACGGAGTAAAAATAGTTGACACGTTAAGCGCTTTTGACAGTGGTATGTTTGCTTTGTTGCCCATTACCTTAAGGTTGATTGAGTACAGAGCAAGCATCATCAGAATGCCTGAAAGAATCGGCTGAATTCTGAGTTTTGTAGTAAGCAGAGCAGTGATGCTTCCTGCGGCGCAGCCGGCCACGAAAGCCAATATCAGACCTAAAACAGGCTGCCCGCTTACACAGAGGATCGCAGAGAAAGCAGCTCCGAGTGTGAAGCTGCTGTCTACCGTCAGATCCGGCATGTTTAATGTCCTGAATGATATAAACACGCCAAGTGCCATAATGGCATATATGATGCCCAGTTCCAGTGAACCCTGCAAAAGTAGTAGCATGATAAATATCCCCTTGAAATATTACGAAAGGATCGGCCGGAATATTACCTCCGATTCCTAAGTTGCCTTTTATTATATCACATCAGTTCACTACTTTCCAAACACCTCGGCAGCTTCGCTAAGAACATCAGAGGGGATTGTAATTCCAATGGCTTCAGCAGTAGCTGCGTTGACATAGATCTCTACATCGCTGATCGTTCTTACAGGCATATCTCCGGGGTTCTTCCCGTTAAGTATTTCGACTGCCATATTTGCAGTTTCCTGACCGAGGGAAGTATAGTTGATCCCATAGGTTGCAAGACCGCCGTCATTAACCATTGAATCGGCTCCTACATACATGGGCGTTTTCGTGCTTTCAGTAACCTGTGCTACAATTGGCATTGCCAAGGCAATTGTATTATCGATGGGGGAGAAGATCGCATCTACCTGGTCAGCCAGTGATTGTGTCACCTGCTGTACCTCCGAGGAATTGGTCACGGTTCCCTCAATGACCTCCATGCCGTTCTTTGCTGCGTATTCCTTCAGGTTATTTACGACTGAAATAGAATTTGTTTCGCTGGAGTTATAAAGTGCACCAACCTTTTTGATATCAGGTGTGATCCGTTTAGCCAGTTC
>JAEYRF010000027.1 GCA_023409615.1 Bacillota bacterium | reverse complement strand
AGTCAATGCCCAAGGGTCATTTTATAGTCACAAAGACCGGAGTTTACCCCATGCGTACTCGCTTGAAGCTGTTTACGGAATGGGGGATCACCTTCGGCAAGCCTTATGATATTGCCGAGCAATCTGCCAGAGAGGTTAAATATGCTGACAGGCGAAAGGTAGAGGAAGAAATAATACGCCGCCATTCCGCATGTGTGGATGTGCCGGAAGAAGATATAGAAGCGGCTGCGTCGGGCGGGCTTCTGCATTCGCAGGTTATGGAGCCGGATATGCCGTCCAGGGCAAAAGCACCTGTTCGGATTGAGTAGGAGGTGAAGCTGTGGGTTACTTTACATCCGTTTATACCTCAGAGCTGCCGCACCGGGCAAGAGCTGTCTATATGTACCTGCATGACCGTGCCGACAAGGATGGCAAATGCTACCCGTCGATTGGTACCATTGCCAGAGAGCTGAAGCTGTCGCGCAGCACAGTCAAACGTGCAATAACAGATCTTGAACAAAGCGGCCGTCTCCATAAGGAGCAGCGCTGGAGAGAGAACGGCGGCAAGAGCAGCAATCTGTACTACATCAAGCAGACGAATTCCTGAAACAGCTAAAAAGGACCTTCCCCGCCAAGGGGAAGGTCTACCATGCTTATGGACTATGGAAGGGTTCAGGATGAACCATGAAGGTGAACATCTCACTTTAAAACAGAGCTTTAACAACAGAGAAAAAATATTTTGTATTATAATAAAGAACCATCCTCTGTGAAGATGGCTCTTACTTATTTAGTATCTAGTAATGCCTTGATCGTAGCCTCAGCTACTTGTAAATCACGTTCATCGCAAAGATTAATCATGTGGATGAGGTGTTCTTTTTTGGTGTTTGTGTGTTGGATTTCTGGGAAAAAGATTTTATCTGTAGATATCTTCAAGGCTCGGATAATCTTAATCAGCACCTTCATGCTTGGCTGCTTGTTTTCATTCTCAATGGCCATTATGTACCTTGTTGTGATTCCGACCTGCTCGGCGAGTTCTTCCTGTGTCAGTCCGGCAGCCTGTCGGGCGACCTTTATTTTCTGGCCAAATGTTTTCAGTAATTCATCCACTGTCAGTTCACCTCCAATCAAATATTACAGTGGAGGAATAAAAATGAGAACGTACTGACAGTGTTAGATAACACGAAATATTACAATCCAAATAAAACAAATGAATAATAACTTGGAGACTAAAATAGCTAAGGATGGATTTGCTATTAATATTTACTTGAGAGTAATATTCTTATCGCTAATGGTCAGCATAGATAAGGGTTTATAAGTATTTATACAAATATTATTGTTAAAATTGCCTGGAACATTTTCTCGAGAAAATAAACTTGAACGGAAACCACAAAGCCGAGAGCAACGAGTAGCAAAGAGAGACCGTCAATACACTCTGAGTGGAGCAAAAAAGTTCATCTCCGAAAGAGATAAACTCCGCAAGAATGATGAAAAGATAGAAGTCTCTTCGTGTTACAATATTACATCGGAAAGGAGGAAGCAAAATGCAAGGTCAGACAACGCACATCGCTTCACATGCCCCAAAAGCCTTGATTTTGCGGGACGAGGGTATGGCAATCAGTATTATGGGCTTTTCAGCCGACACAGGCGATAAAGCAGATACAGACTATCGTGACGAATATAACCGACTTGGTTTTGCAGAAAGAGAATTGCTTGTAGCATGCGCGGTTATCCAAACGAAGCGATTTGTGCATCCTTCGAAACACAAGGAGGATGCACAAAATGATAAAGTCAAAGAATAGTTGGCAAAAGTGGACAATCCTTTTTCTAATCAGTCAATGCACTACATTGTTTGGCTCAACACTCGTCCAGATGGCAATCGTCTGGTATGTTACTCTGGAAACCTCGAGCGGCGCTTGGGTGGCCGCATTTTCTGTCTGCTCATATATGCCGCAGTTTTTGATTTCATTTGTTGGCGGTGTATGGGCTGACAGATACAACCGAAAAAAACTGATTATTCTCTCAGATGCAATGATAGCGGCGATTACACTCGTGATGTTTTGCACTATGCCGTTTATTCCCTCTGGGCCGTTGATGCTTAGCGCATTGCTTATTATGTCGGTTATTCGTTCACTCGGAGCAGGCATCCAGACGCCTTCGGTCAATGCGGTTATTCCGCAGATTGTTCCCGAAGAACATTTGATGCGTTACAACGGAATAAATGCAACGATGCAATCTATTGTGCAGTTTGCGGCCCCTGCCGCTGCAGGAGCTATTTTAACCATTGGGACGCTCCATTCAACACTTCTTGTCGATATACTGACTGCTGTGTTTGGCATAGGTATTTTATCCTGTGTGTTGATACCGAAGCAAGAAGCTCCTAAAGAGAAGCTATCTATTTTTGCAGATATGAAAATCGGAATTGGCTATGCCTTTTCAGATAAGTTATTAGCTAAACTTCTGATCATTTACGGCTTGTTTGTACTTTTATGCGTACCTGCTGGCTTTATGGCAGGACTATTGGTGAGCCGTGTTTATGGCGATACTTATTGGTATCTGACGGCCGTAGAACTTGTAGGCTTTGCAGGAATGGCTGTCGGCGGAATGTTAATGGGAACTTGGGGAGGTTTTAAGAGCCGTATAAAAACCCTTATGGTTGGTCTTTGCGGTTTTGGAGCAATGGCAATCGGTATGGGGATAGCCCGCAATTTTATCCTCTACCTTGTGATGATGGTATTATACGGCGTTGCTCTTACATTGATACAGACATCAACAACCACATTGATTCAAGAAAAGGCAGAAAGCTCAATGCAAGGGCGTGTCTTTGGATTGATGGGGTCGATGTATTCGGGATTTCTCCCTATCGGAATGATAATTTTCGGACCGATGGCAGATGCAATCCCGTTACAATGGATTATGGTCGGATCTGGTATAGCTCTTATCCTAATCGCAGCATTTATACGAGCAGATAAGACTGCAGACGGTAGGTCCGACCGCTTTATCAATAATGTTTGATGATACAGACAAAATGGTCTGTGGGTGTGTGAATAGGTAGTGGAATCACATAAATGAAAAAAACAGGTTTATTCGGTTATGCGACTTGATTATAAAATAATATTTTAGGAGATTGACTTTATGAAAATTTTGAATGAAATCCGGAGACCAATAAATTTGCCACTATCAAAAAAACTTTTATATACAGCATCAATATTTGTCATGGGGGTTATATTAGGCGTAATTTCCAAGGCGCTTGATGAAACCGCCAGTAATTTATTACCACATTTTCTTGAAGTGTTGGATTTAAGAAATTTTCTTTCCCGTATGGGAGTTTGGATTTTTCTTGCGGTGCTAATATCTGTGTATAGCAAATCACCTGTTAGGTCTGCCATAAATGTTTTTTTGTTTTTCGTAGGCATGGTAGGTAGTTATTATCTTTATACTATTAGGATAGCTGGTTTTTTTCCTAAATCATATATGATGATTTGGGTTATCATGACTGTTGTTTCGCCATTTTTGGCTTTCATATGTTGGTATGCAAAAGGAAAAGGAACAATTGCTATTTCCATTTCATCTTTAATATTTATGCTTGTTTCAAGACCGGCTTTCGGGTTTGGAGTTTGGTATTTTTACATTAAATATAAACTGGAATTGTTACTCTGGATAGCGATGATTTTTATTTTATACCAGTCTCCAAAGCAAATAATTAAGGTGGTTACCATAGGATTCATCCTTAGTTTTCTTATCGCTGAAACTAATTTATTCTGGAGAATGTTGTAGGTTCCTATCTACACATTCTATTAAATTAAGGAGGCAAAATAAGTATTATCAAGAGAAATAGAAATATTGTGCACACATAGATTATTTATATATTATGTGCTAAAACTGATACGAATGAGGGTGGTAAGTTGTACAGAGATAGAAATTGGACGGTTATGTTCAAGGGGTATTATTCCAGAAATGCATTAGTGGAGTACTGGTGCAAACTGTTGGAAAGGAGAGATATTAATTGATTCTTAATGAAATAAAGCTATATCAAAGAAGTGGTCACTTTATTTGGACAGATGAATATATTTCAAATAATATGCTAGATGCTCACCTTGGCTTTGGTAATGATGCTGCAAGTAGAAATATTAAAACAATAGGGAAGACTATTGATTGGATAATAAAAAAGATTCCTAAAGGAGGAAAAGTTTTAGATCTTGGCTGTGGTCCCGGTCTGTATGCTTCATTGTTAGCAAAAATGGGATATTTAGTTACCGGAATAGATATATCACAACGATCATTATCCTACGCCAGAAAGAAAGCAATAGAAGATAATCTTCAGATAGATTATCATTGTGCAGATTATATAAAAGATGATATTGGCATAGGATACGATGCTGTTTTATGTATCTATTGTGATTTTGGTGCACTAACATCTTTAGAACAGTCTATTTTTCTCAAAAAAATCAATTGTGCGCTATCGGATGAAGGTATTTTTATATTCGATGTCTTCAAAACTGGCTTATGTGAAAATATGCATGAAACTAGAAATTGGCATTATTCAGATGAAGGTGGATTCTGGTGTGATAAACCTCATTTTATATTAGAAGAAGTCAAGCATTTTATAGATCAAAAGGCTTGGGGGTCACGGACAATAATAATTCAAGAGGGGGAAAGCCCTAGGGAGTATATTACTTGGGATCATTACTATACAGAAGATAGTATTAAAGAGGTATTAAATAATAATGGGTTTATTTTACTATCAATTAATAATAAATTAGTAGCTGAAAACGAGTTTACAAGTAATGATGTCATGTTCATAGAAGCTAAAAAGAAGAAAGTGCTTAAGGAGTACTCCACCTAAACACTGCCCTCACGCTGCAACTATATAGTTGATTAGGAGCTGTCTATTATAGAGTGTGCTGTCCATGGTGCTCTGGCTTCGCGGGCAGGAAACGTCATATAACACGAGGATTCCCCGCGAGGGTGCGGTTAGGAAAACTGTTGGGGTATTCCAGCGCCCTGGCGGGACAAACACGTCGGGAGTCTCGGGTACGCAAGACGATGGCTGGGTCCTTTATTTGGTAGGGGGGCAAAGTATGCAGTATAGTTCAATGATAATATACTTCATGAGTGGAACAGGAAATTCTTATCGAGCGGCTACATGGATGGAGGAAATAGCCAACAAAAAAGGCATAACCTCAAAGCTACATCAGATATCAAAATACTATAAAGAATCAGGGTTGGGAGATAAAGCCAAAAACTTGGTCGGGGTAGTTTTCCCAACACATGGCTTTACAGCGCCTTGGCAGGTAATTCGGTATGTTTTACACTTGCCACATGGAAATGGAAAACATGCTTTTGTAGTGGCGACTAGAGCTGGGAGCATAATTGCATCGATTCCTTTTCCAGGACTCGAAGGTACAGCAGGTTATCTTATTGCTCTCATACTACTTTTAAAGGGTTACATTGTTCGTGGAATCATGGGCCTTGACATGCCATCAAACTGGATGTCTTTACATTGGGGTATAAATCTTGAAAACTCCAGATTTATTATTGGCAGAGCAAAGGTTAAGACAGATTCTTTTATGAAAAGGATTTTTGAAGGAAAAAAAACCTACAGGGGAATTATATTTTTGATTTTAGGTCTTATACTAAGTCCTGTTTCTCTAGGTTATTTAGTCATAGGTCGATTTTTCCTATCGAAATTGTTCTTCGCTTCAGGAAATTGTACAGGTTGTGGTTTTTGCGCTAGGAGTTGTCAAGTTCAGGCAATAAGAATGGTAGGGGGTAAGAAACTACGTCCTTATTGGACATTTGCATGTGAAAGCTGTATGAGATGTATGGGCTATTGTCCTACTAAGGCAGTTGAAGCAAGCCATTCATTTGCAATAGGTTTATATTTTGTGGCAACTCTGCCAGTTCCTTTCAATGTATTAAATGGATTAAGTAAAATATTACCAATTAAAAATTATTTTTTCTTCTTTCTTATACTGCTTAGTTATATTTACATGTTGATTTCATTTTTTGCAGCATACTTCATTCTTTCCTGGCTTATTAAAATTCCTTTAGTTAATAAATTTTTTACATACACAACTTTTACACACTTTTATCGTAGGTATCATGAGCCTGACACAACACTAATAAATATTGTGGAGGATAAAAAAAGCCTGTCAGAAAACGAATTGTGAGAGCATGCGGATGAAATCTGCAGTCTAGACGCTCGTAGAAAAATGTAATATCGGTTAACATGTTAGAATTTATAAAGATTTTTTGAGGGATGTGTTTATGAAGCATTTAAATGGATAGCTCTTATTATGATTGACACAGTTATAGCGGCCTTTTATGCTTGAAAGAATTATATTCTCAACAGGCTTTCCATTGATATTCAGGAACAGTAACAATATTCTTAATTTCATAAATGCCGGATTGCTCTTGTGTAACAATGCAAATCGCTTATAGTACATCCCCCCTATCTTTTATATTATAGCTAAGACACGTTTCATTTCCTAGTCAATTTTTATGTATGATATGATTTGTTTCAATCAATATTATGATATGTGTATTAGGGTTTTTGACAGTCACTTTTATGCTATGAATGGCCCTGTAACTTTTTCGGGCTTAACCCCAAATATCTTGGCGAGAAGCTGCTGCCTTTTGTGAAAAAAGGTGGCTAGCCCGATACATAAAGGGACGGGCTTGAGTTTTAGGCCTTTGGCTGATTTTTCAGGACTCTTAATATAAGGACCAAAGTAGAAAAACTGGTTTTCTGTCCTATGGACCAATTAAATGGGTCAATTCACCGGCATATATTAGAGATAATCTGTGCATTGCCCTTGTGCAAGCAATATAAAGAAGGCTTCGGTCGTATTCGCTGAAGTAAGTACTGTCATTAGCCGCAGGAATGATGACCTCATCAAATTCAAGGCCTTTTGACATTTGGACTGAGGTAATTGTTATGCCGTTCTTGAAGTTCAAGCTTTCCGGTGAAATTAAGTGAACCTCGTAGTTTTTAGACAGCGAATCATAAAGGGCTTTAGCTTCGCCGTTCGTTTTCAGGATTATTCCAAGGGTCACATTCTCGCTATTCTGAAATGAGTCCATATTCTCCATTATCTGCGCCAGCTCTTCCTGCTCATTACTGCAACATATGAGGCTGGGATCATCTCCATGACGCTCGACCGCTTCAAGGGCTGCAATATTTTTAATCCGTTTGGCGAATGTAATAATCTCATAGGTTGAGCGGTAGCTCTTGTTAAGCTCAATAAATTCCGAGCCTTCATATAGCACACGCAGGTCTCCCAGCGTGTGCAAATGATTTGGATTAATAAACTGTCCAAAGTCACCGAGAATTGTTTTATGACATTGAAACAGTATATTTATCACCGCATATTGAACCGGTGTGTAGTCCTGCATTTCGTCGATAACCAGATGGCGAATAGCCCGGCTCTCCTGCAAGCCCTCAAAAGCGGCGTAAAAATAGATAAATGGGTATATATCAGACCATTCGAGGATTTCTTTTGCGGGCATCACAAATTTATCGGTTATATTCATCTGCTTATAAAAGTCTTTATAGAGCGCTAGAGTATTCTTAACCTTCAACATCGTGGTCAGGCTTTTTAAGATAGCCCTGGGCTTTGGCAAAGGTTCCTCCATGAAGTTGTCGGTTTCAAAACGGTTATGAATATCCTCCGCGATTATTTGAAGCCGCCGTTTAACCGGATATTTATGATAAGCGGCAAAACGGCTTTGTATCCATTCGCTTTCGGCAGAGAATCTGCCGAAAGTGTAATCTGATGGATTAAAGACAGCTTCAGGCATCCGGGATAAATACTCGTCCATAAGCTTTACAAAATCCAGCGTGGATTTGAACCGTACTCGTTCTGTCCATTTGGGGTCGCTTGCTTCAAAAGGATCCTTGTCCCGCTCAAAACGGATGACGCCATCAAGCTGTATCCTGGCAATATCTTCAAAGCTCATCTCATAAATAGGTTCCTCGCCGAGTTCCGGCAGTACGTTGGAAATATAATCTCCAAACACCTTGTTTGGGGACAGAATTGCTACGTTTTTTGCCGATAACCTGTCTTTGAAGCGGTATAGTAAGTAAGCAATCCGATGCAGTGCGATGGATGTCTTTCCTGAACCAGCAACTCCCTGAATAACAAGGGTTCCCGCCTTTTCGTTTCGGATGATCAAGTTTTGCTCCTTTTGAATGGTAGCGATGATGGATTTCATCTTTTCGTCAGAAGTATGGCTCAATTCGCGCTGCAAAATATCATCCCGGATATTAACCGAGCTCTCCAGCGCGTATTCCATATTGCCATTCTTGATTTTAAATTGCCGCTTACTTGTCAGCTTGCCGCTGATTCTTCCAATAGGGGCATCGTATCCCGCCGGGCCAACTTCGCAATCATAAAACATGCTTGCGACCGGGGAGCGCCAATCCGAAATCAAAAGCTCGTTATCATGGCTGAAAGCAAACCTGCCAATGTAAAAGGCGGCAGGTGTCTCCTGGGATGCTTCTTGAAAGTCAATCCGGGCAAAGTAAGGTGAATCAAGGAGCTTCAAAAGTTTATCTCGAATCTTTACCGCAAAGGCTCCGCGGTTGTCAATTTGCTTTAATGCAAGCTCACTTTGGAACATCTCGTGTGGATCGATTTCACCTCGATACTGCACCATGTAATGCTTAGAAGCCATATATTCTTTGTCAATTTGCTCGACTGAAGCATTCGCCTGCTTTATGGCATCATCCAATTTGAACCTAGTATCCTCAAGATGCGCGATTTCATCGGGAAAAGCTGAAGTATCATTTGGTGGTTGCTTTTTACTTTCATTTATACGGACAGACGTACGCAATGCGCCCTTGTCTAGCTGCTGTGCATTAGTCATTTGAATCCTCCCTGGGTAGAATCATTTTTTGCGTCGGATATCCGAATTCTGTTAAAAGCTCCGCCTCGGCGAAGCCCAGCTCCTTAAGAGCCTTTCGATATCCTGTATCTGCTTTGTCGCCCTCTCGGAATGTGGTTATGCTTATTTCCTTATTCTCCAGCAGCTCGGTGAGCGCCACATTCAAGAGATCTTGAGAAATACCCTGGTTCCTGTAAAGCGGATGTACCGCTAAAAAATCGATGCTGCCTGTTTCGTAGTTGATCATCATACCTCCAATAGAAATGCTATTATCGGTCATAAGAATCGCGCCTTTGTTTGCGATATAGCGTTTTAGAGCCGTTAAATGCTCATCCTCTTCCAGATAGGGGAACCCGTCAATAACAAGGAGCACTAAATCCATCCATAACGGAATATCCTCTTCTTTGGCAAAGCGGATTTTCCTCACAGAGCTTTTTCGCGTGCTCTCAAGCGATTCGTGTTGGTCCTTGAAGTTGTATTCAAGATGCAATGGATAAAACACCTCATTTCTTCGATATTGGTTAGGAGACTGCTTATACATAACCTTGAATACATTACTGAAAGCTTGCTGACTGTCGTAGCCGGCTAAAATTGCTATATCAATAATGGGTTTGTCTGAAAAAACCAGCAGTTTCGCAGCTTCAGTCAGCTGCCTGCGCTGCGTATAGTCATGTATAGAAAGCCCTACCGTATCGGTGAAAATGCGGTGGAGGTGGTATTTCGAATAGTGTACTGCCTCGGCAACAATATCCAGGTTGATCTTTTCGCTTGTCAAATGTGCTTCAATATATTGGATAGCGGCTATCACTATTTCAAGATTTTTCATAGTGTCTCCTTTCCGTTATAATCGTTTTCTGATTATAACAATACGAAATTGCTAACCTTTAATTAAAATTGCGCATGTTAGTATATACATTTATTACTCAATAATATAAAAATTGCAAGTAATTTCTAATAAGTAAATAACATATAGGTGAGGCGATTATGTAACACCTGGCAAGCAGGTATATAAGGAGCCACTCATAGGTTTAAGTGAACTTCATCCATCAAAATTAATTGCCATGAACCGCTAAATAATTTCCTTATATTACACATGCACGATAAAATGACCGAGCTAATTATATCAAAATTAAGGATGCTATTTTTAATTTTAATTGCGATTTTATTGAAACATGCGGTAACCCGCTTGATGACGATTTCACAGTATACTTTGCTGCCGGGGACTGCAGGCTGCACAGTAATAACCGTTTACCTGCTTTACGGCGCTTGAGCAAGAAAATAAAACAAAAGCAATATTTATTAAATCTATACAATCATATATTGTTATAATTTTGCAAGGAAGATCCATAAGAGAGTAGGGGCAAACTTGCCGAAAGACAAGGACGCAAAGCCAAGGGTCTAAAATGCGAGTGCATTACGATAGCCTGGCTGCCGTAAAGGATTACTTGCTAAGCCTGCCCTTTTGCGGTAGGTTTTTTCATATGACAGGTCAACATCAGGCGACACCCGCCAAATAAAAAAACGTGAGTTTGGCGGGTCTGTCTACATGCCTAAATGACCAGAAACGAAACCCTCCGACTTGCGGGATTGGAGGGCGTTTTTATGCTTTCGCAGTATGTCGTAAGAAACGAACGGCCGCTGCCGATCAGCGGCCTGGCGTGATGAAGCGGACATCATTGAATGCGTTGCTTTAATCGGTAAACGGTTAAAAAAAGCCTGTACTGTTTATTAGGGCAGTACGGTCATCAACACGAACCATCAGAGCATATCAAAAATGAAATAAATACTAAGAGTGTACAAATAGACAGTTGTGTCTGTAAGTACGCTCTTTTTTTGTTGCACAAAATTGCCCTAAGATGCCGCTCTCCTCCGTTTGTTCTTCATTTCCGGATTTTCAAATTCACGAAATGGAGGACAAGCTCATGGAGCAGAAAAAATATACGTTGGTAGTCAACAAAAAACGCATCCCTGTGACCAAGGAAGTCTATAAGGCTTATTACCAGCACAGGGAGCATGAGATTTATGAGGCCGAACTTTACTCAAACAATACCATCTCCCTGGAAGAAGCTGAGGAAAAAGGTATTTCACTGGAATACATAATAGCCTCAAGCCAGAGTTCTATGGAGGATGATATTGTTCAGCGGGATATGCTTGAAAGGCTCCGGCAATGCCTGCTTCTGCTAAACGAAGCTGAACGCCAGTTGATTATAGCGCTGTTTTACCTCAAGAAAAGCGAGCATCAATTAGCTGCGGAGACTGGCATTCCGCGCATGACTATACACAATCGCAAAAAACGAATACTGAGTCAGCTTAAAAAAATTTTAGAAAAATAAAAGTTTTTTGGTCCAACCCCTCACTTTTTTCCTTAAAGAAGTGAGGGGATTTTTTTATTCCCCTGTTGCTCTTTGAAAATTTCATATCAGACAGCATAAATACATGAGCTGTCCAGCCGTGTGAAAAGCGGCAGCGACATTGACGGGCGCGCGGAGACTACCTGCGGATGTAAGACATCCGTCGAACCGATGGCATCGAAGGTGACGAGCGGGAACGCCCGGTCATAAAACAGTCTATGGTGGACTGTTTCGCAATGAAATGGGCAGTGATAATGCTACTTCCGTCCAGCCACAGACTCAAGCAATGGGGGCGGCTCGCAGAGATCCTGGGAGAGGTGAGATTCCTATGAGGCTTATTGACCACAAGCCGTTTATGCTGTCGCCCTGAGAGCCGTAAGGCT
>JAEYRF010000241.1 GCA_023409615.1 Bacillota bacterium | reverse complement strand
CCGGGACAACATAACGGTCCGCCCTGAGCGTTACAATGGAATCCTGCATCATCTTCTGATATTTTGAAGACCTGGTCATACTGCTGAGTTTTTCCTTAATACCACTCTGCTGTTCGCTGATCTGCCTTCTGATATGTGAAAGGGTGTTACTGGCACTGTCAGATATCTCCTCCTCGCTGACAATGGCCATATTGATCTTGTCTTCTACCCGCTTATTTGACGTAATAGAAGCAATCATTCCACTGATGCGGTTTAAGTCCTCATTATCCTTTGGGTCAACTGTTGCGGAATAGTTTTTTAGAGACCTTGCAGCGCGCAGCGTATCTGCGATATAAAGAAGTTCGCCGGGGTTTAGTACAGAGCCGATCTCTACTCTCTTCAAGCTGCCTCTTATGTCGTGTATTCCGCCCAGTGGAGGGTTTCCCCTTCTTAGTATGAAATCCGTTGCATCTGTTGTTTCTCTGAGCATTTCAGATACCACATCCGGCTCACAGCGAGGCTTCAGTTCATTTACAAGCTCTCTGCCAAGCTCTGATGCGCACAGTTGGTAAAGTCTGCTGATTATTTTATCAAATTCCAGTATTTTTATTGCCCTATCATCCATAGCAATATCTTTACTCCTTGGCTAATTGTTTTCCTATTTACCATTTCAACTTTGGTCTCAGTTTTCCCCTGTAGAAGTTGATGAAAAGGGTGTAGACAATATCATACAGGAAAAATACGACCTGCAGTGCAATGATCAGTAACCACCATGGCAACTCTACTGCCAGACTGAAACCAAAAACCTCTATGATCGTAAGTGCGGCGATTCCGACACAAATATCAAAAAAGGCAAATTTTAATATATATTCAACTACTATTTTATCAAGCTTCTCAATGTAATATTTCACAATACCGTACATTCCAAAAAAAATAACATATGGTATGATCCCAAGCTTGTACGGCACCACGATTAATGCAAGAAGACATGTAGCAGCATAAAAAATCCAACCTGCCTTCACGCCGCTTTCTATAATAGAAACTGCAACGAAAAAGGAGCTCAACGCATACAATGATAACCTGTTCGTTGGCAGGATCGCCGCCAGCACAAGACATATGACTGCAAGGGCTCCCAGAATACCATTTAGAGCAATTCTTTTCGTATTAATCGCATCAGACTTCATCCAACTCCTCCATTACCCTCCCATGATGCTGTCATCAGCAGCACCCGATCAGGTCTCCTCCGGCACATTCGCAGCAGCAGTCTGCACACCATAAAGCCTGGCATATCTGGCAAAAGTCCACATTCTGTCTGCTGTAGCCTCTGTTATAGGAATTGGATCTGTATGCATTATTTGCATTGTTCATGCTGTTGAGTGCGCTTCTGTACTCATAATTTGTCGGATCCATTGTAACCGCCCTTTGAAGGTGCGTGTATGCCTCGTCATACCAACCTTTGCGTGTAAATATCAAGCCCTTCAGGTAAAACCATTCAGCTGTGCGGTTGCCGTTGCTGTCCAGCATATCCTCTGCCAGTTTTACATTGCCTGTGTTTATATTGGACTTGACCTGATTATAAAAGTCACTGTTGCCCTGACTGCTCCATCCGCTGCCGCTTCTGCCTCTGTTGTACGAAGATTCCTGCTTCGGAGCCGCATTTTTCATGAGGTAATCATAGGCCTCATTGACTTCACGCAGCTTTTCCTCAGCTAATTTTGACAATGGATTATCCTGATATTGATCAGGGTGGTACTTTTTTACCATATCCCTGTAAGCTTTCTTTATTTCGTCCTCACTAGCGCCTTCCCTGATTCCAAGAACTTCATACGGATTCTTCACTATGTTTGCAACTCCCCATCCCAAGAATATTTTCAGTCTTCCTTCTCATTCCCATATATATTATATTCTCTATAATTCCCTGATTTATTTTTATCTCCAGTAATTCAAACGCCTTTGATATCTGGTTTAATGAATACATCAGATTGAACTCGACCCGCTCACGGATTTGCAGTTTGAACTCATTAATATCCTGATCCCTGTATTGATACTGATAGATCAGAGGATTGTAACTCTTGTCCCTGATATCTTTTTCGAGATCATCATACGCATCCAACAGGTATATCCACTTACCCAGGTGATATCCGATCCATCTCAATGTCTGCTCCGTTTTTTCATCGCTGCAAAGCGGTTCAAAAGCCGTAACCTCTTCCATCAGCTTCGCAAAAGGCTCTGCAGCCATATCCATTGAGGCGCATTTTTCTTTTTCCAATGATACCAGATCATCCAGCCGTGCTTCCATGATAACACATTTTTCCGAGTATTTTTTACGAAGCATCCGGAATCTTCTTTTCAGTATCAACATTGCCGCAGAAGGAGCTACCTTACCGTCATCTCTCTTTTTGTCTTCCAGATTATAATACGCCAGCAGCAGGTTAATGTCTGAGGCATAATCAACAATATTGCTTTCCTCGATCATATGCCTTTTTTCGAACGGGTGCGCAGGACATCGCCTTCTCATTACCTTTCCGGGCATATTTGCAACTGCGGATAACAGAACAGCCAAAAAAGCAGAGTCATAATTCAAGGTCAATCTCTTCAACTGGCCATGCCGTTTGCCGATTGACCTGCATACTCCACAGTAATAAGCTCTGAAAGCTTCATATTCTCTTATTTTCAACTCCGGCTTCTCCGGAATTATATATCCAAACATAATTTAGCTTCTCTCGGCATTTTGCTGTTTTATTTTCACATAAGCATTCAGATACATGAAGAATGCAAATAATGCAAAAATCACAGCTACGGTAAAAAAGAACTGATTAAAGGCAAAACCCAATATAGTCCAACGACCGAACGGTTCATCAAATAACAGTAGTACTATGGCCAAATAGAAAATAACAGTAGCCATTTTTCCATACCAATTAGCTGACACTACATAGTGATTCTGCTTATACAATACAAGCGCACCTATGCCCATCAGCATTTCCTTTGCCATGATAATAAAAAGCAGCTCAATAGGCACTATTTTCAGTACCAAAGAAAGAATAACAATCGCTGTTATCTGCATCATCTTATCAGCCATCGGATCTGCAATTTTTCCCCATGATGTAACCAAATTGCACTTTCTGGCAATATAACCGTCCAATATATCCGTCAGCCCTCCGGCGAGGAACAGTATTACTGCAAGTACATAATTGCGAGTACTTAGGTAATACGCAAACACAGGTATTATAATAAAACGAAATACTGTAAGAATATTTGGTACGTTCATGATACACCACCTAAGATTTATTACTCAATAGTTTACCATATAAAAACAATATTGTGCAATGTACGGGATTTATAAATACAGGATACGATATAGATATTAATTTGTCTTATGGAGTTATGACAGCTTTTTCTATAAGATCATATATTTCAGGTTTGTATCTTTTAAGATTAACAGGCTTCAGATTGCCATCAGTCCAGCAATGCATTGTTTCGCCCAGTGTAATAGCATGTTCCCCGTCCTGTTTGTAAACTTCATAATGAAATACGATTCTGGTGGCTGTGTACTCGCTTATAGAGGTCTTAACAATAATTTCATCCTCGTATCTGGCAAAGCCTTTGAATTGGCATCTTAATTCAAGAAGGGGAAGTTTGGCACCGCTTTCCTCAATTTTCGAATAGGGCAATCCCATTTTCTTTATAAAATCCGTTCTGCCTGCTTCAAACCATACAGCATAGTTGGAATGATGTACGACCCCCATTTGGTCAGTTTCGGCATATCTGACCGTAAATAGTGTTTGTGATACAAACATTGAACCCTCCTGAAATTTGTCCTAAAAAAAATAGTAAGCCCGTGTTATTTTCTTCACACGGGATTCAACTTTCGTATTATTCAATTTCTATCTCATTAATAACCCTTTTCAATAATAACACTATGTGCTTCTTCCACTTCGGCTTCCGGTACCAATACTTCGAAATAGTTATCATTGTTATCGTGATTTTTATTTATTGGCCTTAGCTTAACAAGTATCCCTTCATTGGCGAGCAACTCCTGCAATGCTGTTGCGATCTCCTTACTTTGAGCCATGTATACCACTGTCCACATTTTAACACGCCCCTTTTCGGACTAATCCCCGGATATTATTTCGCCATGACGGCATAGTATTTTGGATTTTCCTCTAACCTTTATCGCAGATGTATTTTCTGTAAACTGAGCCAGTAAAACCTCTCCCTTGTCAAGTTTTTCTGTGTGGTGGAATTTGGTATCTCTGCCTCTGGTAAGTCCAATCACAGTAACACCGTTCTCTTCGGCCCTTATAGCAATGTATTCTCCAAGTACCTTATCATTCTCATTGTCCATATAACCACCTCGGAATAACTATATAATATTTCTTTTAAAAAATCAACACAATTTGTCCTTAAAACCGCTAAAAGGCTCTATTTATCTATGCTTTGATACAATCTTCACGTTTTCGTCTCCAAAACGTTCAGTAAGCTCCCTATGCAGTGTTTCACACATTTCTACGCGATATTCACCTGTCTCCATTTTGGAAATATTTCCCACGCCATCATCGCTGCAAAAACATACCGGTGTGCTTCCACGGAAATACTTCAATAGCGAAAATACCGATTTCATCTTTCCACTATCCATAGATGCCTCTGTTTTTATGAAAATTTTGTCCTGCAGGTCAGTCATACTCTGTTCACCTGACTTTGCTGTTTCTGTGAACTTATCCGACTTTGCATGCCTGTTTTCGGATACTTCCTTCTTTTTAATCATTCGTACCGACTCACATATAATTTTAGGCTGTTCCTCCTCTCTTATACTAAGTCGTCCGTCAACGAATACTGCATTTTCGTTTATAAGCAGATCACCATATCTGGTCAGGACATTCGGAAACACAATGATTTCAATGCTTCCGTAAAGGTCCTCCAGCGTGACAAAAGCCATTAGATTATTATTTTTTGTTGTTTTAGCCTTTTTCTCTGTGATGATTCCTCCTATAGTAACCAGTCTGCCGTCTATCAGGTTTTTCATGTTAGCAGCTGATGCATCATTGGCCGTTTCAATTCCTTCTGTTTCAGTATCAGCGAAATCAGAGCTGTTTATCGTAGTCTGCTCCTCAATCTCCTCTTCATATTCATCCAGAGGATGCCCTGATACGTATAATCCCAGCATTTCCTTTTCCATCGACAGCAGCATTCTGGGCGTGAACTCATTTAGTTGCGGATAGCTTTCCTCGGTTTTCATGGACTGGACTTCACCGGGTATTTCAAACAGTGAAAGCTGCCCTTCCAGCTTGCTCTTTCTACTCTGCTGCGCGCCTTCGAGAAGCTTTTCATACACAGCCATCATCTTCGACCTGTATATACCGAAGGAATCAAATGCACCGCATTTAATAAGGCTCTCGACGCATCTTTTATTGAAATCCTTGCTGCCGATCCTTTCACAGAAATCCCCGAAGCTTTTAAATGGCCCCTTATCATTGCGTTCCCGTATCAACTCTCCAACAGCGCTTTCTCCGACATTTTTAACAGCAGCCATTCCAAATCTGATTTTCTTATTTATCACCGTGAACTTGACATCGCTTTCATTGACGTCGGGTGGCAGCACTTCTATACCCATCTGCTTGCATTCGTGAACATAATAGGAAACCTTATCACTTGTTCCCAGGAAACTGTTGAGCGATGCCGCCATGAACTCGACCGGGTAGTAATATTTTAGCCAGGCGGTCTGATATGCTACTACAGCATATGCAGCCGCGTGGGACTTGTTGAATGCGTAGCTGGCAAAATCCATCATCTGGTCAAAAATGCGGTTTGCGCTTTTCTCATCGACCCCGTTTCTGACAGCCCCCCGGACGAGAATTGTCCCTTCCTCATCCACAATCCCATGGATAAAGTTTTCCCTTTCCTTCTGCATCACATCGTGCTTCTTTTTGGACATGGCTCGTCTGACAAGGTCAGAGCGGCCATAGGAATAGCCACCAAGCTCACGGACGATCTGCATTACCTGCTCCTGATATACCATACAGCCATAAGTCACATCCAATATTTTCTCAAGCAGTATGTGTTCATATGTAATCTCTCCCGGGTGGTTCTTATATCTGATGTATCTAGGAATTGATTCCATAGGACCCGGCCTATATAATGAAATTCCGGCAATTACATCCTCCAGCGTTTCCGGCTGCAGTTCCTTCATAAACTGAGTCATTCCTGCGCTTTCAAGCTGGAATACACCAGAGGTCTTCCCTTCACCGATCATTTTATAAACGTCCACATCTTCCATATTCAATTTTTCTATATCTATTTGGATGCCATAATCTTTGAAAATTAGTTCGATAGCATCCCTAATCACAGTAAGCGTCCTAAGCCCTAAAAAGTCCATTTTCAACAGGCCAAGCTCCTCCAGGAGACCCATTGTAAACTGTGTTGTCACACTTTCATCATTTTTCTGTAGCGGAACATATTCTGTAATGGGATCCTTTGAAATCACCACTCCGGCTGCATGGGTGCTGGCATGTCTTGGCATTCCCTCAAGCAGTCTTGCGGTGTTAATCAGTTCCGCCGCTTTATCGTCCTCCTCGACCTTCATCTTAAGCTCCGGATTCAATTCAAGAGCTTTATCGATATTCATACCAATCTGGAAAGGGATCATTTTTGCAATCTGGTCCACATCTCCATATGGAATATCCAGGGCTCTGCCAACATCCCTGATGGCGGCTCTGGCTGCCATGGTCCCAAAGGTAATGATCTGCGCAACTCTATCATCTCCATATTTACGGACGACATAGTCAATTACCTCCTGCCTTCTTTCATAGCAGAAGTCAATATCAATATCAGGCATGGTGACTCTTTCCGGGTTCAGGAATCTTTCGAAAAGAAGGTTATATTTCAAAGGATCTATGCTGGTAATTCCCAGACTGTACGAGGTAAGACTTCCTGCGGCAGATCCTCTGCCCGGGCCTACCATGATACCGTTGTCTTTTGCATATTTGATAAAGTCCCATACAATCAGGAAATAATCCACATACCCCATTTGCCTGATTACCTGCAGCTCATATTCAAGTCGTTGTGTATACTCCGGATTTGCAGCATTATCGCCATATAGACGCTTGAGGCCTTCATAGCAAAGGCAGGTTAAGTACTCAAAGGGTTCACGTCCTTCAGGGACTTCAAATTGGGGAAGATGCAGCTTGTTGAACTCCAGTTCCACATTGCAGCTTTCGGCTATTTTTACCGTATTTTCAAGCGCCTCCGGTATGTTTTTGAAGGCCGCTGTCATTTCTTCAGGCGTTTTGATGTAAAAGTCATCCGTGCTGAATTTCATTCTGTCTTCGTCAGTGATTTTTTTACCGGTCTGGATACAGAGGAGAACTTCATGTGCTTTTGCGTCCTCACGCCTCAGGTAATGTGCATCATTAGTAGCAGCAAGTGGAATACCTGTTTCTCTGGAAAGCTTGATCAGATTCTGGTTAACCAAATTTTGCTCTTCGATCCCATTGCTCTGCAGCTCAAGAAAAAAATTACCCTGCCCGAAAATTTCATTATAGTCCAATGCTAGTTTCCTGGCTTTGCTATAGTCGCCCTCCAGAATGGCTTTCGGCACATCGCCGGAAAGGCATGCACTCAATGCCGTGATTCCTCCTGAGTAACGCCTGAGCACATCCGTATCAATCCTGGGTTTATAGTAGAATCCCTCAGTGAAGCCTATAGATACAATCTTCATGAGGTTTTTATAGCCTTCGTTATTCCTTGCAAGCAACACTAGATGACCTTGATCTGCATCAAGGCCTGGTTGTTTGTCAAACCGCTTACGCTTTGCCGTATATACCTCACAACCTAAAATCGGTTTGATACCATTTTTTTTAGCTGTTTTATAGAAATCCACAACGCCATACATTACACCATGATCTGTAATTGCAATACTATTCATACCCAGCTCCGCTGTGCGCGCAATCAGATCCGGTATTCTGTTTGCACCATCAAGCAGGCTGTACTCTGTATGGACATGAAGATGCACAAAGCCCGGCACTGCCATAGATGCTTCGGCCATTAGTAAACCCCTCCTCTGAGTTGGCTATATGAAAGTGGATACTCCTATGCACAATCCTTCACACAAACTATTGCAGGAATGTCCACTCTCCTATTATACCTCACAACTGCCGGCAATGAAAATATTGGTCAGCTCAGATAGGTCGATTTCTTTAAAAATATTCTGTTTTTTCATGGTTTCGTCATAGACAATCCGTATAACAGGTCTTGTAGGCATTAGTCTGTTTTCACGCACAACTATACCACGCTCTCTTGTATTGAGCAGCACCCCTGTTCCAACAGGGTAAATTGAGACATATTTGACAAAACTTTCGATGACCCTTGGGTCGAAGTGATGGACACCAAGAGTTGTAATATATTCATAGACCTCATTAGGGTTGAGTTTCTTCCTGTAAACGCGATCAGAGGTCAACGCATCGTATACATCAGCGACTGCAACGATTCTGGCGCAGATCTGAATGTTTTCATCTTTCAACTGAAGCGGATAACCGCTCCCATCATATCTTTCATGATGACCAAATGCAATATAGGCAGAAACCATATCTACCTGATTGCTTTTCTTCAGTAGTTCATAGCCGAGGATCGTATGCTTTTTGATCTCCTCAAATTCTTCGACCGTAAGCTGTGAAGGCTTTTGCAATATTTCTCGGGGGATGCAGAGTTTCCCAATATCATGTAGCATGGCCCCGATACCAAGTTCTTTGAGTCCGCTCTGATCAAATCCAAGTCCGATACCAGTAATCAGCGAAAGAATACAGACATTCACCGAATGCTCAAAAGTATAGTCATCTACAGACTTGATTTCAGAAAGATTATAAAGAATATTATCGTTTTCCAGCAGTTCATTCAATATCTTGTTTACCATGGTTTTCACTTTTGTTACATCCAGTGTAGGTGAAAACTGGTAATTACACATCATTTTCTTTACAAGAACCACAGCTTCGTTGCGGGTCTGATCCTCGATGACATCCTTGGCTTCGATACCGGCAGATATATCATCCTGCAGGTAAATTTCTGAAATACCATACTGCTTGAGTCGTCCTACAAAACCATTCGTCAACTCTACGCCTTCGGTAAGTAATACACCACCATCAGGGCTAAATATAGTACGAGCTAATTTTTCACCTGTCTGTATCGCGTCTACTTTTACTTTGCGCATCAAGGCCTCCAGGGGATTTTCTAAAATCTCATTAGTAAATTTGATTTATCTATAAGTTCACATATTCGACATAATTATCATTATTCCTTCATATATCAATATAAAAAAGCAAATAATTTTGCAATTTATGAATAATTATGTATCATATTTCCCGGAATAAGCCTTGCATCGGGCAATAGCTGTTGTTTTGAGCTAATTATGGTAATATATGTATTATGAATTTTTACTAATGGAGGCTTGGATAATAAGATGTCATCTGAAAATATCATACAAAGAGATATTACAGAACGCCTGCTTTATTTATTAAAAAAACTGTACAGAACAGTAGCTTCTTTTAATCCTATCACTCTATTGTCTGATGATGCACAATACAAGTTGCATTTTTTAAAGGAATATCTACCTGAACTATATCAGAAGCATACATCTGAAGAATATACAAGCTGCGTATTCTGTGCCAACCTTGTACGCTCCCGATGCCACAGCAACTGCTTGAAATGCAGTGCCGGCACATATATCAGGTGTAGTCCTTCTCTTCCAGGGTTGATTTACAAGGAAAGTTCCTACCCTGACGATGAGAGTATGCCTGTCCCCTGGTATTACAGGAAACCCTGTTACCACTTTAAAAGGCTTCCGCAAGCTCAGTATCATAAAAATATTTGTTCTATGTTCAGTCCTGCAGCCGTCTCCAATTTCGAGATCCTCGAGGGACTTGAAACCGGCCTTTGCACAAGTTCAAAGCCATGCCACATCTGCGCGTCTGTGAACTATAACCTTTATAGAAAGTGTTCCGGGCAGGAAGACTTTGATGAAAATACTCCCTGCCACAGAATCAAGGAAGAATTGAAAGAAATATTCGAATCTCAATAGAGAAGCTTCTTAATCTCCCCTATAATAGTTTCTTTTAGTACATCAAGCTTTCGCTGAGCCTTTTCCTCTGATGCTCCTGAAACACCATAATATATTTTAATTTTCGGCTCGGTGCCTGAAGGCCTTATGCAGAACCATGATCCATCTGCCGGTTCATAGTACAGTACATTGGATTCAGGAAGGTCCAAAGCTTCTTTTGTTCCTACCGGGAAACGGATGATCTCTTTTTCCTGATAATCTCTGACAGCTGCAATACGGCATTCTCCAAAGGAATCGGTTTTGTGCGCCCTAAGTTCTTCCATGGCTGCGCTGATCTTCTCAACGCCTTCTTTCCCCTCAAGTGTAAAGGATGTAATTCCCTCAACGAAATAACCATATTTTCTAAACATTTCCTGGAGCCCTTCATACAGTGACATTCCACGGTTTTTATAGTATGCTGCCATCTCACTGATGAGCATGCTTGCCACAACTGCATCCTTGTCCCGGGCAAAGGTTCCGGCCAAATAGCCATAGCTTTCTTCAAAACCAAATAGATACTTCTTAATCCCGGTTTCATCCAATTCCTTAATTTTCTCACCAATAAACTTAAAGCCTGTGAGTACTTCCATCAGTTCAACACTATAATATTCCGCAATTTTGCGTGACATCTCGCTGGTGACTATTGTTTTGACAACAAATCCATTTGCCGGAAGCGTTCCCGACGCTTTCTTCTGGGACAGTATGTATTCCATCAGCAGACAGCCGGTTTGGTTTCCTGTAAGTACCATATATTCGCCTGAAGAACTCTTGACAACTACACCAACTCTGTCACTATCCGGGTCAGTGCCAATAATCAGGTCGACACCTTCCTTCTTCGCCAGCTCAATTGCCAGCTTGAAGGCATCCTTTTCCTCAGGATTGGGGGATTTGACTGTACTAAATTCAGTATCAGGCATCTCCTGTTCGGGAACAACAAATACGTTTTTAAAGCCAATTTCACTAAGAATCCTTCTAACCGGCTTATTACCGGAACCATGCAACGGAGTGTAGACGATTTTCATTGTGTCTGCAGCTTTGGTAATTGCTGCCGGGTTAACCACCAGCGTTTTCAGGCTGTTGATATAGGCATTGTCAACCTCACTGCCTATCATTATAATCATACCTTTTTCAAAGGCTTCGCTCTCTGCCATGGGTTTGATTGTTGTAATATCTGAGATTCCCTCAATTTCATTTAAAACCGCTTCGGAGGCTTCCAGAGGAAGCTGGCCTCCGTCCTCTCCATATACCTTGTATCCATTATACTGCTTCGGATTGTGGCTTGCGGTAACGACGATGCCGGCTGCTGTATTTAGGTGCCTGACAGCAAATGAAAGCTCGGGAGTCGGACGAAGCTCATCAAACAGATACGCAACGATACCATTGGCTGCAAAGACTCTTGCCGCCTCCAGCGAAAACTCGGGAGACATACGCCTGCAGTCATAGGCAATAGCAATGCCGCGTTTTCCGGCATTCTTCACATTCTTCAGCATGTAATTGGCCAGACCTTGGGAGGCTTTTCTTACCGTATATATATTGATCCGGTTAGTACCGGCGCCAATGACTCCTCTCAGGCCTCCCGTACCGAATTCCAGATCCCTGTAAAACCTTTCCTCTACCTCTCCGGGATTATCACTGATCTGTTCCAGTTCCTTTTTAGTGGCCGAATCAAAGTAATCGCTTTCCATCCAAAAATCATATGTTTTTCTGCTGTCCATAAAATCCTCCAAATAAAAACACTATGCTTTATATTACCACATGAATTGTTGCATTTGAAGGTTTTTATGACACAAAAAGGACATACCTTCACAAAACATGAAGATACGTCCCGTATGATTAAAGTGCAGCGCTGTCTGTTACAGTATGATACAGATCAATCCCCCGCTGCCTTCATTAATGATCCGCTGCAGTGTTTCCTGAAGCTTGAACTGTGCATCCTCCGGCATTCTGTTCAACTTGTTGTGCAATCCCTCACTAACCAGTTCATGCAGCGATTTTCCAAAAATATTAGACTCCCAAATCTTTCCCGGCTCACTTTCAAATTCCTTCAACAAATAATTTACAAGCTCTTCTGACTGTTTCTCAGTGCCTACAAGTGGTGCGATTTCAGTTTCGATATCTGCTCTGATCATATGTACCGAAGGTGCGCTGGCTCTCAGTTTGACGCCGAACCGATTCCCCTGCCTGATAATTTCCGGTTCATTGAGTGTCATCTCCTCCATCTGAGGTGTCACAACGCCATATCCCTTCACCTTCACCTCGTGCAATGCAAACTCCACTCTTTCATATTCTCTTTTAACCCTGGCCAGATCCTTCATTAAGCTGATCAACCGATGCTCACCCTCGATCTGAAGTCCGGTTGTATCGCTGAGTACCTTGTAAAACAGATTATCCGGTGTTTCAATATTCAGAAGCATATTACCCATTCCTGAATTTATTTCGGAAAGGTTTGCCATTTTTACGAACTCATACTCGGCAAACTTCTGTATAGCGTCCTTTGCCTCACGTATTTTCGTAATTCCCCTGAATGAG
The DNA here is from genome assembly GCA_023409615.1 of Bacillota bacterium. Lineage (GTDB taxonomy): Bacteria > Bacillota > Clostridia > Acetivibrionales > DTU013 > JAEYRF01. Next base: position 8,876 of record JAEYRF010000241.1, on the reverse strand, counting down.
TCACGAATGGATTGAAGCATATCGACGCGAAGCCAATGATCCTGTTCCAGAGTCTCGACCCACTTTGGTATGTTGATACCAATTTCACAGATTGGGAATTCATACAGTATGCGCTCCATAATTCCGGCCATATCATCATTTCTCATTTGGGCGCAGTTAACGCTGACAACCGGGACTTCATATCTTTCCTCCAGCTCCAGCCTAAGGGTTTCTGTTTCCGGATCACTTGGTACCACAGAGTTAAGTACGACTACAAAGGGCTTATTGATTGCTTTAAGTTCATCGATAACCCTTTTTTCCGCCTCAATATAGTCTTCTCTGGGAATGTCGGTAATACTGCCGTCCGTCGTCACAACCAGACCAATTGTCGAGTGATCGTTGATTACCTTTCTTGTGCCCAGCTCAGCAGCCTGTTCAAATGGTATCTGATAATCAAACCATGGAGTCGAGACCATTCTTGGGGAGTTATTCTCAAGATAACCCAGCGCACCCTTGACAAGATAGCCAACGCAGTCCACCATTCTGACTTTGAGCTTCAGGGCTTCATCCAAAATGATTTCAACCGCTTCGTTCGGCACAAATTTAGGCTCCGTCGTCATAATAGTGCGTCCTGTAGCACTTTGCGGCAGCTCATCCTTTGCCCTCTCACGGTTGTATACGTTTTCAATATTGGGTATAACCAGTAAATCCATGAACCTTTTTATCAAGGTCGACTTCCCCGTTCTGACAGGCCCGACAACACCTATATAAATATCTCCTTGAGTCCGCTCAGCGATCTGCTGATATATACTGTATTTTTCCACCTGATAACCCCCCTTAATCAATAAGCAAAGCATGAACAATATAAATATATGTCCGTGTTGTGTGATTATTACAAAAAAGAAGTGGGTTATTAGCAGAATCCTATTTCACAAAAACCTGGAGTACACGGCGAATAAACTCTATTGTAATAGGAAGACCTTTCCATTCTTCGCCGTCAATACTGAGATTGAAGCCCTTGTCGCCCTCGATAGTACATTTTTTAGTTCTAAGCCATTTTACATTTCTATCATTTACAAAATCATTATTCAGTATCTTGAAAAACAACCCTGCCATCTCAATATGAAGGCAGTTTTTCAAAAGTACAATATCCATATAACCGTCAGACAGGTCTGCGGCACCAACAAGGTTAGACAGTCCTGCAGCATGCTTTCCGTTCAAAATGAGGAACAGAAGGAAATCACCCTCTACAACCTCATCATCAGTGGTCAATTTCAGATTGACAGTTTTCAAATTGGTAAATTCGCCAAGAGCAGTCAAATAATAAGCAAGCGGGCCGAAATTTTTCTTAAATTCACTGTTGGTGCTGTATGAGACATCAACAAAATTCCCCCCTGCGCATGTGTTCAGGCAGTATTTTTCCCCATTAACCAGGCCTGCATCGATGTGCGATATATTCCCGTCCAAAATGATATCCATGCATCTTTTTAAGTCTGAAGGCAGGTTAAGACTTCGGGCAAAATCATTGCACGTACCGGCAGGAATAATACCTATTGGGATATCAAGTCCTATTGAAAGCATTATACTTGCTATCGCATTAACTGTGCCGTCTCCGCCTGAAACCACAACATAGCTGTATTCATCCTGCAGTAAGACCTCCTGTATCCTGGCTCCGCTTTCTCCCTTAATCCTGAAGGGAACCGCGAGGATATCCTTCTCCAAAAAACGGCTGACAATATAGTCGAGTTTCCTCGGAACATTTCTATTGCCTGCAAGCGGGTTATACACAAGCAGTACTTTCTTCATTTGAATTCCTCCGATCATCCTCTTCCTATTATACCCACATGTGAAAGCGTAAATCAATTACAATTGCTCCGCCTGTATCATATTCTCCATCATCACGTTCTCCATCATCATAAACCACTATCTTGTCCACCATTATACTTACCAGTTCATTGGTCAGTTTCCCATTTTCGACGGTGATCAGTGCCTTTTCTATACATCCTCCAACGTCATCATTTTCTATTGTTCGGCTCTGAATTCTTTCTACTTCACTTTCGATCATTTTTATCCGGTCCTCATATTGTCTGTTCATTCTGTCAAAAAGCTGTTCTGATATTCTTCTTTCAAGTCGGTCTGCGTAAATCATCTCATGCTGCCGCCGGACTTTTTCCATTTGCTTGCTAATCTTTTCAATGTCATCGTGTCCATTACCGTCGAACAGCCTCTCTGCTTGAATCATTTCCAGAAGCTCTTTTGAGAAATCACTATTTCTAAATAACTTTACTATCTCATCGCAAATACTTCGCACGATTTGAGCTTCATAAACAAAATGGCTGGAACAGGCACTACTGCCTCTCCTGCAATAGCATCCGCAAACGTACGCAATACCTCCTGCTCTTTTTCTGGCATACATAGCACTTCCGCACCTACCGCAAAAAATTACACCATGGAGCAAGTGACATGTTCCTGCATTCATCGTGCGATGAAGACCGATGCGAAGCCCATTCCCCGCCGTCCTGCTCTCCCTGATCTGCTGGACCAGCAAAAATTCCTCCCTTGGAACAATCCCCTCATGGGTGCCCTCTGTTATAACCCATTCCTCTTTCGGCAAGCGTCTTGTCTTTTTGCTTTTGAAGCTGACTTTCTCACTGACCCCCTGAACAGTATCACCAATATATACGCGTGATATCAGAATTCGTCTGACTGAAATCCTGTTCCACACCTTACCTTCAGGAGATGGAATTCTTTTTTCATTAAGTATTCTAGCAACAGAAGAATACCCAAGACCGGAGCGGTATAATCCATAGATCATCCTGACTACTTCCGCCTGCTCTTCATTTATAATCAGTCTGTTCTTTTCAACACCAGATTTCTTATATCCATATGGTGCATTACCCAGGTATTCACCTCTCTCTATCTTAAAGCGAAGGCAGGAGCGAATCTTCCTTGAGATATCTCTAACGAAGCGCTCATTGACCCAGGTTTCTATACCTACCATGTCATTGTCCACCAGAGTATCATATCGGCCATCGGCTGTTAGAATACGTATACCGTAATCCTCAAGGAAATCAATCAGCTGCAGTGTTTTAGCATTGTTTCGCCCCAGTCTGGACAGGTCATTCAACAGAAGCAGCTGTATCCTCTGCTTCATAACATCTTCCTTAAGCCTTGTTAGACCTCTTCTTTCAAAGGCTGATCCTGATACATTGTCATCAGTATATACAGCAGTAATCTGTCCTAATTGTCTATTTACGGCGTAATCTATAAGCATCTCTCTCTGGTTCTCAACGGTTTCAAAGTTTTCACCATTGTCGTCCCTGCTAATCCTCACATATATACCAATACAATTTTCAGTTATTCCCCGCATCGGCCTAGTTTCCGCTCTCCTTCCACCCTAATATCCTCTCTATGTCGCCTTTCCTGCCGTCGCTCCTGCTCCTCAATGAAATGTTTCATTATCTGCATCCGAAGTTGAGACTGCAAGAGTTCACCATTGTAATTCACAACAATTCTTTTGTCGCCGACCCTTTTCCCTCCCAATAAACAAGCACCTCCGAGTGATAGAAATCGCTATATGGTATGTATATTTCATCGAATTTGTCCATTATCATAAAAACTCTTTTATTCCTGCCTATTCGTTGTATAATATATTTATGGCAAAAGGAGGTTGGCATATATGTCGAGAAAAATACCTGATAAGCTTATGGCGTTTCTGAAAGTCGCATTGGATGATGTGGATGATGGCTTTGAATATGCATCTGAATTGAGACGGATTCTAAATTCGGATGATTGTCAGGAGGTACTATCCCCCAAGGAAATAGACGCACTCCGGGAATATGCCGATGAAGTTAAAACAGTAGGAGAGATTAACCAATATTCCAGAGATCGTATATTGGAAATTGAGAGGGAGCATTTTGGCACAAGGGGAATACCCGGATATCTCAAAGCAGACCATGGTGAACCACATAAACCAGTATGGCCATTTTGATACGGGGCACGACTATAAAGCTTCTGTCGTTAGGAGCTGTTCCTCGAAAAAACTCCCAAGTTCATATATACCCCATCTGCATTGCAGATATTTCCCGCTTATTGCCTTATCCACAATAGACTCATGCATACAGAGAGAGGCTGCGAATGATGCTTTTTCAAGCAGTCTGAGTTCTTTTTCTCCTTTCAGAAAAAAATCCTTTTCTTCTTCACAAAGTTTCTGTGTAATAGCAAATATAATATCTTCGCGCTGTTCAAGACACTTGATAAGCCATACCGCATCATTAAGCCGTTCATTCAAACTGCTTTCATCTGTGTCGATATCAAAATATGCTTTGTTTGAAACATAGCTCTCTGAAATACAGATATCCGGGCAGGCACCCTCATTGTGGAGAACCTGTAATCCTTCATTTGTTTCATGGATGATGATATCGGCAATAATGGGACTTTCAGTTCCGCTTTGAAAGAATTCTCTTCCAGGCCTTGGCTCAAGCGCTTTTACTCTATTGAATAATTTTCGTACCCTTTCAACCGGGATCCCTGTACAAAAAGCCACAGCCTGCACATCATTGCAAGCTAATTCATCAAGATATCTGTCAACAATAATGATTGCTTCTTCTGTCTCATTGTCTCCCGGTTCACTCTCCGCCGTTTCTTCGTCCTCTCCCTCCTGAGCTCTGAGTTGGAGCAGAAGGCACTCCCTGAGGTCTCTGGCGCAGATGCCGGGCGGATCAAGAGACTGGAGCTTTTCAAGGACCGACAGGACCAATTCCTCAGAAACCCCCAGATGCTCAGCGACCTCCCGGATTTCGACCTTCAAATAACCATTCTCATCAGTATTGTATATTAAATATTCTCCGATCAAATAACTGCACCTATCCGTACAAATGGAATCCATACGAATCAGAAGATGTTCCTTTAGCGACAACGTTGTCTGCGGTATTTCACCCATCGGGACTTCAGCATCATCCTCCACACCTTCATTTAAGCTTATGTTCTGGCGCAGACCGGCCACAACACTATTGTTTATAGCTACTTCCAGCGCAGGATTGCTCTCCATACGGTTTTGTATATAGTGGAATAATTCTTGTGAGTTCATTTCAAGTATTTCAATAGCCTGTTTTAATTGGGGTATCATTAGAAGTTTTTGCGAACGTACAAGATTAAAATCGATACTAAAGTCCAATTGGGCTCACCTCGAAAAAGGTTATATAGTATTATATAACCTTACGACTGACTTTAGTAGAGAAGCCAAGCACGATATATTATAATGCCTCGTTATATTCCGAGATTTTTACTCAGGACAATCGTTAGAAGATAAAGCATTGTCATTATAAAATACAGTAAAAGATACAAAATAATCGGCCAGTGTGTTAGCACCGCCTTCACATCCTTGCCGATCCTTGAGATAGGCGGAACAATTACAGCTCTGTTTTCTGTGACATTCTTAAACAGGATCAGTAAACCTGCTGTAATACCAAGACATACTAACCCAATGATAACCGTTGAGGTAAGCTCAATGCCCGACACAGTTAATTTCTCCGGCTGAGACTCCTTAGCAATGAATTGAATAATTGTAGCAATAGTATTATTTAGAAAATGTGCATATATGCCTGCCCATATGGAATTTGTCCTGATCACATAGTAACCGATAATCAGTCCCAGCAGTATTGGTCCTAACAGATTTGTTATGTCAAAGTGAAATAACCCGAAAAAGATGGCAACAATAATCAACGCTTTATAGGATCCACGTCTTTCATATGATCTAAGCAGTAGGCCTCTGTGCAGCATCTCCTCGCAGACACCCGGCATTACACCGATAATCAGGATTCCTGTCAGTAATTCCGGCAGATTCTGAGGTACGGGTATCCCTGCTGAAGGAATATCACCTATGAACTGGAGCAGATAAACCATAATGGTGTTAAACATGCCTGCCGCAAAAGTTGCTGGTAGTGCGAGCAGCGTGATCACAAGTATAGGGATCAGTCCGGGATTATTAAATCGGAAGGTCTCTTTTATATTAATTTTTTTCACAAAGCAATAGATTAGCACCGAAGCCAGTATAATCAACTGGTTAATAATTACTATCAGGTAGACATAGTCTGTAAGTGCTTCTCCCAAAATAATTCCTAAAACAAACTGATATCCCAGAAAAATAACGGTAAATATCAGAAAGAGGATATTTGCTCCTGTAAAGGTTAATTTGTTGTTCATCTTTCGCATCCTTTCAATCCCATACTATGTAAGACTCTTAATAAATTCTATCCTCTGTTATCACCAGATTCATCGGAATATCATATGCATCAGCAGAAAACTTATCAATAATCTGCATTTCAAATGCAATCCCCACCTTAAGACAATCAGGTCTGAGTGTCTTAAGAAATCTGTCATAATAACCTGCTCCATAACCGATCCTGTTCCTCCCTTTATCAAATGCCACTGCGGGGATAACCACAAGATCGAACTCAAGCGGATCCACTGTGTCTAGTCTGGAAGCATCGGGCTCAGGTATTCCCTTGAACCCCTCCATTACATCACGTTCCGGATCAGTTATCTCATACGGCAGCAGCGCCAGATCAGGAAATTTCTGCACCTTTGGTATTGCAACTCTCTTTCCGTCACGGATACAATTGGCAATAAAATCACCTGTAGCAACCTCGTTACGATAGGACATATATGCCATGACTCTAGAGGCATTGTCGTATTGGATCAAAGAGCATAGCCGCCTGGTAATCATGTTGCTTTTTTCAGTGACCTCCTGAATGCTCAGCAGCCCTCTTTGCTCAATCATGTGTTTTCGTATCACTGCTTTTGTATCCATCATTTCTATCATCTCCGGAATTACTCCATCAGGCCCAACAAACCTCATACCATGAGAAGTATTTCCTTCAGCGGTTGCAGCACATAGTATGAAAGTAAAAATAAAATTGTCATAATGCATATCGTCCCCGATACAGTCAGTATAAAAACCGATTTACGATTATATCGCAATGTTCTGACAAGTATGGTATATGTAATTCTTGACAATAAAAACACAAGTCCAAAAGTAAAAACCGTCCCGGCCAGAAAATATGGCACCAGGCCCCGCAACAGCAGCAATCCCAGTAATGTTCCAATACTGTAGACAGGCAGCAATTCGAGCACATGTCTCAATACCGGTCTTATATTCTGCTCCGAAATACTGTAGTGCGCTGCAGGGATTAGTAAAAATGGGATAGGAATTCCAAAAAGCAGTCCTGTAAACAACCTGGTAATATTATTTGTCTCAATGATGTCCATATATGATAGTACTCCGTCGAAGACCATCGGCAGCATCAACAGGCACATAACAATAGTTGCAGCAACGGCCGGCGGCTTATCTGCTTTCAGTCTTCTACACAAAATCAGGAATAACGCAGAAGTAAAAATTCCTGCATAGATCCCCATATCCCTCGCACAAACAGGCAGCAATACACCCCCGGCAGATAGAGTTCTCGATGGCAGCTGATGGCAAATAAGTGAGCCCATCAGATCAAAAAAAGCTATCATACAGATTATCCTTCCTTAATACATGGAAGGTAATGATTGTGAAGCAAAAATAGAAAAAATGAAGCAGCCAAGGCATGAAAGCACAAACATTATCAAGCTGGCCACTAATATTGCCACGCCAAAGGACTTCCGATCTTTCTGTGCCGAGCTCATGAAAACGATTGCCGTAATAATTCCTGCCACCTGCCCGATGCCCGGTATCACTGTAAAAAGGATTGTCAAAAATACCTTCAGGCCATTGCTCAGTGAAGTCCCGTCACCATCCTGCTGATTCTGATATCTATTCTGGTAATTAGGTCCCGAATAACCTTGTATAGGTTTGTAAGGCTGCGGCTGTATATGTGATCCGTTTCCCTGCGATATGGGATTGCCGTTCCATTGTGTCCCTTCCTCACTGGTCTGTTCCTGAGGTGTAACGGTGTCCCCGGAATTAGCATCAGCCTGAGTATCATTTTCATACTGTGTTTTGCCAATATCCTGATCGCGATGAATTGCTTCAGCCTGTGTCTCATCGGGTTGATCAAATTGCGTAACAGTCACCTCAAGTATACTTCCGCAGTAAGCACAGCGCACTGCACCCGACGGTATACTCTCACCACAAAACATACATTTCTTCAACGAATTATTGTCGGTCAAAAAGATTCCTCCCCATTGCATATTCTAAATAATACTATTCGCTTTACAAAACAAAAATCCTTCTTTGAATTTCCAATGGGGAGAAGCATCTTAAGGATTCATTACCTTTCGGTGATGCTTTCCTCGCAGCCGGATTCATCCTATTCCGCGATTTCCTCCGGTTGGGGCTCATCCTGCTTTCTGCCGCATTTGTAGCAGTATTCCATCTCTATATCCAGTTCCATACCGCAATTTGGACAAGCTTTAATATTCTTGAGTTCCAGGATCTTCTCCCTCATATCTGCAATACTTCCGATAATGTCATCGATCTTCAGGCAGTGTTCCAACAGCTTTTCCCCTACAATTTTCCCTTCATTGTAGTCCTCATATAGCTGCTTTCCAATATCCGTATATATCTTCCTGATTTTTTCCTCTTCTGTATTAATGTTTATGTTCAGTCTTGTAACCTCTACTACACTGCCGGATTTCTTCGCAGCAGCCTTGGCTGTGTCTGTTACCTTTTTTGTGATATTGTCCAATACCGACATGTCAATCACTCCTTTAAAACAACCTTTTACATTACTAATATATTATTCCAATACGCCTTTAAATACAATACTTTATTGATTCATACATTTTACAGCTCTGACGAGTAAATAAATCTGCGACGTTTTTCGAGATAATTATTACCAAAATTGTATAAATGTGATATAATGGAATGAGCGAAAGTCGCTAATATCAACAGTTTTGGGGGATTAAAGTGG
>JAEYRF010000230.1 GCA_023409615.1 Bacillota bacterium | reverse complement strand
CCACTTTAATCCCCCAAAACTGTTGATATTAGCGACTTTCGCTCATTCCATTATATCACATTTATACAATTTTGGTAATAATTATCTCGAAAAACGTCGCAGATTTATTTACTCGTCAGAGCTGTAACAAATATTCAAAATATTTTTTGATAGAATTACTTTGGTGTGAATATTGCAGGATGCTGTGATGAATCCTGCATATTCATAGAAGAATTTGCCTGATCACTCTCATGAAATTCAGTCCTGCGATTTTCTCAATAAGTGCAGTGCTGTAATTTAACTGTGAAAGCCTCTCAAATAATATGGGTAAGCATTGTGTGCCTTCCAGACCGTCCGGAGTGCACTCAATACCATCATAGTCGGCACCGATGCCGATATGGTCTTCTCCTGTAACAGAGCAGATGTACTCAATATGCCTGACAACATCGTCTATAGATGCTTTTTCAGTATTGTTCAAAAACCAGGGATAGAAATTTATCCCAATGACCCCGCCATTCTTTTGTATTGAATTTAACTGTGAGTCATACAGATTCCTTACATTATCACAAATTGCCCTGGAATTGGAATGTGATGCTATGACAGGCTTTGACGTTGTTTCCAATACATCATTGAAGCTACTCTCACAAAGGTGAGAAACATCTACGATCATACCCAACCTGTTCATTTCTTTAACCACCTGCCTGCCGAAGCTTGTCAACCCCGCGCCAAATTCCTCCTGCGCCCCATCTGCAAGCAAGTTGCGATGGTTCCATGTTAGCAGCATGCTGCGTACCCCCAGCCGGTACAACTGCCTCAGAATGGACAACTCACCGTTCAGGCATTCTCCCCCCTCTACGGAAAGTATAGCTGCAACTTTTCCATTTTTAAGCGAACGTCCGATATACTGTGCATTTAAGCATACAGCTAACTTATCACCATGCTGCTCCTGGGCCTGATATACCTGGTCAATGATGGCAAGAACACGCTCAAGTGCATTATTCATATATTTTACAGGATTAGAAAAGGCTGCAAAGAACTGTACCCGCTCACCGGATTGAAGAAGCCTTTTAATGTCGAGATGTAAGCAGTTGCTGTAGAGCTCCGACTTCTGCTCGTATACAGAAAGAGCCGTATCACAATGTGTATCTATAATCAGCACTAAAATGCACTCCTTATTAATTCTATATGTTTCGGCTTGAATTCTTCATTAAATCTTTGTCCCGTGACCTCAACGATGTCAAACCTCATGTTCCTATCCTTCAGATTCTTCTGCTTCAGGTATATCCAGGCAAGCTGTCTCAATTTCTCCCTTTTTGCATGTCCCACAGCCTCGGCAGGTGTTCCGAAAAGGCTGCCGGTGCGCGTTTTCACTTCGATAAAACAAATGTATTCTCTCTCCGCAGCAATAATGTCAATTTCACCGAATCTGCCTGCTCTGAAATTTCTTTCAAGTATTGTAAATCCATTTTCCTTTAGATACTCTGATGCCAATTCCTCACCGATACTGCCAAAAGCCCTGTTATTCATGTGCTTCACCTTTGACCCACTTATGTTCATATGAGCTGTCAAGCTGACTGATAAAGACCATGATCTGTGCCACAACATCATATAATTCAGCGGGAATCTCATCTCCGATCTGAAGATAATTCAGCGTGTGCGCCAGTGTAGCATCCTCGTATAAAGGAACATTGTTCTCCTTTGCCTTCTCAATGATTTTCTCAGCAATCTCGCCCTTTCCCAATGCAATAATCTCAGGTGCATTGCCTTTTTCAGGCGAATATCTCAATGCCGCGGCTTCCTTTATTTTTTTCTTATTCATCCGGGCAGCCTCCTTATAATGACCTAATTTAAAATAATTTTTTTGTTTGTATCTTTGCTGCCTCGTTATATCCTGAAATCCACTTTACCGTAGTTTTCATTTAATATCCCTGACATGAGCTTTTCCTGTTTAATGAGCGGTGTTGCAGAATCAATGACCGCATATCTGATATTAGCCAACTTATAACCGCAAGCGTCAATACCTTTATAAAGTTCTTTAACCTGTCCCTTGATAAAATTAATAATATCCTTGCTCTCTGTCCTTAGGTTGACTGTAATATTTTTTCCCTTCACATCCAGGAGCGTTTCGATCCTTCCAATATTTTTTGTATCCAGAGAAATAAACATTACTGTGTTATGTGGATCTATCTTCTTTTTATTCTTCTGACGCTTCATGACATAAAGCTCTGCTGTTGTGTTATGGCCGGCTAAAGAAACAGGCATCTGATAATACATTATATTACTTGAGTTCATTTGGTTGAACAACCTGAGTGTATCATCAATTTGGGCTGCTGCCTTCAATAAACCTGCTGTCTCCCTGGAGTTGTATCCCTCCGCTGATTGAATAGTCGCTTTTAGCATATCAAGCTTCTCGTAAAGCTCACTCTTTAATTTATTGACATCAATATCTGATGCAAGCTTTTCTGAATCAGTCTTTACGAATAGATCCTTAACCGTTTCGATAAGCTTTGAAAATTTGTCTGCCAAAGGTGTTTCTTCATAAATTCCCTGCTTATCTTTGAGATTTGCTGCAGGAGATGTATGTGCTGTTACAGGCTTCGATGATGTCTCAGGCAGATTTAAAGAATCGGCAGATGTTTCGGGAGCGACAGGAGCCTCACGATCAGCTGGATTTCCGGAAACATTAGTTGCTGAATCGCCCGTATTTGCTGCAGCAACGGTATTTGGGGAGGCGCCTGTATTTGCCATAGCACCGGCATTTTCGGATGCGACATTTAACTGCCCTGCAATATGTTCTTTTTGAAAAGCGGATGAAACGGTCCCAGTTTGTGGCTGATTATTTTGTGTATGAGTTTGATTAACAGTATCACCGGTATTTGCAGCATTTCTCCCTGACGCATTTTGAATAACCACTTCTTGATTACGTGAAGTACCTGTCGCCTGATTATTTATATTGCCGGATGCTGTATTAGTTATAGTACCGGACGCCTGATCGTTCATAGAAACTGCTCTTTGTGCTTGAGTATAAGCTTTACTGCCTGTCTGATCCGATTTGGCACTGTTCATCTGGTTCAGCAGTGCCTCAATGTCCTTAAGCTGTTGACCAAGTTTCAAATCACCTTCCAGCAACTTTGAAAGCAGTTCAATGCCCGAATGGTCTATATTAAGGCCTTTCAAAGCCATATATACAGCTTTTTCCGCGTCCATTCCAGGCAGATTTTTCAACAGTGCAGCGGATTGTTCAAGATGCTCTGTGGTAACAGAAACACCAGATTCTATTAGTTCGGCTGCAAGCTGCATATTTTGTGCATCAGGCTTTATTTGAAGCATTTCAAGCAATCTACTCAACGTATCAGTGTTTGGATGAATTATTTGTGATAAATTCCTTGTAGTCTCAAGATAGAGTATGCCCTCAGACTTTGAAGAAACAGTCAGCATGACACTGTCACCTGCTTTAGCATTCATCGCCTCAAGCATCTTCGCGTGCATGACCGTCCCGTCAAAAAGCTTTAGAACAGCTTCATCAGATGTGATTTCAATAACTTTTGCTCTGATCACATCACCGGGATTCAGTCGATTCATAAGATCGCCAACATTGGTATTTCCAGAAGAAGCAATATTGGCATAATTCTCAATACGCATAAGACGCTCCTTTTGAATTAAAACGCACGAAATTTATCAGCCCGTGAAATTTTTAGTGAAGCTTATTCTATGTATCGGACAAATACCATACTTTTTTATAGCATTTATGTGCTCCGCAGTCCCGTAGCCTTTGTGCTTTTTAAAGCCATATTCAGGATAAAGGCTGTCAACATCAGATATCATACGGTCTCGAGTCACCTTGGCAATAATAGAAGCAGCTGCGATGGAAATGCTTATAGAATCTCCCTTTATGAGCGATTTTTGCGGAATATCAACACTGTCCAGCCTGACCGCATCGATAAGCAAGATGTCGGGCTGTGGGTCCATCTGCTCAACGGCCTGCTTCATAGCAAGCTTTGTCGCATTTAATATGTTTATCTCATCAATACATTTTTCATCCACAATGCCGACACCATAGGAAATAGCTTGAGCAATAATTATGTCATATAGCATGTCTCTTTTTGCTTGGGTAAGCTTTTTAGAATCATTTACCCCTTCAATCATGCAGCCTTCAGGCAGCATGACACATGCAGCAACTACAGGCCCAGCAAGCGGTCCTCTTCCTGCTTCATCAATTCCTGCCACATGGCAGTATCCCTGCAGGTAAGAATCCTCTTCATATTTGCTCATTTCCTTAAGGCGCTTCATTTCCTTATCATGATCTATTGGTCTCATTATAAAGTCACCCTCACTTATACAAGTCTTTCCCGACCTTGTACATTCTATCTATACTCAAACCGGTCTTTCCAATGTAATCTTACCGATCTTCCCCCCGCGGAACTCATCAAGCAGTACAATGGCGATTCTTCTCATATCAATTTCTCCTCCAGGCAGGATACATCCTCTGTTCTTCCCTGCTGCCTGAAGCAGTTCATAACCGGTTAGGCCTTCGGTACTCTGCAGCTTATAACGCTGTGCAAATAAGACCTGATATTCGGCAGACAGCTTTTGCGCCAATGCCGCGGCAACCTCTGTCACATCCATAATATCATCTTTGATTGCGCCGGTAAATGCAAGGTTCAGTGCGATCTGTTGATCGTCAAATTTAGGCCAGAGGATTCCAGGGGTATCCAACAGCTCAATCTCCGGGTTCAGGCGGATCCACTGCTTTCCTCTTGTC
>JAEYRF010000018.1 GCA_023409615.1 Bacillota bacterium | reverse complement strand
CTTTTTTATAAAAGCTGTGGCATTGTGTTGTGCTTGAAGGAGGTGAGAGGCACAAAGTTCTGTTACGCCTGTGGCACAAAGATTTCAGAAACCATTTTCTGCCCCGGTTGTGGAGGGCAGACCAGCACTGAGTTCGCGTTCTGCCAGAAGTGTGGAGCGGCCATTGCGGGAGACGCTGGAATCTCTGCAGCTCCCGCTGAAACTGTCAAAGGAAAAAAGAACATCCTGCAGGCACTGCCCAAAAAAGCGGTTATATTCGGCGGAATCGGAGTGATTGCCCTCGTCATAATTATTCTGGTTGCATCCATGTTTTTCGGAGGTGGCAGCAACGATAATTATAGCCTTTACCTCAAGGATGGAGAAATCATCTATACTGACTATTCTGATGAAGGCGCTTTGGAAATCACATCTCGTCTTCTAAATGGCGCGAGTAAAAGTGGCACTGAACTGTCCAATTCAGCTTCTACTATCGGCTATTTCATCACTTTCAGTGATAACGGTAATCGCATCTTCTTCCCTGACAGAATTACTGATGAGGACGACGGAATTACCCTGTATTACCGCGACATTAACAAGCCCAAAGAAGAGCCCGTGAAGATTGATTCCAATGTGATGATGTATGCCATCAATAACGCCGGAACTCAGGTTGTTTATGTGAAGGGCTCTGACAAAATTCTTTATCTTCACGATCTGACCAATAAGAAAAAAATTAGCAGTGACGTCATTTCCTTTGATGTTGCTGATGATTGCAAAAAAATCGGCTATAGGACTGAAGAGAACAGCTATTATCTGTGGTATGCAGACAAGGATAGCGTAAAGCTGGCAAGTGACATTACTAGTATCGAATATGTTGCAACCGACCTTTCTGCAATTTATTATATCAAAGACGGTTCCCTTTATAAACAGGCAGAAGGTAGCGACGATAAAGAAAAGATTGCGGCTGATATTTCCAGAGTTGTAGCTATCTATGATTCCGGCGAGGTGTATTACATAAGGGCTGAATCTACAGAGAAAAACCTCTTGGATTATGTGGACGATAATTTAGCTGCTTCTGATGCCGCATTGACTGAGCCTCAATACCCCGTATATCCTAATCCTCCTAATGGTCCTTCTTGGTGGGATTTTGACACTAATGAAGCATATGATGCTGCCAAGGCTCAGTACGAAGTAGAGTACGAAGCATACGAAGCTACTCGCGATCAGATGCGTACAGAGTATGAAGCTGCATATCAAGCATATGACGATAAGCGTAATAGGGATTATCTCCGAGAGGATCTTCGGAATGCTACGATGGAGAGTACCGAGTACACACTGTATTATTCCAATGGCACAGAAGGGACCATTGTTACTGATGCTCTGGTTGACCAGTGGGACATTACATACGCATATGACAAGCCTGTCATGATTCTTCAGGCGTATAATCAGTCTGAGGTACGGAAAGTCAAGCTCACTGAAATCAGCAACTCTTATGAGGTGAGCGACCTGGTCAATGCAGCTCTCTACTCTTCTTCTGAGCGGTATGTTGCCATTGGCTCTACAATGCTCATTGTTGAACAGACTGATGCTACTAATTTCAAAGTTTCTTCCGACGGCACTACAGTCTACTTCCTCGATGATGTTTCCGATGATGGATACGGTGATCTCTACAAGATTGCAATTACTAACGGTCAGGCCAGTAATCCCGAAAGGTATGACAGCAATGTCAGTAACCAGGCAATTTTCTTCACTGCCAGCGATAAACTTGCCTACTATAAGGATGTAAGCTATAAAGATTATAAGGGTGATCTCTTTATCAATGGTGAGGAAATTGACTATGACGTCCGACTCTGGAGTATTTCCCACCTGAATGATAATGTACTGTACTATACCGACTGGAACTCTGAGAAGAGTTATGGCACACTAAAAATGTTTAAAAACGGAACAAAAACCAAGGTTGCCGATGATGTGCATGATTTCGACACTACCAATGATGGTGATATCCTTTATCTCTACGATTACAGCACTAATTATTATACTGGTACCCTCTACCTTTACAATAATGGTGAACCTAGGAAGATTGATGACGATGTTGCTGCTTTGATTCCGGTTTATAAGTTTGAAATCATGGGAAAAATGTACTAAGGCTGGTGATATATTTTAGAAGTTCAAGTCTTCATTTAATCGTAGTGTAGTTGCTATTTGGCTGTGTACCGATCCGTGCCTATGGAGCAAGACAGACTTATTGCCTGTCCTGCTCCTTTCCCATTTTTTGCGTCTGTTCTTGCGAGTTAAATACCTACAGCATTTTTGAAAAAGGTAGAGCCGCTAACTCTCACCCTGCCTGGGGAAATCTCCGCACCCAACGAGGACTCGGGTAA
Organism: Bacillota bacterium; assembly: GCA_023409615.1. Lineage (GTDB taxonomy): Bacteria > Bacillota > Clostridia > Acetivibrionales > DTU013 > JAEYRF01. The sequence continues at coordinate 3,358 of JAEYRF010000018.1, read as the reverse complement.
AAAGACTCGCCGTTTCAAAATCCGGATAGATGATGTAATTATTTATCTCACAAAGTTAGAAAAGCACCCCGAATCTTTGCAGACATCTCCAGGAATTTTCTCCAGCAGAGCAAAGTACAGATCGATAAATTCAATGCAAGAGCCAATAGATCCTAAGAGTTTTACGAAAATGCTCAAGAAAGAATGGAGCAGTTTTCCGGATGTAGGCAGTCACAAATGGTTCGCTCTAATAGCGCAGTTAAAAGAATATATCACAGGACAGGCTTCCGATGGGTTTGGAGAAGGCTTTGAACAGAGGCCCATCAAGGTTTCAGACGGCGAAATTTATGTGAGCCTGTGGAACAGCGATAAAAACTGGAGCATCATGACTCAGGAGGAACTTAGCAATAGCCGGCAGATGGGCGGCTCGCAGTTTGGGTAAAAAGCTGCTTTTTGTTGGATTTAAAATCAACCGTACTGAGCAGGGAATAGTCTATAAATTCAGGAATGAAAATACAATTGAATATCGTTAAAGGATTCGCTTCATTATTGCTAATAAACTTGTGTGGAATATTGGTGTTAATGATAGATAGATCACCTATGGATACAGCATGTTCTGTATTTTCAACCTGATGCAAACCACTGCCGGTATTCACATAGGCGATTTCAATAAAATCATGACTATGCATTCTGTAAATCTTATTTGTCATGACACCTGTTATATTCAAATATACGGGAACATTGTCCTTAAAGTATGTATGCCCTTTATAAATCTGAGGATGTTCCATTTATAAACTCACCCGTTTTGTTTTTCATGATTTGCCCATGTTTATAATAGCATACGCTGTTGAGGAAAGCATCGTATGTGGTAAACTAAGGAGAGGAATACAGCATGACAAACTAGTATAATGGAGGCGGATGTGGAAATATTATGAAGAAAATATGGCAGGCCAAATGGATCATAGATAAACAGTTTAATGGGTTAAGTCCCATTAATGTTTTTAAAAAGCAATCGGAGTCTAGAAATATTTCAGAACACAGACCGGATCTTAAAAACCGGCATATGCTTGTGAGAAAAAAGTTTCATTGTGAATCACCTTTTAATAAAGCTTATCTGGATATTACTGCAGATGACTACTACAAGTTGTACATTAATGGTATTTTTATCGGTCAGGGACCGGCACCTGCCTATTATTTTCATTATCATTATAACAGGTATGATATCTCCGGGTTTATAGAGCAGGGTGAGAATGTTATTACAGTCCACGTTTATTATCAGGGGCTTATCAACAGGGTATGGAACAGTGGGGATTACCGGCAGGGCATGATTGCCGAATTGTTTATTGATGATGGTCTCTTTCTGTCTACCGATGCCACATGGAAATATACTCATGCCAGAGAATATACAGGTATGGAAACCACTGGGTACGAGACCCAGTTTCTGGAGCATATTGACAACAGGCTTAAAGAAACAGGCTGGAAGGATAAGAGCTATAATGATGATCAATGGGACTATGTCTGCGAGCGCATGTCAGATGACCATCAGCTTGTTTTGCAGACTACACCTGTGCTGGATGTTTATGAAATTAAACCAAAGGATGTAAAGCTTAAGTCCACGGGCTACTACTTAATAGATTTCGGACAGGAAATCACAGGTCAATTTAAAATGAAAGCCTGCGGGAAAGCAGGTCAAAAAGTAACAATTATGTATGGTGAAGAACTTGAAGATACCAGTGAACCCAGTGAACCCAGTGAACCTTCGGTCAGGTACAATATGAGATGCAATTGTCATTATAAAGAGGATTGGATATTGTCAGGTAGTGAGGATGTTCTGGAGCATTTTGATTACAAAGCTTTTCGTTATGTGGAAATTGTCGCACCACGCCAAACTATAATCCCGGACAGTTTCTGTGCTATTGTACGGCATTACCCTTTAGTTGAAGAAAAATGCAAATTTAATTCATCAGATACACTACTCAACGGCATCTGGGATATATGCAAAAACGGTGTCAAATATGGTACTCAGGAAGTCTTTGTAGATTGCCCCAGCAGGGAAAAGGGTCAATACCTTGGAGATGTCACCGTTACTACCCATTCCCACATATATTTATCAGGGGATCTTCGGATGTTTAAAAAAACACTGAAGGATTTTGCCCTTTCGGCATTTATTTGTCCCGGACTTATGGCAGTAGCACCGGGAAGCTATATGCAGGAAATAGCAGATTTCTCTCTGCAGTGGCCGTTGCAGTTGTTAACTTACTGCAGACACAGTAACGATCAGTCTTTTGTTTTGGATATGCTGCCTGTAGCAGAAGGCATTCTTAAATACTTCCAGAAGTATGCACGGCCTGATGGGTTGCTAGAAAATGTAAAGGAAAAGTGGAATTTGGTTGACTGGCCTCAGAATTTAAGGGATAGATATGACTTTGATCTTGGAACAGTGGTAGGAGACGGCTGTCATAACGTTATCAATGCCTTTTATTATGGTGCTGTGAAATCAGTTAATGAGATCAAGACATTGTTGGGATTGGATGGACTTTATGATTTGAGCCAATTAAAAGCATCATTTATCAAAGCCTTCTTCCGACCTTTCAACAATCTCTTTGCCGATTCTGAAATTTCACAACACTCTGCTCTTCATTCTAATATCGTTGCACTTTATTACGGACTTGTTCCCGATGAGGCCACAGTGAGTGTTGTCAATTTTATTAAAGATAAGAAGCTTAACTGCGGGGTCTATATGACCTATTTCCTGCTAAAGGGCCTGGCAAGGGCAGGTGCCTATGACCTGGTTTATGACCTAATGACTTCCAGAGATGCCATGTCTTGGAGCAATATGTTGAAAGAAGGCGCCACAACTTGTTTTGAAGCTTGGGGGAAAGATCAGAAATGGAATACCAGCCTGTGTCATCCATGGGCCAGCTCTCCTATTTCTGTTTTAATAGAAGACATTGCGGGAATTACACCTGGCAAGCTCGGCTGGGATGAAATCAGCTTTAATCCGCATATTCCTGGAAAATTAGAGCATTTATCCATTGAGTTCCATACCATTAAAGGAAAAATGAAATTGGAGCACAATCCTGGTAAAACGGAGTTGATTACATCTGACGGGCAATTATTCAATAAATTTCTAAAAAAATAACCTGAATTTTCAGGTGAAAACAAATGAGGTACTTCATCTGTGAAATGAATTTAGCGGAGTGTCAAAATATGCTGAAAACCCGCTAAAATAGCGGGTTTTCGAACAATCTGTGGTCAGACTGTCCGAAAACCTCTACAACTGCGGTCAAATCTAACAAATACAATAATAAATTATGTAAAATAATCCATAATTATGATATAATATAAGTATCAAATGTACGATATGAGGTTCGCTATG
>JAEYRF010000119.1 GCA_023409615.1 Bacillota bacterium | reverse complement strand
GGGGAACATAGCGAATATTATGGCATTTGAACATTACAATGGCGGCATCATAAGCATCAAATAGCCTGCATAATACCTCCTAAAGATATAGTAATAGATAATACATGTTTAGAGACAAATCCCTTATAACACCTTATACTGTAGAAAGTATAGCCTCTCTTGTTCAACCCCCGTTACCGGTAAGATAACGGGGGCCGGATCTGAGCAGAAATAATTATTTTGCCTTTATCGGTATCAGCAGATCAAGTTGGATAAACTGTACTGCTTTTTCTTCACCTGCGAAATATGAATATGCATTAAGATGCTCTTCCAAAGAACCATCCATTCCCAATGGCTCCCGAGCCTCATACTCATACTCGTTACTGTTCATGACCCACTGGACAAGAAGCTGCCATTCATGAAAATCGCCCATCTTGATACAATGAGCCGCATATAGTCCACCTTTAAATTGTTTCTTTTTCAGCGGTGACGGCACATTAAAATCATCCGGGATGGTCACCCAAAATTCGTATCCGTATGTTTCATTTCCTTTCGGCGAAGGATTATTGAATCCGATAATCCTCAAATCAGGTTTGATTTTATGAAGCTCAGCTCCTTTAACAAACTCATCTAGAGGTTTCCACGCATTATCTTCGGGATTCTCACCGAAATAGTGGCTTGCAGCAACTGTACATGGGGGTAAATGAATAATACGTACATTCTTTAAGGCTGATAAGGTTTCATTTGCTTTGTTTAGGTCGTCCATAGAACGTTCCTCCTTAAAACTGATTTTAGAAAGGCTGAGCGTTTGAATGACACTCATGATATCAGCATCATCAAGTATGCTAAGTTTGATATGTGTACTTGCCACCGAGTTTAGCCGCGCAATAAAGGAGTTCAAAATATCCCGTATTGTTTGAAGCGCTGTTATTTCATCATCAAGCTCATCCATGCTTTCCTGAAAGACCTCAATAGTTCTTGTTTGCTCAGCATCACTAAAAATCATTGCAATCTTTTTTAACGGGATACGAAGCTTTCGCAGCGTGATAATCTGTTGCAGACGTCTTACAGCAGACTCATCATACACGCGATACGCGTAATCTTGCTTGCGAGTACTGGGCAGAAGCCCGATTTCATCATAATACCGAAGCATTCTTGTTGTGACATTAAAGGTCTTTGTAACCTCGCTGATCGTCATAAGTTTCATCTGTTCGCCTCCTCTCTGAAATCATTTTAATGGACGACACGACGTCAAAGTCAATAGACTTGTATAAACTTTGTAATCTACCGAATATGTATAAGGTGTGAAATACAGGTGCTGCAGGGGAACCTAGCTGACCTATAAACTACCTCGCTATCAGTTTATGTCAATTAGCGCTAAAATGTCTTTCATGGAGTCTATAACAAAAGCAATATCATCTCTGGTTATCCAGTAGTGTGTGACATATCTCATGACACCATTCTCATCACCGCTGATGACTATTCCTCTTTTAAACATTTCTTCAACGAACATATTCATATCCAACCCCGGATAATCCATTTCAAAAAACACCATATTAATCTGGACGCTCTCTGGATCAACTTTGATTCCCGGGATTTTTGAAAGCTCATGCGCAAGAAAGTATGCATTATCATGATCGTCATTAAGCCTGCCGGTCATTTTTTCAAGAGCCACCAGCCCTGCCGCAGCTAAAATACCAGACTGGCGAAGCCCTCCGCCCATGAGCTTTCTGCCCTTCCTTGCCCGTTCAATGAACTCCCTATTTCCTGCAAGCATGGAACCAACCGGCGCACACAGACCTTTTGAGAGGCAGAACATGACCGAGTCACAATAGCGGGTAATTGCTCCCGCCTCAACCTTCAGAAAATTTGCTGCATTAAAGAGCCTCGCCCCATCAAGATGGACCGGTATATTGTGCTTTCTTGCAACATTATATATTGCAGACATATTGTCAAGAGTAACGGCTCTTCCATTTGAGAGGGCATTTTCTACACAGATCAGTCCGGTATCCGGTATGTGAATGTCTTCTCCCCTGATTTTCGATTCTATTTCGGAAGCAATCAATTGCCCGTTTACCCCTTTCAGGGTTCTTAGCTGAACCCCGGCGATAACAGCCGATGCACCAACTTCATGCTGTACTATATGGCAATCTTCTCCCAGAATTACCTCTGATCCCCTCCTGCAATGGGTAAACAGAGCCAACTGATTTCCAAAAGTGCCACTGGGTACAAAAAGTGCGGCTTCCTTCCCGACTTTTTGGGCCGCGTACTCTTCTAACCTGTTTACAGTCGGATCATCTCTATATACATCATCACCAACTTCTGCAGTATACATAGCATCGCGCATTTCCTGAGTCGGTATAGTAACCGTATCGCTTCTCAAATCAATAACTTTCATGTCCTTGCTCCTTTGAAATACATATTGTCTCAGAGCTTAATGATTATAATTACTATTTGCTAAATAATTTCCGGCAAGAGACAAATGCCCCTTGCCGGATAATGGGTGAGTAGAAGGTCATATTCATGGAGGGGAAAACAACCTTGATTAACGATTATTTGATTATGGTATTGAAAATAAATAACCCGCTTCCACTACCATAACCGCCGCCATCGGGCCTCCTGATTTTTAACTGTTGCACATTTTTGACGTTCACAGTGTACGTGACCGGTAGTTTTTTACTGGCTACGGTGATGGAATCAAGCACCTCGTCCTCATCACCAGTAAATACAAGTGTCCCGCCGTAATTACTCCCACAATAGACATCAAAGGTCAGCGTTTCGTATTGGCCGGCTAAATCATAATAAAGAGTAGAGTTCGAGGTAAACTCTATATAATGGTCATATGCTTTCCCGGCGATGGTTGCAGTACGCCCATCTTTCGTTTTTACGATTTCATAGGGGTCTTTAGGATCGTATGGATTCAAGTCGTTGATAAAATCCTTTCCCGTTGGATTTTCGCCAAGGAGAACCGACTGGGTCGGACCATCCCATGAAACGGGCACGCCGAGTATCGTGGAGATACCCCGGACAGGGACATATGTCGTCCCGTTATATGTAATCGGATATACCCTTTCGCCGGCGGCATCTAACATGACCTGTGTCTGTCCGTCATATTTGATGACAATGCCACTATTTAAATATGCTGAAATCTGTTGAAGATTGCCTGCAGCAAACACCCCGACTGACAAGCCAACCGCCAGTGCCAAACAAATAATGGGTATGAAAGCTCTTTTCTTCATAGTAAATTATCAACTCCTTATATTATTTGCTATATTATAACATATAATTTGGCTATCTACAAAACCAGCCTTAGCTTTAAAAAGTACCTCATCCGGGCCCGCAAAATACTTATTTACAGTTGTTTAATTATTAAGTTCGGTTGGTTATAATAGAGAATATAGACTCATTATACTTGGATAGGAGATTAAAGATATGACAGCGAAAAAAGTGAATTGGGGAGTAATCAGCTGCGCAAACATTGCAGATAAGTCAGTCATCCCTGGCATTATCGGCGCACAGAATGCAACGCTTTATGCTGTGTCCAGCAGAAGCCGTGAGAAAGCTGAGGAGTTTAAAAACAAGCACAATGCCGAAAAAGCATATGACAGCTATGATAAGCTTTTGGACGACCCTAATGTTGATGCCGTATACATACCATTACCCAATGCGCTCCACAAGGAATGGGTTCTAAAGGCTGCTGAAAAGGGAAAGCACATTCTATGTGAAAAGCCTCTGGGAATCACTGCGCAGGAAGTCCTTGATATGAAAGCAGCCTGTGAAAAGTACAATGTGAAGCTGATGGAGGCTTTTGCATACAGGCACAGCCCCCTGACACATAAAGCGAAGGAACTGGCCGACAGCGGAATAGTCGGTAAGCTGAAGGTCATAGAGGCCTGGTTTTCTTTTCAGTTGGACGATTTGAATAATGTACGGCTCATAAGCGATCTCGGCGGAGGAGCGACCTATGATGTCGGCTGCTATGTCATTAATATCATACGTTATATCGCCGGCGGAGAGCCAATCAATGTAATTGCGTCAGGAGAAACCGGTGCCATATCAGGCGTGGATGAAAGCAGCTGCATGCTGTTTGAATTTGAGAATGGGTTAAAGGCAGCCGCCCACTGCGCATTCAATTCCGCTCCAAGAAGCGGATACCGCATAGTAGGGGAGACGGGCATAATCGAAGTAGACATCATGTTCAATGCAAAGGGAGAGCTCGGAATACAAGTGATTAAAGACGACCATACCGATATCATAACAGTATCTACTCCTGATAATTATATGTTGGAAGTGGAGCAGTTCGGAAGATGCATTCTGGATGGAGAGGCACCTCATCTCAGCTTGGATGATTCCTATGGAAATGCCGTAGTAATTGACAAGGTGCTGGCGCAGATTAAGAAGTAATTTGCCTGAGAATTATTTTAGTATCGAGGCTCAGAGATCGACATCTGAAAAAGCACCAAAAGAGGAGCACCAAAAGGGTCATCCGCAATGATGACCTTTTTGGTGCGTAGCTATCTCCCTTTCACTTCCGCCCGCCATATTCTTAAGCTTTGCCTTTCCCCTCTTTGAGCTGACATAATCTATAATCCATATAATCAAATTTCTCTGATTTGTAAAACTTTCCGCAGTTACTCCAAGGATTTTAACAGTCTTAAGATGGTCATATACGCCTGCTGTCTTTGATACCCACCTTTGGGATTGAACATATTTCCGCCTACACCTTTCATAACCTCTGCATTGTTGACATATCCTATATAAGGCTTGGCCCAGCTTGCGATAACTTGATCGTCCGCAAACACAGGACAATCCGCCTGAATATCTTCTCCCAATGCCCTTGCCGCTGCGGACAGAACTTTTGCAGCCTGCTCGCGAGTAAGCCAGTTATCCGGGGCAAAGGTGGTTGCCGAAGTTCCTTCTACAATTTTCAATACATTTGCCGCTATCACATCGGGATGGCTACAGTCGTCAAACGGTGATTGTTCCGGTACTTGAAGGCCTTGGCTTTCAATATATTCAGTTACGGTCATCCCCGTTTTTTCTTCCACCAGTCTGACTGCCAAAATACAAAACTCTTCCCGGGTAATGTCTTGATCATAATTATTTTGCATATCTTTCGGTACCAGCTGCAATCCGATGGCTTCCTCTACTTCTTTTGCAGCCCAGCTTGTAGGAGAATCCTGAATTCCATCCATTATAGTTTTCAGCGGGATATTCTCACTCCAGCTTTCCATGTCACCATGGCCCAAAACCTTATAATAATTCCTGCCGGCAGTCCCCAAGGTATTGTCATCAAAGACAACAGCAATATGTCTTTCCCCAATGGCCATTTCCCGTGCATGGTCGTATAATTTTACCGGTTGTTCTGATTCAATAAAATATCCGTTCCCCCATGCCCATAAGGTATGATCCGTTTTAATAACCGCTACCTGATTGCCATTACCACTGGCACACGCTCTCAGCACATTATCCATGACCTTATAGGGGGTACCTGCATAACTTACCCATCCTTCTTCTGTATAAATCCCGTCGTTTGAG
>JAEYRF010000075.1 GCA_023409615.1 Bacillota bacterium | reverse complement strand
GTATATGGGAGGGCGGGCATGCTGCAATGTCACAGCATTATGCAGGGGTATCCTTTGATGTGGGGCAGAACCTCGACAGCGCCACCCGTGATCAGCTTCGCGTTACAGCAGAGCAGACCGGAGTGTGGACCTATGTGGAGCCGGCATACCTTACGCCGACCTGGGTGCATTTTGATGCCCGTGCGACGCCGCCGGCCTGTGCGGCAGGGGGTTATCCGCTTGTCAGACAGGGAAGTGTCGGCAATTATGTACTAACGCTGCAGGATGCATTGAATGCGCTAGGCTACACCGGATCGGGGCTGGACGGTTATTTCGGCAGTGGCACGCGCAATGCTGTCATCAGTTTTCAGCGGGCACAGGGACTTGAAGCAGACGGAATAGTAGGCTGCCTGACATGGGAGCGGCTCACGGAACTTGCCGTCTCCATTGGACAGACCGCAACTGTGGTGGATCCGTAAGTGACACCTTGATTATATATGAGCTACAGGATACAATAATTGTTATAAACACAGTAAAAATGAAAATCATTGGAGAAAAGATTATCATATGAATAAAAAGGTACCCTTAGAAGAGCTTCAAGGGAGGCTCAAACGTTTCAGAACCGCAATGGACCAAAAGGAGCCGGAATGGAAGCTGGCTCTTGTAATCAGCAAGATCAATCAATACTATTTCACCGGTACGATGCAGGAAGGCCTGCTCTTCATCCCCAGGGACGCAGAAGCAGTATATTATGTACGCCGCAGCTTTGACCGAGCTGCCGATGAGTCGCTGTTTCAAGGAATCAGACCAATGGAAACATATCGGGATGCAGCCGGAGATGCCGCAGCTTTTGGCGGATTAACGGATACGGTCCATATTGAAACAGAATTTGTACCGATTGGAATATGTGAACGGTTGAAGAAATATTTTGGCTTTACATCATTCAAATCAATGGAGGCCTGTATTTCAAAAGTCAGATCTGTGAAAAGCATATACGAACTGGATCTTATGATAAAGGCAGGGGATATTCACCGGAGAGTTCTGGAGGATAGGGTTCCGTTGCTTTTAAAAGCAGGTATGACAGAGAGTGAGTTGACCACTGCCATTTTCTCAGTGCTTGTGGAAGAAGGCCATCAGGGGATTGCACGTTTCAACATGTTTGATACGGAAATCATTCTGGGACATATTGCTTTTGGGGAAAGCTCACTATACCCCACCTATTTTAATGGACCGGGTGGTAATTATGGCCTGGGGCCTGCTGTGCAGCTTATGGGAAACCGCGAATGCAAACTTAAAGACGGAGATCTTGTCTTTATTGATACAGGGTGCGGCTTCGACGGTTACCAGTCGGACAAGGCCATGACCTATATGTTTGGGAAGCCGCTGCCGAAGCATGCTGTGAACATCCACAAAAAGTGTGTCGAGATACAAAACAGAATTGCTGAAATGCTGAAACCGGGTGAGGTACCATCCAACATATACAACACGATTATGAAGAGCGTTGATGAAGAATTTTTACCGAACTTTATGGGATATGGAAAGAGGAGAGTCAAGTTCCTGGGACATGGGATCGGCCTGCAGGTGGACGAGCTTCCTGTGCTTGCAAAGGGTTTCGATGAGCCAATCGAGGAAGGTATGGTCTTTGCAGTCGAGCCCAAGGCAGGGGTGGAGGGTATCGGAATGGTCGGCATCGAGAATACGTTTGTCGTTACTCCCAAAGGGGGAAGATGTATCACCGGGACGTATCCCGGGCTGATGCAGGTAGAATGAATGTATACAGAAGTTTGACGCTGCTGAATGCGCTGCTTACGAAGACGCAGAAATGGAGATTAATATGAGAAGAAAAGATAGGGAAATAACTGATCTGGATTGTATTATTGATATTATCAGGAAATGCTATACATGCCGAATATCGTTGTTTGACGATGAATATCCATACATTATTCCTATGAACTTTGGCTTCGAGAAAATTGATGATCAATTAGTTCTTTACTTTCATGGGGCACATGTGGGTAAAAAGATTGACCTGATAAAAAAATGTAATAGGGCTTCCTTTGAAATGGATTGTTCGCATAGGCTTATTACCGGTGAGAAAGCATGTGACTACACAATGGAATATGAAAGCGTATGCGGGAATGGTACCATTGAAATCCTGAATCCACAGGACAGAGTAATTGCGTTAAAACATCTGATGAAACAATATTCATCAGCAGAAAACCATGAATTCAGCAATAATGAAGTGAATGCTGTTACTGCCTTAAGGCTGAAGGTAAATACAATTACGGGGAAAAGATTGAACAGGAGTTAAATACATGCATAATTCTCCGAATTCAATTCAGACTATATACTAGTGATTTGTAACATCTAAATTCACATATTGCCGATGGTTAAATTTCTATAGGACTGTCTTGTCGTCAGTTGAAATAAAGCGATTATTTCGCGTTCCACCGCCTGTTCTACGAAAAATTTCTGTTCGGGACGATATACTTTTCAGATGTTATAGACCACAAATCCGATTGAAAAGGAGAATGATGATGCCGGATAAACGAAAGGATTACAATCTCGGAGTCCCGGTTGAAAAACACGATACCGCGGCGTGGGCGAATATTGAGAAAAAAAAGTCTCACTCGGAGGTAACAATACCTTCTGAATTTCAGATCACAAACGCAAAACTCCATGTAGATGAAAATGAAAAGTAAGGTAAAGCTAAAATTAAGGAGGACCTGCCCGTCCTCCTTAATTTTTTACCCCTACCTCTCCTCAGCCAGGCGTTTGTATGTTTCGTAGCGGTCGTGGGAGTGTTTCTCAGCCTCGGAGAACAGCTGGCCTGCCAGCTCCGGGAAGACAGTCATAAGTTGTGTATAGCGGACCTCGCCCTTCAGGAAGTCCTGGAATGGTTCGGTCGGCTCTTTTGATTCCAGAATGAACGGGGTTTTGCCTGCATTGTGCAGTTCGGGGTTGAAGCGGTACAGGTGCCAGTAACCGGTGTCTACGGCTTTTTTCTCTTCAGCAATACTGGTGCCCATCCCGGATTTTATACCGTGGGAAATACAGGGCGCATATGCGATGATCAACGAGGGCCCTTTATAACTTTCTGCTTCAGCGATAGCCTTGATGGTCTGGTTCATGTTCGCACCCATTGCGATCTGTGCCACATAGACATATCCATAACTCATAGCCATCATGCCCAGGTCCTTCTTTCTGATCTTTTTGCCTGATGCAGCGAATTTGGCCACTGCCGCGGTAGGCGTTGCCTTGGAGGACTGGCCGCCTGTATTGGAATAGATCTCTGTGTCCAGTACAAGCAGGTTAACATCATCTCCGGATGCCAGCACATGGTCGACGCCGCCATAACCTATATCGTAGGCCCAGCCGTCGCCACCCACTATCCAGAAGGATTTCTTCACCAGATAGTCTTTCTTTTCAAATATTTCTTCAAGCAGTGGATTGTCATTACGGGTGATGCTGCCCAATGATTCTATGACTTTAGCTGACGCGGCCTTGGAGGCTTCACCATCGTCCTTTGAATCAAGCCATTGCCGGAAGGCTTGGGAAACAGGTTCAGGAGCTCCCTGAGATAGAGCCTGCTGCATTAGATCGGCCAACCGTGCTCTGATCTGCCGGACACCTAGATACATGCCATAACCATATTCTGCATTATCTTCGAACAACGAGTTAGCCCATGCAGGCCCCTTGCCATCTGCATTGACAGTATATGCAATGGAAGGGGAACTGGCACTCCAGATAGAGGAACATCCCGTAGCGTTGGCAATCATCATTCGCTCTCCGAACAACTGGGTGATAAGGCGCACATATGGAGTCTCGCCGCAGCCCGGACATGCACCGTTGTATTCCAGAAGCGGCTGAGCAAATTGGCTGCCCTTGAGTGTATTTTTATCCATTAGATTGTCCTTGGTGGTCAGTGTCAGTGCAAACTCCCAATTTCTGCGCTGCTTCTCCATTTCCTGATCTACCGGTCTCATAACAAGTGCCTTTTCCTTTGTTGGACACACGTCAGCACAGTTGCCGCAGCCGGTGCAGTCCAACGGATTAACCTGAACCCGGAAACGGTGACGTTCAAAACCTTTGCCGAGAGCCTTGAGCGTCGTATATCCTGATGGTGCTCTGCCGGCCTCGCTATCATCCAAAAGGAAAAGCCGTATGGTGGCATGAGGACATACATAGGAACATCTGCCGCATTGAATGCAGTTGTCGGGCTGCCATTGAGGAAGCATTACAGCTATGCCGCGTTTTTCGTAGGCTGTGGTGCCCAATGGATGGGTACCGTCCTCTATACCTGCAAATGTACTTACAGGCAGTTCATCCCCTTCCATGTGAGCCATCGGCTGTTGTATCCTGACAATGAAATCAGGAACGGTCTCCGGTTCCTTCTCTTCATCTGCTGCTGTAGACCAGGCCGCCGGAACTTCAACCTTGTGCAGTGCATCCAGCGATTTATCCACAGCTTGATTATTCATGTCAATGATTTTCTTCCCTTTCATGCCATAGGTCTTTTCGATGGAGCCTTTCAGATAGTTGATGGCCTCATTGACGGGAATAATGTTGGCAAGCTTGAAGAATGCAGTTTGCATGATCATGTTGATCCTGTTTCCCAATCCAACTTCGCCGGCAATTTTGATAGCATCGATGGTGTAAAAGTCGATGGCATTTTGCGCGATGTACTTTTTGACCTGGCCCGGAAGGTTGAGCTCCAGCTCTTGCATGTTCCATGGACAATTCAGTACAAATACGCCTTTGGCCTTAAGTCCCTTTAATATGTCATAGTTGTAGAGAAAGGTTTTGTTGTGGCAGGCGATGTAATTGGCATCGTAAACCAGATAAGGGCTCCTGATGGGATTCTTGCCGAATCTTAGATGAGACACCGTGGTCCCGCCTGACTTTTTACTGTCATATGAGAAATAGGCCTGCACATACAGATCAGTATTGTCACCAATGATTTTAATTGCGGATTTATTGGCGCCAACCGTACCGTCAGATCCGAGTCCCCAGAACTTACAGCTGATGGTCCCCTGAGTGGTTGTGTCGATGGGTTCGCTTTCAGGCAGGGATGTGTTAGTAAGATCGTCTGTGATACCTATTGTGAAACCATCTTTCGGACTTTCAGACCGAAGATTGTCAAATACCGACACGATCTGCGAAGGCCGGACATCCTTTGAACCAAGGCCATACCGCCCACCAACAATAACAGGTCTGTGTCTGTCTGCACCAATCGCAGCGATATTCTGTCCTCCTATATTGTACAAGGCCTTACAAATGTCCAGATAGAGCGGCTCTCCCGGCGAACCTGGCTCCTTAGTGCGATCTAGTACGGCAATTTTTTGCGTGGTCTTTGGAAGTATGTCCAGCAGGTGCTTCTCCGAAAATGGTCTGTAGAGCCGGACTCTGACAGTACCTGTTTTCTGCCCGGATGCATTTAGATAATCTACTGTTTCGTTAATGGTATCACAGGCCGAACCCATAGCGATGATGACAAATTGGGCATCGGGAGCGCCGTAATAGTCCATAAGCCTGTAATATCTGCCGGTAATGCGGCCGATTTCATTCATATAACCCTCTACGATTGAGGGCACAGCGTTATAATAATTGTTGGAGGCTTCTCTTCCCTGAAAATATATATCGGGATTTTGAGCAGTGCCCCTTGCGACCGGATGTTCAGGGTTCAGTGCCCTGTCCCTGAAAGCTTTTACTGCATTTCTGTCGAGCAGACCGGCCAGCTCATCGTATTCTATTGTAGTAATTTTTTGATATTCATGTGAAGTTCTGAAGCCATCGAAAAAATGTATAAATGGCACTCTTGAGCGAATAGAGGACAAATGCGCCACACAGGCCAGGTCCATGACCTCTTGTACATTTGACGATGCAAGCAGCGCCGCGCCGGTCTGTCTGCAGGCCATTACATCCTGGTGGTCTCCGAATATGGATAGCGCATGAGCTGCTATAGCACGGGCCGACACGTGCAACACCCCGGGAAGCAATTCCCCCGCCATCTTGTAGAGGTTAGGGATCATCAGCAATAACCCCTGCGATGCTGTATAGGTAGTGGTAAGAGCACCTGCCTGTAGTGAGCCGTGCATAGCTCCTGCAGCACCTGCCTCTGATTGCATTTCTACAACATTGACCGTCTGCCCGAATATATTTTTTTTGCCATGAGCTGCCCATTCATCGGTAAGTTCAGCCATTGGCGAGGATGGTGTGATAGGAAAAATCGCCGCAACCTCGGTAAAAGCATAGGAAGCATAGGCGGCAGCCTGGTTTCCGTCCATAGTTGACATTCTCATTTTTTTGCTCTCCTTTGATCATAAACTGGTCTCATTTTTGTATTATTACAAAAAAGAAACATATCATGTATGGCGGTATCAAATAGCTATGAATGCCATCAGAATATTGTCAGATTAATTTGAAAAATGTATCACAATTGTATATAATGATAGATAAAGCATATTGTACATTTGAATAGTGGGAGTGTGAGCAAATCGCAATGGATAAAAAGCTTTGCAGGATTCTGATTGCCGATGATAATAAGGATATCCACGAGGATATCAAGTATATTCTGGACTCATCATCGGAGGATATAGACGATTACCAAGAAACCAGGCTCCTGAAAGAAGAACTCTTTGGCGAAATCAGCATTCCCGACAAAACCGAAATAAGGATCGATGTAAAGTACAGAGTGGATGATGCATTTCAAGGTGAAGAAGCTGTCAAGATGGTTCAGACAGCATTGGGCACCGGGGATCCCTATTCTCTCATTTTTATGGATGTCAGGATGCCGCCCGGGATTGATGGTATAGAAGCAATTGAACAAATCTGGGAAATAGATCCCAACGTTGAGGTGGTGATCTGTACTGCCTACTCTGATTATTCATGGGACAAAATTATATTAAAGCTTGGGCAGAAAGACAATCTGCTCTTTATTAGAAAACCGTTTGATAATGTTGCATTGAAGCAGATCGCCCTTGCTACTACGACAAAATGGAACCTTAAAGGTCAGGTGAGGGAATATATAGTAAACCTGGAGAAACAGGTTTCCATGCGTACCACGGAGCTTACCGAGTTGGTCGGTCAGCTGAAAGACGAAATAGCACTGCGTAAAGAAAAGGAAAAGCAGCTGGCATACAGTGCCCATTATGACTCGCTGACAGAACTGCTGAACAGACGCTCTTTCTATTCCTCTGTTTCGGCTATTACTACAAGTGAACCTTCATATGAAGATATACAGAAATTCTCTCTGTTCTATGTCGACCTTGATGATTTTAAAAGTGTCAACGATATTTATGGGCATGACATTGGAGATAAACTTCTGCTCAAGGTTGCTGAAAGAATAGAAGGGGTGCTGGCCGAATACGCCTGCATGGTTCCTGACTATGTCAGTGACAGGGGAACTGTAAGAGCCATCTTCAGGCTTGGAGGAGATGAATTTACTGCGATCATCAATGAGGATAACATAGAAAAGGTTTCTATCATAGCTCAGAAGTTGATTGATGCCATTAAAGAACCGTTTTTTATTGACGGGCACGAATTGATTTCAGGATGTTCAATTGGTATCAGCATTTTTCAGCAGGACAATCAACAGCCTGATACGCTGCTCAAGTTTTCAGATATAGCTTTGTATGAAGCAAAAAAGAAGCGTGGTACATATGCGTTTTACGACCAATCCGAATCAACCTCACTTTTCAATGAGCTGAAAATGGAGAGGGATTTGAAAAAGGCCGTTGAGAAGGATCAGATTGATGTGTATTTTCAGCGTCTTGTTAACACACAGGAAGAAATCATAGGAGTACAGGCCTTGGTGAGATGGCTCCATCCGGAGTTTGGAGAGCTTAAGGCAGATCAGTTTATCCACATCGCAGAAAAATCAGATCAAATTATAACACTCGGGGCAGTTGTTTTGGAAAAGTCCCTGAGTTATTTAAAGCAAATGCATAAGATGGGCTTTGAAGACTTCTTTGTATTGATTAATTGCACTGCAAGGGAGTTTTATAACCCCGGTTTTGCTGATACTGTCAAGAAAGCTCTTAAGGAGACCGAAGTTAATCCTGCTTGTCTGAAGCTAAGTCTGGAGGACAAATTTTCATTTCAAGCGACACCGGGTGCATTGGCTATTATCAGAGAGTTGTATGAGTTTGGCGTCAGGTTTGCTCTCAATGGCTTCGAAAGTGATTACCCCACCTTTGTTTTTCTGCAGCAGGTGCCAAGAGACACAATTATCAGGCTTAACAGGGATTACGTAAAAAATATTGTTTCGGACGATAAGCACCGCAGATTCCTGCTTTCGCTCATTGACATTATCGATACGTGGGATCTGAATGTCATTATCAGCGGAATTGAGACTAGTGAGCAGAAGAAATTGCTCGATAGCAGGGATTGTATTCTTCAGGGGTATCATTTCAGTGTTCCGAAGCCCTTCAGTCAGTTTGTCGAGGATCTGAAAGCAGGAGAGTAAAATGGATTATTTTATCAAAACAGGTCCGGTCAAAAAAGAAAGGTATACCATCGGATTTCTGGATGATAACCAGGATAATGAATTTCACAACCAGATTCTTACTGGTATTGTTGAAGCTGCAAATGAATTTGACGCTAATGTGATCAGATTCAGCTATTACTCTTCCCACATTGCATACAAATTTTCTCATCAAGTTGATATGGTTCTCGACCACATAGGACAGTATCAGCTTGACGGATTGTTTTTCCTCGGTTGGACACAAGCCGGAGCAATGTATAATTATGATGATTTTATGAGCCGTTTCAGTCATATACCTCTTTTAAGCCTTGGCACCAGCTTCGATGGCATACCCAGTGTCATATTTGAAGGGGACGTATTTATCAGGGAAATAGTACTGCACTTGATTAAGGAACATAATTACAAAAAGATTGCCTACATTGAACACCACAGGCCGGATAGCAGAACAAACGCATATATGAGTACAATGGAGGAGTTCGGTATTTATGATCCGCTGTTTTATGTCAGTGATAGCCAAACACGGGGATTGAGTGTTGCTGACCGTAACAGACGGGCAGTTGAGATATTGCTGGATGAGAGAAAATTGGATATTGATGCCATTGTCTCTCTGAACGTAATTGAAACGGGTTTCTTATTGGATGAGTTGAAGAAACGCGGGATCCATGTCCCGGGTGACATTGCCGTAGTCAGTTATGAGGATGATGATACCGCCAAATACGCTTCTCCCGGCTACACAACTGTTTATTTTCCATGGAGAGAGCTCGGATACATGGGATGTGTCAATATGCTAAAGCTCCTGCGGGAGGGAAGCACACCCATGGAGTATTCACTGAAAGAAAAGGGCCGCATCATTTACAGGGAATCCTGTGGATGCATGCCTTATTACATAAAATCGGCCGAGGCAACACAGATAAAAGCTGTTGACCACGGTCTTGCTGATATGACAGAAAGTGAACTTCTTAAGGTTACCAGTTTTCTCGATGGCCTGTACAAGGACTCGGGGATCTGTTCGGAGCGCCTTCTAAGATCCTTTATATCTTCATATAAGGATCAGGATAGGGAACTCTTTCTTAAAGAACTTGATAGTCAGCTTCGAAAGACAAACGATCGTAGCAGAGTAGGGGAACTGATCTCCAATGTCAGAAACTGCCTCTTTCCTTGGCTGGTCAAAGAGGTTGGGATACTGCTTTGGGCGGGAGATCTCTTTTTACAGGCTCAGGTTTTGATCAGTGAGCGAAGTGCAGGTATGCATGGCAGTAAGGTGCTTAGTGCAAGAGTGACGGATCAGAATATGCAGTTGGTCAGCCAGACGCTGCTGTTCAACTTCAGCCTTCAAAACCTGATAGGTTCGCTTGAAAGGGGTATGCCCCTTTTGAACATAAAGAGCTGTTATGTTTTCATTTCCAACTCAATATTTACGGATTCAGATGTAGAAGAGGATCTTTTTGACAACAGTGTACAGCTTTTTAGATACACAAACGGTAAAAATGAGAAGACCTCAGGTGTTGCCGGAAGTCTGAAGGATCAGCTTTCAGGTGTACTGTCGCAGGACCCTGAACGTGTATTCCTTGCTTATTTGCTGCATGTTACTGATGAAGTTATGGGCTTTGCCCTGTTCAGCTACGAACCTATGGATGAGAATATCTATCAGACGCTGACCACAAATATCAGCACTGCATTACGGGGTGTTGTTCTTCTGAACAGACTGAACATTACATATAAAAAACTTGTGGATCATGCTCAAAGAGAAGGAATCGCAGACATTGCAAAAAATATCCTGCACAATATAGGCAACATTCTCAACAGCATTAACGTGTCTGTGCATATGATGGAGGAATGTGCCAGGTCAGAGGTAACCGGGGACATCATCAAGGCAGGCAGACTTTTACAAGAGAATATGGGGCGTATAGAGGAATTCATCAGCGAGGGAGATAAAGGCAAAAAGCTGATGAAATTTTATATTAGTCTTGGCCGTACTACGGAAAAAATACACAATCAGATATTGTACAACCTGAATAGGCTTAAAACAAAGACAGGCGCTATCAATGAAGCGGTTACAGCGCAACAGAGCTATGCTGGTGCAGATGACAAGCTGGAGGAACTCTATGTTGAGTCGATTCTGGTGGATGCCTTGAAATTGAATCAGGACGACCTGGACAAGTTCGGAATATCTGTTGAGATGAATATCCTATCGAACTTCAAGTTGGTTGTTAACCGTGCAAAGCTGTTTTTTATTCTTTTCAATATAATATCAAATGCTAAGGAAGCTATGACTGCAGCTTTGCTTCAGGAAAAAAGGCTTAACATTTTAATGTATGAAGACGAAATGGATAAGTTTATAAAGATAAGCGATACGGGAATTGGCATACCTGAAGATATGTTGGACAAGGTCTTTGAGTACGGGTTTACGACAAAGTCAGGCAAATATGGATTTGCTCTATACAGCTGTGCAAGCTACATAGCGGAAATGGGTGGCTCCATTTGGGCGCAGAGCGGCGGAAAGGGGAAAGGAGCAGCCTTCATTCTCAGGTTTAGTGAGAATGAAGTACGGCGAATGAGATGAAAAAGAGGTTGACGATTGGATTTATGGACGAAGATTCCTACAATGAAAATCATAATTTGGTAGCAGAAGGAGTTAGAATGTCTGCGCAAAAGCATGATATTAACATCATCCGCTTTGGCCATTTCATAGGCAATGATATATCGACCGATCCGTTTGCGGAAGGCATATTCAATAAATTGATTGAGCAGTTTGATCTTGACGGTCTTTTGTTTCCCGGATGGGCACGTGCAGTTCATAACCCAGCCTTCCTGGAGTCATTCGGCAATATTCCGTTGACCAGCTTTGGCACGACTATCCCGGGAATACCAAGTGTAGTTTTCCATGGAGAGGTCCATATTGAGGAGATACTTTTCCACCTGATACATGAACATAATATGAAAAAAATTGCATTTATATCAACATTCAGACCAAATACACTAAGAGAAGTATATCTGAGAGTCATGAAGGAGTGTGGTCTTTATGATCCACAGATATTCGTAGATGAGAATGAATTGACGGATCTTGCTCTGGATGAAAGAGGAAGAAGAGCTGTTGAGATTCTGCTTGATGAGAGAAGGATCAGGCCGGAGGCTATCGTCTCGCTTTATAATGTAGAGACCTCCGCGGTTATTAAGGCATTGAATGAGAGAGGCCTGAGGGTACCGGAGGATATTGCAGTGACAAGTTATGAGGATTGCGAGGTGGGACGTTTTTCAACGCCAGGGTTCACAACTGTGTATTATCCATGGAGAGAACTTGGGTATTATGGCTGTGAAACTCTATATAGTCTTATTACAAACGGATACGAACCACCGGCTAACAATGTGGTTGGAAAGGTCATTTACAGGAGTTCCTGCGGATGCATTTCCAACTCGGCCAGAATGATGAAAACAGGAATATTCGAGGAGGCACAAAAATGCTTTGAGGAACTTGATGAAAGTGAATTGAATCATATTGCGGAAGGTCTTGCGGAGGGGACTATTATAACCATCACAGAAATGATAGTATTGCTTGATAAATTTAAGCAGGCGATCCGGGATGGTTCTAGCCAACTCTTTCTGAGTGAATTTGAAGCGATTATCAGAAAATGCCTGAACAATAATGACTATGCTGAGAATGACCTTTTTGCTGTTTTATTCCGTGAAACACTGATGCCTTGGTTTCTGCCTTATGCGAGGAAAAATATTGACGTCATTGTTCGGGCTGAGAACCTGTTTCACCAGATGCAGGTTCTTTTGCAGAGTAAGCTGACTAATGCCTGGTTTGCTGAGGATATCCGATATAACAATATAAAGCTTACTCAAAAGGAAGTCGGACAGATCCTGATCACACACTTCAACCCGGAAAGTCTAATGGATTCTATAGAGACAAACCTACCCAGAGTTGGTGTGAACAGCTGCTATATTTATCTGTTTGACGATGTGGACAGCCGCAGTCTGTTTGATGATTACCATCTTGAGTTTGAGTATAGAGAAGGTGCAAGGATCAGAAGCGGCAATTTGCGAAAAAATACCAGAGGCTTTGACAAAGTTTTATTTAAAGAAGACAGGCCCTATTTTCTGTTGGCACATTTGCTGTATATTGGAAGTGATTTTATTGGTTTTATCATTTTTGATCCGCTTCAAATGGATATTAAGATTTACCGTGAACTTGGATTTCAAATCTCAACAGCCCTAAATGGTATTAATTTGTTTGAAAAGCTGGATGTAAGCTATAGGAGACTGATGGTCCAAGCTCATAAGAGGGGAATGGAAAATTCAACCGAAATTCTGCATAATATAGCAAACATTATGAACAGTGTTAATGTAACAACACATTCCATCGAGAATCTGATGACTGTCAGTGCCGTAAATGATTTGAAGCTGGCGAATGACATGCTTGAGGCGAAGTTTAATGACCTGGAGAACTTCATAAAAAATGATCCGAAGGGCAAAAAGCTTATGCAATATTACGTCTCCATGGGCGAATCCTTTGAAAACTATCAAGAAAAGCTGCAGACATATATTAGCCGTCTGCTGGATAAGATTGGTTTGATAGAGGGGATCATCAATGAACAGCAGACCTTTACCGGCATCAGATCAAGCCTTGAAGAACTGGATCTTGTGCCGATTGTCGATGATGTTATTAAAATGTATCAGACCCTTATTGACAGGCTTGGGATCAAGGTGGTTCGTATGTATGATGACTCTGCTGTTGCTCTTGTACAGAGGACTAAACTGTTTCACGTGTTGACCAATATAGTTAAAAATGCTATAGAGTCCATGGAAAATACAGATGCTGACGATAAGGTTCTTTCAGTCATCATATACAGGGAATCCGAGAATGTTATTATCCGTATTTGTGATAGCGGGCCCGGCATAGAGGTTGGGAATCTGGAGAGCATATTTGCCTATGGATTTACCACAAAGAAGAATGGCCATGGTTTTGGTTTGCATAGTTGTGCCAATTATATGACTGAAATGAAGGGTAGAATCTGGGCGGAGAATTCCGAAAGCGGAAAGGGAGCAACATTTGTGATGCAGTTCAAAACCTATCCTGATGCCTGAGTACCAAACCATTCATACCGAGCATACCGCCGAAACAAGTAATGACGATGCTGACTGTCCTGATCAAGTCGCCGGCAGATCCCAGCAGATTAATTACAATACCTGATGCCAGCCAGACAGCTGTGCCAGTCAGACCAAGTGTGACTACATCTTGAAGAGTCACCTTTATTTCACAGACCTTACTGATTTCCCGCATATTTAATATAAAGGATGTGATGGCTGTCAGGATAATTGACAGGCCATATCCGTAAATATTTAAGGCCGGTATTCCGGCAAGCAGATAAATTAGCAGCAGACTTTGCACCGAGTTAATAAGCGAATTTTTCAGCATTGTGTTTTGCCTGCCAAGAGCATTTAGAATACCAAAGGAAGGCGATGAGATGAAAAGGATCAGGCAGATTGGCGCCGCGAAACGAATCATATCTCCAAGGTCGCTTCTATTATAAAACAAAAGTCCCAGCGTGTCAGGTATCCTCAAGCACACAAGCGCAGTGGAGATTCCGATGATGCCTGCTATTTTCAAGACTTGTACTATTCGTTCTTCTGCAGACCAATAATCTCTTTTACTAATGCTTGGAGAGAGTTCAGGTATCAGTACGGTAAGCATGGAACCGATGACGATATAGGGGAGTGTTGAAATATTGAGGGCCATGCCTCCAAATTTCCCTATCGTCGCAAGAGCGTCGCCGTATGTTAAACCGGCTGCAACTAGCCTGCGGGGAAGAAGAAGTGCGGACAGTGTCGAAATTACAGAGGAGAGAACGCCATTGACGCACAATGGAACGGATATTACGAATACATCGAAAATCAGCTGGATTCTGGAGATAGACTTGCCTGTGTTTCCATTCATTTTTGAATTGCGTATCTTGTAACAAGTATATAGCAATAGTAGACTGACTGCCTCCCCAGCTGCCAGAGCAAAGTATGCGATGGTGACGGTCTTGCTTATGGCGGAGCCGGGAGACAGGATCGAAATGGCGCCAAGCAGGATTGCGACCCTTAAAAGCTTTTCCAGGATGTCGACGGACGCTGTGACATTATACTGACCCAGACCATAAAAATATCCCTTGATAATGGCAGACAGCGGTATAAAAATCAAAGCTGGACTCAATATCATGATTGCACCGGATGCTCTCGGGTCTCTTACGATATGAGCCGCAATGAAGCTGTGTCCGACCAGGACAATTAAAGCCACACAGGTGGACCATGCTGCAACAAATAAAAATGCAGTGCTAATGGTCCTTTTTAAATTATTGTACTCCTTGCGTTTAAAATAAAGTGTGGATATTTTTGATATAGCAGTGGTTAGGCCATCGGTTGTAATGCATAGCAAAAGACCATAAACAGGCATGATCAGGCCATATAGGCCTAGACCTTCAGCTCCGAGCTCCCTTGAAAGAATAATTGAGAAAATGAAGGAGATCGTACCTGTAGTCATATTTGATAGCGTAAGTGTGAATGAATCCTTATAAAATTTATCCATATGTGCAATTGAAAAACTTTTCATAGGTTAAAATTATTCGGGAGGTCTCTGAATTATGTTGGACATTTTGCGATGTATCATTCTTCAGTTCCGCAGCACAATATATTGCGGGTATGTCTATAAGTTCGTCACTATATATTGTGCAGCTAAATTATATTAAGGTTACATCGCAAAAGCCTTATGTTGAGTTTTTCCAGTATTGGTATAATCCCCTGAAATGTGGCCGTGTCGCGGAATCCATAAGGTATGCCGATATCTGAGAGTCCTCGATCCTATTCCGGTTAAGCGCCTCAATAATCCCATCTCCTGTTGTAATGCCTATACCATGACCGTAATATTTCCCGTCTCCAAGGTCAATGGCATTCTCTCCCTGCCATTCCGGGGTAAGCGGGTTCACATCCGGATTTCTAAAATATCGGTTGTCTCCGGGGATATAAGCAGGCTGTTTGCGATATGTGGCTATGCCCATCAAGTCATCCATTTCCTGCCAGTTCATTAGAGTGATTTCCTTAAATGCAGTATTAAATAAGTCCGGACCATAAGATACCAACACTGCTTTGTAATAGACGATTACAATTGCAGTGGCGCATTCTGTTCCATATAGTCTGGTCTGCCTGTAGATATCATTGATAGCATCAGACGCTTTCACATCTGACCTCAATACAAAACCACCGTCCGACCTATGATGCCAATAGTCCTCATTGCACTTGCTCTCGCGAAAGATACGGAATGCAAGACGGCTTCTATACAGCGCTATAGAAGCATCTATAATATTCCTGCGCATTTTGATTTCAAATGTCAGCTCCTCCTGAGAGGAATACCGAAAGACATGGGTGCTTTCGTTCATCTTATAAAACATCTCAGCCTCAGGGCTGCCATTTGGGTAACTGTCCAAGAGAGACTGGACATTGAATTCTCCGTCAGCTAGCTGTATCATGCATATCCCCCTGTCATTTGTGATGCCAGAGCAGACTGTTCATTTATAGAAAGCCTGATCCAGGTATTCCATTGATAAATATTCCGTCTGTATAGCATCCAGGAAAAATCCGCCAGTTTCTCTTGCTGTTTATCCGGCAGCTTTTCCAGTTCGGAAAGCTTTTTGTTTTCACTTGGTATAAAACGCATCAAAGGTTCACCGGTCTCAATCGATATAGGATGGCAAAGATATTTTGCTGTTAGTGATACGTTGTAAGACATTGGTTTATTGCTCACATGAAGGTTCTCGCCTGTATAACATAAGAAAGGCCTGTTCTCATCGAGCCAGCCTGAAGCCCTTGTGTAAGGCGAAAGTCTAGTGTGTGTACAATTGTCTGTGATGCCCGGAATAAAACACAGCAGCCTTCTCGCCAACTCTACATCACGTTCGTCATGAGAGTTAAGATGTTGAGCCAGAAGCTTAAGACTATCCGGACTGCGAGCTTCGAAAAAGGCCCAGACAAGTTCATGGATAAGAGCCTTGCGTCTATTGCGGGCAAAGATAATTTCAACTAAAGATGGTAATTGGGTCGTATCACCATAACTTTTAATAAGCAAAGCTGCGGAGCGCTCAATCAACTGCTCATATTTACTGCCAAGGCCATCCTCCGGCCCCCCTGTACCGACGATCCATCTGAGTGCTGAAATACCGTCTTTATCCAAAGTGCGCAGCTTCTTTTCTATCTTCCCATATATTCCGCCCGACCTTCGAGTTATTTCCATTGACAGGAGATCTGCGATATCAAGCGCCTTGTGATAGACTGGATTTAGTTCTCTTTGTATGATTTTTTCCGTCAACTCGGATTTCAGCAGATATATTGTACTAAAGTGCAGATTCTGATCGTTAATCATTTCCATGGCTTTGTCATGATTGATCTGAAGCTGTTCTCGAAAATAATTCTTCAATTCCTGGACCTTATTGCTGAGCCTTACATTATCGAGCAGGCTCAACGGTCTGTCATTCATATAATCTGCCTCCTTAATGGCCGCTCCCGGGAACCTTGATCAAAGCCTTGTTTTCAGTGCGTCGAATTTGCCTCGGAGCAGTGCGTCGGGATTATGCCGGAGACCAAGGTCGACAGCCCTGGCAGCCCGAGTGGTATCACCCGATCCGGACAGAGAGTTGGCAAGGTTATACCAACTGATTGTATCATCAGGATTTTGCCTGAGGTTTCTAATGTGATAGGGAACCACTTTATTTGCCAGGTATCGTGATGGACTCAACCTTTCCAGATCAATACCATTCCAGTGCAGTAGATCAATATTGTAGATTCCTGAAGATTCCTCATCCCAGAAGGCAATGGCATCTGCGGTTGAACCGGAAGGAGTGCGAGACTTCTGCACCTCCAGCTTACTGTATTCTCTGCTGAATATTTTTCTTGCACTGCCGTCTGTCAGTGCATATGCAAACAGTATGCGATTATTCAACTTTGATGTAAGACCGAGCAGGAGGTGCTTTTTACCGTCCCCTACCACATCAGCACTGTTACGGTAGTGTATCTCACTAAAATCAGGATTACTGATCTCAGCCATCTTGTACCACTGCACTTCATCCTTTTTCAGTACTAATGTCCTTAACCCGTCAGTCGTTTTATATGATGCAACCAGTTCACTACGGCCGTCAGAGTCAAGATCAGCAAACTGAATTTCATTGGAGTTTTCGGGATATTGAGGCTTCAACAGCCTCGCGCCTGGAGGTAAAAAGCTATTGACTACAGCAGTGTAATCAACCTTATCCGGCTTTTCCGTTAATTGTGAAACAACACTGTTTAGCCCTTTTATCAATGAATCTACCGGCCTGCTCAGGTACTCGGCGGATGGCAGCCTGATTTGTGGAAGTTTGACAGGTGGCAGCTTTACGGCCGATATCTTGATAGCTGGTAAACGGTTTGATTTTATGAGACCGGAATAGTAATTCAGGCTTTTACGAGTTAATCTATCCAGAACTTCAAGTCCTGAGCCTTTTGGCAACTGCATTGATATTACCCCTTTATAGAGATATTACTTCTATATTCTATGCGGTATCTCCGGATTTGTGATAGTGGGGAAGGGAGAAAGAGAGAAAGGGGACGAGGCGAAAGAGAAGGGGGACGGGGTGAATGTGAGAAAGGTGAGGGGATGAAAGAGGGAAAAGGGACGAGGAGAAAGATAGAAAGGATGAAACAGATGAATAAAATAGGAAAGCACCTGTCCGAAAAAATGTGGACAAGTGCTTTGCTTATATATTAGAAAAGTATAACTTGCTCTATTCCTTCCCTTTTTTCAACTGCTGTGCAACCTCAACGGCTCTTTTTGCCTGATAGAATACCGCATCCTTAACATCCTCCACCATTTTACCATCCTGTCCTTGTGTGACTGATGTTCCATAGGGGTTTCCACCTGCCTTAAAAACAGATCCGTCCGAATAGCCCGGGGCTACGATGATTGCACTCCAATGCATCATGGATGTATACAGGCTCTTAATTGTACCTTCCTGACCGCCGTGAGGATTTTGCGCAGAAGACATTGCTGTGACGACTTTGTTTGCCAGAAGGCCTTTGGACCATGGACCTCCTTGAATATCAATGAATTGTTTCATCTGTGATGGAATATTTCCAAATCGGGTGGGTGCGCTAAAAACAATTGCATCTGCCCAGACAAGATCATCGGAACTTGCTACCGGTATATCTATTGTATCTTCAATATGTTTCTTCCAGGCTGGATTTGAGTTGATAGCTTCTTCAGGAGCCAATTCCTGCACTTTAAGTAGTCTGACCTCAGCGCCGGCTTCCTTGCCTGCTTCAGCAGCCCATTGAGACAGCTGATGATTAATTCCTGTTGAACTGTAATATATAACTGCCAGTTTAACTTTTTCCATTAGATTCACCTCTTAATAATATTTACTATAATATTTACCATTCTCACGGATAAATAAACAAGCTTAAATATTCTTAGTCAATGGTATATTAATAGCAAGGTGTTCAACTGTTTTTCACAGTTGCCATAATAGACGAAATGTCCTTTGAGTAGAGCATTTTCGCTGATTTTAGTGGTTGAAATCGGCCAAAGAATTCGACGAAATCTTGTACAAAATCTTGAGTATGGGACAAATAAACAAGGTATCTCCGAATTATGTAAACCATTTTAGTAGTAAGAGGCGATATTTTACTAAAATTCAGTCCCCTAATCAAAATTTTGTACATAACCTGACCTTAAAACCGTTTGTATCGTAAAAAGGTATCGTAAAAAACTTTAAAAAGCTATTGACAACATTGAGGGTAAAGATTAATATGTATATAACATATAAAACATATGAAACATATATGTATTATAAACGATTAAAATAAAAAATTAAAAGAAGGGTGATATTATGTCTAAGATTTTCAAGAGTCTCACAGATCTGATTGGTAAAACTCCTTTGCTGGAATTGTCAAATTATGAAAAGAAGCATGAACTGAAGGGAACAGTTATTGCAAAGCTGGAGTATTTCAATCCGGCAGGAAGTGTTAAGGACAGAATCGCAAAGGCAATGATCGATGATGCTGAGGCAAAAGGCCTGTTAAAACCGGGATTTGTAATAATAGAACCAACCAGCGGAAATACAGGTATCGGACTTGCATCTGTCGCTGCTGCAAGAGGATACCGTATCATACTTACAATGCCTGAAACCATGAGCGTTGAGCGGAGAAATCTTCTGAAGGCATATGGAGCAGAGGTTGTTCTGACAGAAGGAACGAAGGGAATGAAGGGTGCGATAGCAAAGGCTGAGGAGCTTGCGGCGGAGATTCCAAATGCATTTATACCAGGACAATTTGATAACCCCGCTAACCCTGCTGTCCATAAAGCGACGACCGGACCCGAAATCTGGGACGATACCGATGGTAAGGTTGACTTCCTTGTTGCAGGTATCGGTACCGGAGGGACCATCACGGGTGCCGGTGAGTTCTTAAAGGCAAAGAACCCGAATATAAGGATCATAGCAGTTGAACCGGCTGATTCACCTGTGCTTTCTGAAGGAAGACCCGGACCGCATAAAATCCAGGGTATTGGCGCAGGATTTGTACCGTCTGTTTTGAATACGTCTGTCTATGATGAAATCATTATTGTTAAAAATGATGATGCTTTTGAGATTGGAAGAGAGCTTTCAAAAACGGAAGGTCTGCTGGTGGGGATTTCTTCCGGAGCCGCATTATGGGCTGCAACAGAGATCGCAAAACGTTCTGAAAATGTCGGAAAAACCATCGTTGTGATTTTACCCGACACAGGTGAAAGATATCTGTCAACTGCTCTTTTCGCAGAGTAATACTCCCAATAATACAAGTGATATTTCAAATAAGATATAGAAAGAGAGTGATAAAAAATGCAAAACGATAGAAAACTGAAATTTGAAACTCTGCAACTCCATGCAGGACAGGAAACTCCTGATCCTGCTACAGATTCAAGAGCTGTCCCGATTTACCAGACCTCATCCTATGTATTTGCTGATTCCGGCCAGGCAGAACGTCGCTTTGGACTTGCGGAGGGAGGTAACATCTATACACGCATCATGAATCCAACTTCAGATGTATTCGAAAAGCGCATTGCGGCTCTCGAGGGCGGTATTGCAGCCCTTGCCGTAGCGAGCGGCTCCGCGGCGATTACCTATGCGGTACAGAATATTGCCCACGCAGGCGATCATATAGTTTCTGCTAATACCATATATGGTGGAACATACAACCTTTTTGCACATACGCTCAGCGATTTTGGCATTGAAGTTACCTTTGTGGATCCTGATACGGAGGGAAGCTTTGAAGCGGCAATAAGGGCAAATACCAAAGCGATCTTTATTGAAAGCCTTGGCAACCCAAACAGCAGCCTTGTAGACATTGATGCTTTGGCTGATCTTGCCCATAAGAATGGTATTCCGCTCATTGTTGACAATACCTTTGCCACTCCTTATCTTCTCAGGCCGATTGAACATGGAGCGGATATAATTGTACATTCAGCCACCAAATTTATTGGTGGACATGGTACCTCTATAGGTGGCGTCATTGTTGACAGCGGCAAATTTGACTGGGCTGCATCCGGTAAATTCCCGTATCTTACCGAGCCTGATCCCAGCTACCATGGTGTGCGCTTTGCAGAAGCAGTTGGTGCTGCAGCTTATATCATCAAAGCCAGAGTAACGCTTTTGAGGGATACAGGCGCTGCGCTCAGCCCGTTTAATTCCTTCCTGTTTTTACAGGGACTTGAGACGCTCTCACTGCGCGTAGAACGCCATGTGGAAAATACGATAAAAGTCATCGATTTTCTAAAAAATCATCCGAAGGTAGAGAAAGTAAATCATCCATCCCTTCCCGACAGTCCGTACAATACACTGTATAAAAAATTCTTCCCTAAGGGGGCAGGTTCTATCTTTACATTTGAGATTAAAGGTGGTGCAGAGGAGGCAAAAAACTTCATCGACAAGCTCGAGATCTTTTCTCTGTTGGCAAATGTTGCCGATGTAAAGTCTCTTGTTATCCATCCTGCCAGCACGACTCACTCTCAGATGAGTGAACAGGAATTACTGGAATCAGGGATCAAGAGAAATACTATCAGGTTGTCCATAGGTACTGAACATATAGACGATCTGATCCATGATCTGGAGCATGCGTTCACAGCCCTTTGATGCATATGTTATAATACCATTATTATAACTGAGGGTAAAATATGACGAGGTTGCATTTTACCGACAGATAATGTAACAACAAGACGGGGAGTTAACAATGATCAGGATCGCCGACCTCAAAATTCCGTTGATATATGATCTGGAAATGCTGAAGGACATTGCCTCGAAAAGGCTTCACATCAGTCATGACTGTATTGAGAGCATCGATGTAGTTAAACGCTCTGTCAATGCGCTTAACAAGCAGGATATCTATTTTGATATGTCAATTGATGTAATGGTTTATGGAGATGAAGATCAGGTCCTGGCACAGAAAAGGGGCAAATACATAAATAAGGTAGAAAAGTCCTGCTATACGGTACATAGGGCAAAAAAGCCAGGAATGCGTCCTGTGGTCGTGGGCTGCGGTCCTGCGGGTATCTTTGCAGCATTGATCCTTGCTCAGGCGGGGGCAGGGCCCATTCTGCTGGAACGGGGATCTGACGTGGACAGCCGCAGGAAAAGTGTTTCAAAGTTCTGGCAAACCGGGATACTGGATACCGATTCTAACGTGCAGTTTGGCGAGGGCGGAGCCGGTGCATTCTCAGATGGAAAATTGAAGGTCGGACTCAGGGACCCTCGTAAAATGAAGATTCTCAATGAATTCGTTGAGGCCGGTGCGCCTCCTGAGATTCTTTTTCTGAGTAAGCCGCATATCGGTACTGACCGCTTAGGCGAGGCTGTTAAGAAGATTAGAGAAAAGATCATCAATCTTGGTGGGGAAGTACACTTTAGTGCAACACTTACAGATGTGCTTCATAGAAATGGGCGTGTGAATGGTGTTAAGTTTACTGAGAACGGGGAACTGAAAGAACTGAATACGGATGATATAATTCTGGCCGTCGGGCACAGCGCAAGAGATACCTTTGAGAGGCTGCGGTCCGGCGGTATTCGTATGGAGCAAAAGCCATTCTCGGTTGGTGTGCGCATTGAGCACCCACAATCATTAATCGATAAAATACAGTATGGAGAATTTGCCGGGCACCCTTCACTAGGAGCCGCCGATTATAGAATGGTCGTGCATCTGCCGAACGGGAGAGGTGTGTATACATTTTGTATGTGTCCCGGCGGAATTGTAGTTGCGGCAGCCTCCGAGGAAAACAGGCTGGTTACCAACGGAATGAGTGAATATGCGCGGAATGGAAGAAATGCCAATACAGCGCTTCTTGTAACGATTCAAAAAGAAGATATGGGAAGTGATGATCCGTTTGCCGGTATTGAGTATCAGCGGCAAATAGAAGAAGCGGCGTTCGCGGCGGGCGGAGGAGGCTACAGGGCCCCGGTGCAAAGACTGGAGGATTTCCTCCACAAGCGTGAGTCGACAGCTTTTGGGGAGGTGCTTCCAACCTATCGGCCTGGAACCAAATTTGCGGGTCTTGACACTTATCTGCCGAAGGTTGTTGCAGACTCTCTGCGGCAGAGTATAGCAGAGATGGAGGCATGGATGCCCGGGTTTGGCTATCCGGATGCTCTGTTTACCGGCGCGGAGACGCGAAGCTCATCACCTGTTCGTATTAATAGAGGAGAGAGCCTCGAAGCCGTTGGTATTAAAGGCCTGTACCCATGCGGAGAGGGTGCGGGGTATGCCGGAGGCATTATTTCTGCAGCGGTTGATGGAATTCTTTGTGCAGAAAAGATATTGGAAAGGCAAAAGTAAAAAACTTATAACAAATATGGAATATTTAAGGAGTAATGTCAGTATGATGCTAGGCGTGAGAACACATGATTTTGGAAAGCGTTCCATTGAGGAGCATGCCCAGACAATTTCGGCAAAGGGTTTCAAGGCGGTTCAGCTTGCGCCGTCCAAGGCCATTGCTGGACTGGACGGGGGGCTGGGAAGGTTAAATCCCGGAATGGCCAATTACATCAGCGATACCCTTTATAAATATGGTATCCGTATTGCTGTGCTGGGCTGTTATATCAATCCGGTTCATCCCGATAAAGACGAAAGAAGAAGGCAGCTGGACCTTTTTAAAGAATACCTGTGTTATGCCCGGGATTTTGGGTGCTCTGTGGTGGGGACTGAAACAGGGTCGCTGAATATGGATTTTTCCTTCCATCCGGACAACCATGGTGATGAGGCATTTGATCTGCTCGTCGGGAGTATTTGTGAACTGGTGGAAGAGGCGGAGAAATTCGGGGTACAAGTTGCAGTCGAAGGGGTCGCAAAATATGTCATGAACTCACCAGAGCGCATCAGAAGGTTGATCGACCGGATAGGCTCCAATCATCTCCAGGTAATATTTGATCCCGCAAATTTGTTGACAATAGATAATTATCTTGACCAGGACAGGATCATCAAAGAATCCTTTGAGCTATTTGGCGACAGGATCGTTGCACTTCACGCCAAGGACTTTATTGTTGACGCAGGAGAACTCCAATCAGTTCAAGCCGGGAAAGGTTCCCTCCATTATGAGCTTGTATTTAGGCTTCTGAAGCAATACAAGCCTCTGAGCTATGTTCTTATGGAGGATACGGTACCGCAGGAGATTGACGAAGGGATACGTTATTTGAAGGAAACGTTTGGTGATAAGCCATAACGCTGACAACCTGCGGCAACTAAAGCTATCATAACTATAATGATTATAGCTTGAAGTAGTCTGCCGCATTATGATAACAGATATTTTGAACCATTTCCCCTAAAAGATCCATATCCTGTGGGGCTTCGCCGTTTTCCGCCCATTTGCCAAGCAGGTTACACAGAATTCGCCGGAAGTATTCATGACGTGTATATGAAAGAAAACTTCTTGAGTCAGTGAGCATGCCCACAAAACGACTGAGAAGGCCTAAATTTGCAAGTGCAATGAGCTGCCTCTCCATGCCGTCCTTCTGATCGTTGAACCACCATGCGGAGCCAAGCTGCATCTTCCCTGGAATGCCCCCTCCCTGAAAACATCCGATAATCGTTCCAAGGACTTCATTGTTTGATGGGTTCAGACTATACAGGATTGTTTTTGGAAGCTCATCGGTCTCATCCAGTGTGTCAAGGAAGCGGGAAAGGATTGGGGCAGTACTCCAGTCGCCAATAGCATCGAAACCTGTATCAGGACCTATCCTGCGCATCATGCGAGTGTTAGTGTTCCTCATAACATCCATGTGAAGCTGCATTACCCATCCGAGGCGTGCATACTGTCTGCCGAGGAATATCATGATCTCAGACTTATATAGACAAATTTCCGCACTGGTCAGTGATTCTCCTGAGAGACCCTTTGTAAAGGCTTTTTCAAGGACATCATAATTAGTATTCTCTTCGGTGTTTTCAAAGACGATTGGATCCATTCCATGATCTGATATCCGGCATCCGGCAGCGTGAAAAAACTCGATTCTGCTTAAAAG
>JAEYRF010000002.1 GCA_023409615.1 Bacillota bacterium | reverse complement strand
ACACTGCAAAATTGGTATTCAATGAACGTGTAAAGCTCTGCGAAATGCTCTTGTCCACAATATCCTCGATCGGCATTTTTCTGGCTGCACGGGAATTTTCTCTTATGCGGTCATAGATGACAATAGTATCGTTTATGGAATAACCTAGAATTGCCAATGCCACCGCGACAAAGGTATCTCCAATCGGAATCTGAAATATTGTAAAGGTAAAGAATGCAATAAGAACGTCATGCAGCAGGGCTACTAACGACATTGCGCCTGCCGACAGTCCATGAATCTTCCTGAAGCTGAACCAGACGTATAAAATAATCAGTATTGCCGAAAGTCCAATGGCTATAACAGCATTCTGTAAAAACTTTCGACCAAAGAACGGAGAAACATTGTTCGTGCTGTCTATCTGGAAATTCTGCTCCGGATACTGCTGCACCAATGCTTCGCCAATGAGATTGAGTTCTTCATTGCTTAAAGCCTCGTCGCCGGTCATGCTTATAACAAGTCTTTTTTCACCTGTGGCAAAATCTGTTGTAATTTGCCCTGTCGCGATACGTCCACTCAAGGTTTTTTCTACCAGATCTGCCGCTGCATCAGGATCAAACTCTGTTGTCTCTGACATTGCATATTTAAGGATGGCACCACCCTTGAACTGTATATCCAGATTTATTCCGTTAATAATCGTCATTATCAGGCCAAAAGTCAAAATTACACCTGAAATTGCATAATAGATCTTGCGTTTGCTGTAAAACGGGTAAATTTTAACTTCCTTCTTTGCTAATGTGCGCTTGCTAAGAAAGAATGATGGATTCTTCAACCAGCTGTTCTGTATGATAGATATTGTCATAAGCTTGGTTGCAGCAACACCGGCTATAAAGTTCATAATAATACCGAACAGAAGCGTGTAAGCGAAGGATAAAATTGCACCGGAACCGAAATACATCATTACAAATGCAACGATCAAAACGGTTATGTTACCGTCAAAAATTGAGGAAAACGCCATTTTAAAGCCGGATGCGACAGACGCCAGCATTGTTTTTCCGCTTTTCAGCTCTTCACGTATCCTCTCTGAAACGATTACATTGGCGTCTACGCCCATACCAATGGACAGGATAATACCCGCAATACCTGGCAGGGTTATTGAGAACTGCGGCCAGGTCAGTAAAATGAGTTGTCCTGTAAGCTGCAGTAGCAGTGAAATAGCCGCGATAACGCCGGAAAGACGATAGTATAGGATCAGGGCAATACAGATTGCTATGAATGCTACAATACCGGCTAATACCATGACCTCAAGAGCATTTGAGCCAAGAGATGGGCTGATGGCGCTGTAATTTTCTGTAACTAAAGCAAATGGCAATGCGCCTGAGTTTATCTGATTTGCGAGAGTCTTAGCCTCTTCCAGGCTTCCAATCCTGTTAATTATGCATTCATCCGAATCAATCTTTGACTGAACTATTGGATCCGAAATCATACTATCATCTAAATAGATAGCAATCTTCTGACCGATAAGTCTTCCGGTCGCTTCCGAGAACATTTCTCGTCCCTCAGGCTTCAAGGACAATCTAACTACAAATGACTCCGAATTTTCCGGATCAACTCCCGGCATTGCCCAATCTACATATTTCCCCTCCATAACAACAGTACCTTCGGGATCTTTGAAGGTAAGACGTGCCATACTGCCTAATTCAGCAATGGCCTTTTCCGGATCGAAATCAGTTTCATCTGATTTCCAGGGAAAACGTACAAAAATACAACCATTTTCTTTATCAATTGTTACATCACGATCCAAAATATTTTTCTGATCCAGACGTGTTTCCATAACAGCACGCGCTGCTTCTAATTCTGTTTCAGTGGGACTGCGATCTAAATCTTTAGGTACAAAGGCTGCGTCGATACCACCCTTTATATCAATTCCAAAGCGCATCTCGGATGCACTTTTTAAATGCAATGATCCGATATCAAGTCCCATAAGCGCAACATATGAAACAAGAAGTATAATTAATACGACAGCAAAAAAAGTTCCCTTTTTACTAGCTAAATTATTCATGACAATGACTCCTTTTATTGTTTAATAAATGGTGTAAGCAGATTTATGCTAAAGCATATGGGGGTGCATTAGGACTATACATAGCAATTAAAAAGTTTCTGGTTTTGATCATTGAGATTTGGTCAGATAGCGATATAAACCTTGCGGTTGTGTGGAAAAACAGTCCATATACTGAACCGTAATAGGATGTCATGAAGCCGTTGCTTTTACAGCTTAATAATCGCTGCGCTTCTTGGAAGAAGTATTGCTGCCTGACAAAGATGTCTTCCAGCGGATTTTGATTTAGCATACCAATTCCACGCGGTGTAATTGGATCCTGGTTTATGTTTGACGACTGAAGATCTTGTATGAGCAAGCTAATGCCAATGTTTGAGAACACTGAAAGTAATAACATGCATACAAGGGTCAATAATACGACTCGAAAGCCTATTCTGTTTTTCTTAAGTTGTATGCACCGCATGCTTTATATCCTCTCCACACAGCAAATATACGCGCATTTATAAATATACCATGCTTCAAATTAAAAAACAATTCAAAAATAATGATGTTTTAAGTCTAAAATAATGGCAATCATATCAACTTTGATTCATTCACAAACAATTGGAATTGAAGATTCAAAAACGCCGCAGCTCTCCGATTCATTGTCATTCTAGTCAGGAATATTTCAAAATAATCCATGACAGGACAAATTTCTGTATTTATCTTCAGAACCAGATCAGCCGTTCTTTCTTCCATATTCACTGAAATAACCGATCTCTCAACTGCATAATTCACTCTGTCATGGATATCAAATGTTGCAATGTCTGTATTCCTGACCCTGCTTCTGTGAACATCAGATTTATCTGCGAGTATAAGTGCAGCTGAAATATTGCTGACTGCAGTACCTGTCTGTTCATCATGGTTACCGATAGCCATCATGACCTGTGCAGCCTCATCACAGTGCATTCCCATTTTTGTAAGGATTTGATAAGCAAGGATAGCACCCGTATGAGCATGATCGTTTCTGTTCACAGCATTACCGATGTCATGTAGAAACCCTGCAATCTTCGCGAGTTCAACTTCGCGTTCCGAATAACCTAAACGCTCCATAATATTACCGGCAGTCCCGGAAACGATCCCAACGTGTCTGAAAGAATGCTCGGTATAACCAAGCACTCTCATCTGTGTCTCTGCGATCGTCAAAAACGTCTTTACTTCCTCACTTTTTTTAAGATCATGTACTGTAATGATAGTTATCACCTCTTTGTTAATCTTGTGTTGATTCTATAGCCTTTGCCCAAAGAGCACACTCGAGCCTCTTCCTCTCCAGATCGCAGCCTATGTCATAAGGCTTGTCCAGACAATTGTTAAACTGCCATGCATTTGCTGCACATCCGCCGCTGCAGAAAAACTTAGCCCAGCAATTTTTACATTCCTGTTTTGTATAAATGTTTTGTCCGACAAACATTTCTCGTATATCCATGTTAATATCTGACCCATAATTAACATTGCCCATTTTAAACTCTTCCATTCCAACGAATTGATGGCATGGGTACAAGTCGCCTTCAGGCGTCACTGCCAGATATTCATGCCCGGAGCCGCAGCCCTTCATCCTCTTGATCATGCATGGACCTAAATCCAGATCCATCATGAAATGAAAGAAATTAAATCCTTTTCCATCTTTATATCGGTTCACATATTCCAGAACAAGCTCCTCATACTCCCTGAACAAAGTCGGCAGATCCTCCCTTTGGATGTCAAAGCCGCTGTCCTTAGCCGCGACAACCGGTTCAATAGAGATCTGCTTAAATCCAAGATCAGCCATATGCAGAACATCTTTTGAAAAATCGAGATTTTCATGGGTGAAAGTCCCTCTAACATAATAATTGTTCTGATCCCGGGAATCTGCCATTTCTTTTATCTTAGGCAATATATCTTTGTATGTACCTTTACCATCAACTCGCACACGCATTCTGTCGTTTACTTCAGGCCTTCCGTCGATGCTGAGGACCACATTTCCCATATACTCATTTATAAATTTCATATGCTCCTCTTTGAGCAGCACAGCATTTGTTGTGATTGTAAATCTGAAATTCTTACCGGTCTCCTTTTGACGTTTCAGAGCGTAAAGTACGATTTCCTTCACCACATCAAAATTGAGCAGTGGTTCTCCGCCAAAGAAATCAACCTCAAGATTGTGCCTGCCAGCTGACTTTTCGATAAGGAAATCAATTGCCTTCTTGCCGGTCTCTGCAGACATCAGTGTTCTTTGAGTTCCGAAATTGCCGGTCGATGCAAAGCAATACTTGCATCGTAAGTTGCAGTCGTGTGCAATATGGAGGCACAATGCTTTGATGACAGGTTGTCCCATATGATTGCTTGCATGCTCCGTAAAGTATTCCTCAAAACTATCTTCTGAATATAGCAAATTATCTTTTTCTAATTCCTTCAGTTCGTCAAAGGCTTCTTGAATTTCAGCCATATCATACTTTTGAATAATGTCCTTTGTTACTTCTTTATTCTCGAAATCCAATATTTCCGGCATTCCATCCGAAAATTTCTCCAACAATGCGTAGGATAAATCGTCAAGAACATGTACTGCTCCGCTGTTAACATCCAATACTATATTTTTGTCGTGCATTCTAAATTGGTGAATCATCCTGTGTGTTCCTCACTCCCCCTAAATTAAAATCGCAGGGGCATCGAGCCCCTTGTGATTTTAGCCGGATATGCTTCGCATATGGCCCTAACATAAACAGCGAGGGGTATAGCGCCCCCCGCTGCCATGGTTTCTGCTATGTAATCGTTCTATCTTTTTTCGCACTTCTGATTTGCCACAGTACAGCTTGTTTTGCATGCAGACTGGCAAGATGTCTGACATTCACCGCAGCCTGAATTTTTTACATCCTTCTTCAGTTCAGGTTTATTAATTGTCTTTATATGTTTCAAATGTATCCCTCCCAAAAGCTACTTTTTAGAATATTTTAGTTTCTGCGCTTAACATTATAGCATAACAAAGTAATAATGAAAAGATACAAGATATTTTTTGGAGTTTAGACAAATTTGATCACATTTGCGCACTAAACAGTCGGCCTTATTTATAATTGAACACTAATTAAGTTCACACGCTGGTATGCTTGTATTTGGAGTGTTTCACTGTTTTACTTGTATTTATCCCCAAAATGCCGCCTATAGCTCCTGCAAGTATGCCAATAGCTGTCATTGTGATAACATATCTGTCAATGTTATAATTATTATAAACCAGACTGCTGATCAAATACAGGATAATCATATAAATAAGTCCGACAATGCTTCCATTTAACCAGCCTTTATTGCGAATGCCCCTTGTTGATACTGATCCAGCTGTCAGTACACTTATAATTGTCGTAACGACAACAGCCGGAGTAATAAGCCTCTGTGGAAAATCTGTATTAGCAAGAATCAGCGAAAGTAGTATGAAGGCAAGTATTGTAATAATTACAGACGTAAGAAGTCCTTTGAGCAGCAAACTTATTTTCAGGCTCTCATTTTCAGTCGATTTTACATTCAGATTCGTTAAACTGGGCATAAAATTCACTCCTGTACGTAAGGATCGGCTAAAATATTACTTACGATACTTTTTCAGGGGACAGGGCTCTGCCGTAGTCCCCTTTAAAAAGTTATAGCGGAAGTTATATTTTAACGATTCCAAAGGATCAGATACAATATTAATATTACAGTACAGGCCGGAATAGAACAAAAAACCCACAGAGTGTCCTCTGTGAGTCTTTAAAATCAGTCAAGTAACGGTCAATTTATATAACCATTAATCCCGATCAGGATTCGATTGGCTTAATAACTTCCTTGATCGCCCACTTTTTAAAGTCGACCTTTGCTCTTTCAACGCCGGTTTCAACTGTAACTTCATCGTCTTTAATATTTACAACTTTACCGGACACACCACCGATTGTGATTATGCTATTACCTACTTGAAGGGCATCAAGCATAGCTTTTGCCTTTTTATCCCTCTTTTTTTGCGGCAGGAATATCATCAAATACATAATCAAGATAAAAAACGCCAGGTATCCTAATGTCATTAAAATATTCGGATCCATATTTTCCTCCATGAATTTTTATTTTATTATAGGTCGTAATAACCATAATAATTCAGTTTCATTTATAACTTAAACCTTGTATCCATACTGACCGAAAAAATCATTCCTGAAATCTCCAAGTCTGTCTTCCATTATAGCTTGTCTGACCTTTTTCATCAAGTCTAAAAGAAATTTTATATTGTGCCAGGTTGTCAACCTTATACCAAGAACTTCTCGAGCTTTCAGCAGGTGTCTGATGTATGCCCTTGAGAAATTTTTGCACACATAACAGTCACATTCAGGATCAAGCGGTGAGAAATCCCTTGCAAACTTTGCATCTCTTGCAATGATTTTTCCGCGACTTGTCATGACAGTACCATTCCTTCCGATCCTGGTGGGCAAGACGCAGTCAAACATATCAATTCCGCGAATAGAGCCTTCGACAAGATAATCCGGACTGCCAACTCCCATCAAGTA
>JAEYRF010000238.1 GCA_023409615.1 Bacillota bacterium | reverse complement strand
GTATGTTACTAGTGATGGTATGAGGCTTACTAATCCGAAAATAAGCGGTGAAAAGTAGGCATCATAACCGAATCTTGCCGCCGGATCAAGTGCCTGGCCCAGGATGGCGATTGCAGCCGTCACGCAGGTGGTAATGATAAAGTACTCCATCAGGCATCTTTTTAAAAAAGCCCTAAAGCTCATTTGTACTCCCCCAGTAATCGTTTTTTTAGCTCCGGCACATACTGCCGGGATATGATTACTTCCTCACCATTAAACAACGTTGCCGAAAACCTCCCATTCAGGATGGGACGCACGTTGTCAATCTTCATCAGGTTGATGGCGAATGCCTTGGAACACCTGAAAAACCTTCTGTTTTCATACAGTGCGACAAACTCATATAGTTTACACTTCAGCTCATACACCTTTTTTTTCGTGTATGCGAACAGCTTATTATCAACCGCCTCAACAAAGAAGATATCCTGCAAAGGGATTTGGCTTGCCCTTTCATCAGCATATCCCGCAAGCGTGGCTCCTGTGGCCTTAATATAGCTGACTATGCTTTTCACATCCTCGCCTACATCATAGCAGAGGATAATTGCCTGCTCTTCCTGATTACAGTCGATTTGCTTAACCGAAACTTTCAAAGCAACACCTTCAATCATATACCGATAACCGTGTCGCTATTATAACATATTTTCTGCAGAACTTTTAGTCTTTTCATTAGGCTTTCATATTAGTTCCTCATATAAGTTATCCTTTAATATTCTGCCTGCAAATGCAGCGTAACGGCATCCTTGAGGGTGTAGTTGAAGAAATCCAGCACAGTTTTATTCATTGTCTCGATACAATACCGGCTGTCCGCCTCGCCGGTGCCCAGCAAGCTCGCCAACGCCGGAGAAAAGAGAGGAAGGTCGGTAAAGTTCAGGTGTCCGGAGCCCCGAATCACAACATCATACGCTTCAACCGCATGAGCGCTGGCAGATAAGTTGTTATAGGTCTCGCCTTCCTGACGGGCATCCTCATAATGGCTGTCGTTGTATAGATTCAGTAATGGAATCGGGTAAGGCTTTGCATTCAGGACTGACTGCCCGTTTTCAAGGCTAAGTTCCTCACCGATCATTGTACCGTCAACCACAATCACCGAATCCACATCTGAGCGGTCTCTTCCCAGCTGGGCCGCCGTGGCTCCGCCGAGGGAATGGCCGAAAAGTCCGATTTCATCTGTATTAATTATGGAATATAATGATTCCGGTATTTTCCCACCAACATTATTTTGGATTTCATCCAGAACAAAATCCATATCACTAATGCGAAGCTCCAACCATTCATGGGTCTTCGAATAGGTTGTCTGCTCGTCATATTTTTCGTTTGTGATGTCAACGGCGCTATTGAGAAACTCCGTATTAACAAGCGTAGTGCTTCCGTCCATGTGCGATGCAAAGAAAGCGTGGTAGCTGTGGTCGATGCTGACTACCACATACCCGTTGCTGGCGAGGTCTTCAAAGGTCGAAAGGTTGCTGCCCCTATACCCAAACGATCCGTGGGAGAATACGACAAGGGGGAATGTGTCTGAGTCATCCTCGACAACCGGGTACCAGAACTGAACCGTTAGCTTTCTTTTTTCCACCGTTTGGGAAAAAGATTCCGTGCGTGATTCGTCCACAAGGGTGACACTTATAGTATCTGAAGCATAAGAGCCAGAGGGTGAAACCGGCTTGAACTGTGGGAAGATAATTCCGGGAAGGATGCAAACT
Organism: Bacillota bacterium; assembly: GCA_023409615.1. Classification (GTDB taxonomy): domain Bacteria; phylum Bacillota; class Clostridia; order Acetivibrionales; family DTU013; genus JAEYRF01. The sequence goes on along the minus strand of JAEYRF010000238.1, from coordinate 4,787 downwards.
GCAAGCAGGACACAACCGCCCACACATGAAAGAATTGCGCTGAATCCGCTATAATGCTTTTCCGCTTTGGGCCGCTTAATAAAATATATGACGCTAAAAATTGCTAGAGTTACGAGCAGGATGAATAGCCCCATCCAGCGAAAGCCCCACCAATATATCCCTGTCACTAATAGTAAGGTGAAGATAGAGAAAGAGCTGAGCCGAATGATATGCTTTACCTTCGTCTGACGGTTCTTGGTCATAATACGGTAAATAAGAAGCCCGATTTGTGCGCAAAGCGCAATTAGTAATGTAATAATTCCGATCATAGGTAATACTCCTTTTCTGTTTGTTGTCGTGGTCAGTATAACCTATAGAATTTTACGCTACAATGGGTTTGGAGGTGAGTTGCGTTTATCCAATGTAAGTTGCAGTCACAAGGAAACAGAAAAACGGAACGCCTGTGTCACTTTATGGCATCGAGAACCATAAACACTCTCAAATTCTCTTGCCTTAATTGCATTCTGAGCGCAATGATCAAACCTTTTCCGGCAGGTTCATAATAAGCCTCCTCCAAAAGAGCAAGCCATTTTTAGAGCAAGCTTTTTATCAAGTCCATAATCTTCACATTCAATTTTATTCGGTTTTTTCAGTTTAATCCTGTTTGCCAGACATAACTTGAAACCTATCAATTCACTTGTTGATTTACATGGAGTAGTGAACGCACATTGAAGGCTGCAAAGGAATTGCCATCACGAACCAGAAAATTATTGCTGAGCATAATAAGTCGAAATATAGTATTTTTGTGCTATTGATAGCATAAACTTGATTTATAGAAACTTTTATGCTATGCTATTTTCGGAGGTGATCCTATGCTGAAAAGTGGAAGCGAACTGCAAAGCCGCGATCTTTACCTGAATCGGCTGATTGCATTTCAGGATACCGAGCCTGTAAAAATCATAACTGGAATCCGACGCTGCGGCAAGTCTAGTTTGTTAAAGCTAATGGTACGACATCTGCTCAACAATGGCATTATGGAAGAGCAAATCATCGAGCTCAACTTTGAGTCGATGGAGTTTCAGAAAATGAGCGTAGAAGCGCTGTATCGTTATGTGAGGGGGTGCCTTCCGGACAAGAAACGCGCCTATCTGTTCTTTGACGAGATCCAGCGCGTTCATCAGTGGCAGGATGCAGTTAACTCTTTCCGCGTCGATTTTGACTGTGACATTTATGTGACCGGCTCCAACGCCTACCTTCTTTCTTCGGAGTATGCGACTTATCTTGCTGGGAGAAGCGTTGAGATAAAAATGCTTCCGCTCTCTTTTCGCGAGTTTCTTGACTTTCATGGTTATACCATTCGGGAACGGAAAAGTCCATCAGGAGGAATCAGTAAGCGCATTTACGATGCGGACGGAGAAGGCTATGAACCAAAAGAACTGTTGGAGGCCTATCTGAAGTTTGGAGGAATGCCCGGAATTGCCGATATTGGGTTGAACACAGACAAGGCACTGACACTGCTAGACGGTGTATACTCTACGGTTGTTGTACGTGATATATTGGAGCGTGAGAGACGCAGAGGACAGCGGCAGATAACGGATCCGGATCTGCTGAGAAAGGTCATCATGTTCCTTGCCGACAATATTGGCAACATCACATCTATCACATCCATCAGCAATAAGCTTGTCCATGAAAAGCTGCTCGACAGCAACCGGAGCGGCAATCCGTCCGTTCACACTGTTCAGGCCTATGTTGGTGCTCTACTGGAATCCTATGTGTATTACGAAATCAAGCGCTTTGACATTAAAGGGAAAGAATACCTACGTACCCTCGGAAAGTATTACATCGTGGATATCGGGCTGCGCAACTATTTACTTGGTTTTCGTGATATGGACACCGGACATATCATTGAAAATATTGTTTATTTTGAGCTTCTGCGCCGTGGATATGATGTCGCAATTGGAAAGGTCGGCAATAAGGAAGTGGACTTCATTGCCACTAGTGCCGATGAGAAGAAGTATATTCAGGTAACGGAATCCATGAACGATTCAAACACAAGAGAACGGGAACTAGCCCCTCTTCGCGGCATACGAGACAATTACGAAAAACTCGTCATTGCCGGCGACTGTGATCACCCGGTGACGCAGGACGGAATCAGGATTGCCATGCTGACAGATTTTTTGTTGGATGGCTGATTGCACAACCACCGCGCTTTTGCTATAATGGCTTCAGCTTTGTTTTGAGGTATTTCCATTATAAAAGTAATGGTAGGATCTGAATAAATAACGTTAATATTATCGTTATTCATCTATCACAGATAGTTTCGAATATCTGCCCATCTATACTGATTATTTCATCAATAGGGATTGCTGTGCCATCGGTCATAACGATAACCCGTTCATATTCGTCAATCTTTTTAACCGTACTGATAGTAGTAATATAAGTGCCGCCATTTTTCTTCGCATCCGGCCTAAAGTAGGTAATTACAATTTCCAGATGCTCATTAATCCGATCTGCTATGATTTGCAGCCTATCGCTTAAAGCGTCCTTTGTGTATTCATCCAATTCTACCCTCTCGCCAGTCAGTCTTGCTGTTTCTTTGATGGCCTCACCGTAGCCGGTCAGTGCGGCGAAGGGAGAAAACTGAGCTGCCCTGTCAATAGCTGACATATGTGGGTGTTTTGTGGAGACATGGTGTGGTAGATAGATGATGTCTTCATATGTCTTCGTCATGCCTTATGCCCTCCAATCTGCTTGTTCCGATCCAGTGTGGTAGCACCTTCCTCCAGATTCATACCCTTCAGAATAGAGTTCTTGCCGTGTTTCTTTTTTATCTCCAGCATTGCTTGCTGCATCTTTTTTTCTCGTGCAAGCTCTACTTCCTCATCCTCTTTTTTCGCCTGTACAACCGCGTAATCTGTAAAGATATCAAGCTGTTCAAAGTTGTCCGCTTTTTGAACCGTTGCCTCATCGACAACATGATTCGCTGTGATGTTGACTCTTCTGATCAGGAGATTTTTGTCAACGATGCGTTCAAACAGCTCTGTGACGGCATCCAGAATCATCATTGCTGAGGAGGTCTGTCTGCCAAGATTTGTCGAACCATGCGCAGATTTCGGGACGGTACGCCCGTAGTGGTCAGTGGTGATTGCTCCATGATATGAGTTCTTTATCTCCGGGTTTGTCAGATTTTGATTATCATATCCGACCGTCAAAACAAGCTGGTCGGTCACAAGTCTTTTATCTACCAGATCAAGTGCCAGCAGATCAGTCATTTCCCGCACGATCAGCTTCGCCTTGTCAAAAGTATAGGCACAGTGCAGCACCTGTCCCGATCCAATACTGTTTGTGCTTGGCTTATACGCTTTAATATCAGCAATTGTGCATGGCTCCCACCCCCATGCATGGTCGATCAGCAGCTCAGCATTGATGCCGAACAGCTTGTAAAGTAAATCCTCGTTGTAATAATCGGTAGGTTTACCAAGAGAGCATCTAGCAATATCTCCCATCGTAAAAAGCCCATGCTCCTCCAGTTTCTTGGCATATCCTTTTCCGACACGCCAGAAGTCTATTAGAGGCCGGTGTGACCACAGCAAGCGACGGTAGCTCATTTCGTCCAGTTCGGCAATCCGGATACCATTGTTATCAGCAGGTATGTGCTTTGCATGAATATCCATAGCGATCTTACTAAGGTACATGTTTGTGCCAATTCCTGCCGTTGCTGTAATGCCGGTTGTTTCGAGTACATCCAGAATTATTTTCGAGGCAAGCTCACGGGCTTGAAGACCGTAGGTGTTCAGATAATCGGTGGCGTCAAGGAATACCTCGTCGATGGAATAGACATGAATATCTTCGGGCGCGATATACTTCAAATATATATTGTAAATCTGCGTGCTGTACTTTATATAATACGCCATTCTCGGTTGAGCAACAATGTAATCCAGTGAGATATTCGGTGAGGATTTCAACTCAGTATCGCTGAAGGAAGCGCCGGAAAAGGTTCGTCCCGCTGCTTTGCGCAGACGCATGCCATTTACCTCTTTAACCCTCTGCACGACTTCAAATAGTCTCGCTCTACCGGGAATGCCATATGCTTTGAGAGAGGGAGAGACGGCGAGACATATGGTTTTTTCCGTGCGGCTTGCGTCAGCGACAACAAGGTTTGTAGTCAGTGGATCAAGTCCCCGCTCCATACACTCAACCGAAGCGTAGAATGATTTTAAGTCGATTGCGATATAGATTCTTTTCTTCATTTTTATTCTTCTACCGCCTCCTCCAAAAAGTTTCTGCTCAGCAAATTTGAATTATCAGTGTCGAACATTAGTTCTCAATAATAATTATAATACGGGGGCATAAGTCTGTAAAGGCTTAAGTGCAATTGCACTGTATTTTATATATCCGGCACATCCACAATAAATACTTTCCGCAAAACCAAGCAACTTGGATCTTCTCCGATGAAGCCCTTGGAGAAATCATGACTGCCACTCACGCTCTTCCGATAATCATGCAGTTTATGGAAGAAGGAAAACTCTCAGGCGATATTGATTCCTCCCTCGGCAATGAAGCAATTCTCGCATATTTTTCTGCCTTTGGCCCCAGTGTTAAAAATCCTGACCCTCTTGTTTTGTATCTATTTTGGCCAGATTTGTTACACAAATGGCCTAAATAAAAAGCCCTGTAATCATTCTATTAACGTTCATAGGGACATTTTGTGAACAAAGCTTGTATGTATGAGGCGGACGGCGAAAGTCGTCCGCCTCATGCGCTTTCTATGCAATGTTTTCCTGTTCCATATTTTCTTCGACCGGCTC
>JAEYRF010000206.1 GCA_023409615.1 Bacillota bacterium | reverse complement strand
GCTACTTCCGTCCAGCCACAGACTCAAGCAATGGGGGCGGCTCGCAGAGATCCTGGGAGAGGTGAGATTCCTATGAGGCTTATTGACCACAAGCCGTTTATGCTGTCGCCCTGAGAGCCGTAAGGCTCTTTTCGCTTCGGGAAGTAGTGTCGAATAGAAGCGTCAATTCGCAATGAAGAACAAGCAGATCATTTTTTGATCTTGGAAACTATGCGGCAGGGCGGGTTTTTTCCGTCCTGCCGTATCCTTCTGAGATTAAAACAAAAATATCAAGGAGGAAATCGATATGCAAAAGGAAGTATTAGCAGAACTGCTAAAAAAGGATCTCGTTGTTGGATATGTGTACGGGCTTGATGGAGAGCGGCAGGAATACTACATTGTGAAGTCTCCGTCCAACATCGCCAGCTTTATCATACTGAAAAAGAAGCATGCGGACAAAATTGTCCTGACGGATATGCTGGACAGGCTGATATTGAATACCTTTGGCGAATTTATCAACCGCTGCCCTGATCAGAAGCTCCTTCGGGAAATCACAAAAGAGCTAGTACCCATGCAGATGGGCGATAAGAAGCCTGATGACATAGTGATTGTCAGCATGGAGGAAGCCCAAGCCTTCTGGAATCATCAGGAGCAGAAGAAAGCCTGGGTTTACTGCCGTATTGATGCACCGGAGGATGCCCACGGAGCCTTAAAAGGACAGAAAAAGGAGCTTATGGATTATGCCGAGCAGATGGGCTTTGAAGTTGTTGGGTGCTCCGAAGATCTCGGCAACGGTATGGAGTTTGATCGCGCCGGTCTCGCCGAGGTTACGAAGGCCGCCGGAGAAGGCAAAATGGATGTTTTACTGGTTAAGAAGCTTGACCGTTTAGGACGGGATACCGCCAAGACTCTGGAATTCATCCGAGGCTTGGAACAGTTGGGCATCGGGCTTTATTCACCGCTGGAGGGTGAAATTCAGCTGGAGCAAAGCCCTTACCTTTCCATGCAGTAAGGGAGGGTACGCGATGTCAAAGGATCAGTCAGCCAATGAGGTGAAATACAAGGTGGCGTTAAAGCTGTTGAATATAATGCTCCGTAACGGCCTTATCTCCCCTGCTGAGTACAAGAAAATAGACGAATTGAACAGAGAAACCTTCACACCCGAACTTTCTAAGGTATATGCGTAAAAACACCTGGATATATGATTTTTTCTGTGGTATTGTGTGTTGCTAACAGGAGGCCAAATACGCGAGAAAGGAGAAATACCATGGCAAAGAAAATAGTAAGAATAGATCCTGTTAAGCAACAGATTGCAAAACAGCTACAGCCCCAGATGCGGGTTTGCACCTACTGTCGGGTAAGCACCGACTCCCGTGAGCAGCAGAATTCTTTTTCTGTACAACTGGCATATTATAAAAGCCTGATTGAAAATCACGAGGAGTGGCAGTTCGCAGGTATTTATGCCGACGAAGCCCGAAGCGGGACGAAGCTCCAAAAAAGAGATGACTTCCTGCGGATGATGAAGGACTGCGAAGATGGCAAAATCGATATGATTATCACGAAATCCGTGACCCGCTTCGCAAGAAACACAGTAGACAGCATTCAGGCAATCCGGAGATTAAAGGAGCTTGGCGTCGCTGTTTTTTTCGAGAAGGAAAGCATCAACAGCCTGTCGGAGAAAAGCGAACAGATGCTGACCATTTTAAGCTCTCTGGCACAGGGAGAAGCGGAAAGCGTCTCCACCAACAACAAATGGGCGGCAGTAAAGCGCTTTCAGGATGGAACCTTCATCCTCGGCACTCCAGCATACGGCTATACCAAGGATGAAAACGGAGAACTGGTCATACAGGAGGAAGAAGCCGAAGTGGTTCGCCGCATCTTCCGTGAATACCTGAACGGCAAAGGTACATATGCCATCGCCAAGGATTTATCAGAGGAAGGACTCCCCACGATACGCTCGGCTGAGAAATGGAATGACGGTGTGATAAAGGAAATGCTCCTAAATCCCATTTATACTGGCAAGCTGCTTCATCAGAAAACCATAACCACAGAAGTGCTGCCTTTTAAGAGGCAGAGAAACAAAGGTCAACTTCCCCAATATCTGATTGAGGACAATCATGAAGCCATTATCTCATACGAACAGGCGGAGGCAGTAAAAGAAATCTTTGAATACCGCAGAAAACAGATGGGGGTGGACGATTTGGAGAAATACCAAAGCCGGTATGCCTTCAGTAGTAAAATCCTCTGCGGTGAATGCGGCAGTCTGTTCCGGAGGCAGAAAATTTACATCGGCAAGCCATATGAGAAAATCCAATGGTGCTGCCGTCAGCACATTTTCGACAGCACCAAATGCAGCCAAAAGGCAGTCCGAGAGGATGACGTTCAATGGACTTTCACTTTGATGTGGAACAAGCTCGTAAGTAATTATACCGAAATCCTCACTCCCCTTCTGGAGCTGCTCAAAAAGCTTCGGATAGACGAACAGCAGGAGCAGGAAATCGGGGAATGCAGTAACCGGATTATGGAGCTGACAGAGCAGGGTCATATACTCAGCAGACTGGTATCGAAGGGGTATATCGACCATGCAGTTTTTATAGAGCGGCAAAACGCCCTGGCTATAGAGCTTGCCGCCGCAAAAAAGAAACGAAGCCAGCTATTGGACAATAATGGCTTCGACAGAGAAATAGCCGGAACAGAACAGCTAATAGAGCTAATCAGAAACAATCCTCACGTCATTGAAGAATACCGTGAGGATTTATTTTTACAGGCGATAGACAAAGTCATCGTACAGAAAAACGGACAAATCACCTTCCGGCTCATCAACCTGCTGGAGCTGTCCGAACCCTGCAGGAAGGAGGAAATAAAAGATGATGCAAAGGCATATGCCCATCGGATATAAGCTGGTGGACGGCAAAATACAATTTGATGAGGCAAAGGCGGCTGCTGTGAAAAAGATATTTTCAGACTATCTGTCCGGCGCCTCCACCTTTGCACTTGCAAAGCAACTGACCCAAATGGGCTTTCCCAATGCTAACAACAAAGCCTCATGGAACCATGGCTCCATCGGCAAGATACTGGAGAATGTCAAATACCTTGGGGATGAATTCTACCCGCAGATGATTAGCGCCGAGCTTTTTGAGCAAACGCAGAAACGCCGTAAAGAACGCTGTGAACAGCTGGGGCGAAGCATCCAGCCAAACAGCGCGAACTGCCAATATCCATTCACCGGAAAGCTCCGGTGCGGAGAATGCGGCGAGGTTTACCGCAAATACATTGAGCACTGCGGCAGAACGTCGGAGAAGTCCTTCTGGAAGTGCAAGAGATATATTTACAAGAACCGAGTGTGCTGTCGGTGCGGTTTCCTCTCGGATGAGCAGATTGAAAGGGCCTTCCTTGAGGCAGCCAACCGAATTCTGGTACGACTGCAAATCCTCGACCGGAGACTCCCGAAAGAGCCAATCCCTAATAACCACGAATTTCAAGAATTGGATCAGAAAATTAAAGAGCTGGAAGCAGAAGGGCGGTATTCGTCCAAAGAGCTTCCGGCTCTTATTTTTAACAGGGCAAAAGCCCTCTATAAAACGGCGAGAATTGATGACGCCGACCATAACGCAGAGAAAATGAAACAGGCATTCTCACGCCGAGAGCCTCTCACGGAATTCGATGAGGAACTGTTTCTGGCAGTGGTTAGGCAAATCATGGTCCACGCCGACCACCGGCTGGTGTTTGAATTTATAAACGGCCTGACCATGGAAGCCGGATACTAAACCAAGGAAGGAGAAACATGATGCAGACAGCGACAGCTAAAAAGAAAAGCATATCCATGATACCATCCCGACCGGAGTACGACAGGAGCATAAAGCCCCAGCATAAAGCCCTGCGGGTAGCGGCATACTGCCGCGTCAGCACCACTCTGGAGCAGCAGGAAACCAGCTACGAAGCCCAGGTTTCCTACTATACCGAAAAAATAAAGAGCAATCCCAACTGGAAGCTCGCCGGAATCTACGCCGATGACGGTAAAAGTGCTACAAACACCAAAAAGCGCGATGACTTCAACGCCATGATCGAGGACTGCATGGCCGGAAAGATCGACATGGTTATAACCAAGTCAGTCAGCCGCTTCGCCAGAAACACGGTGGACAGCCTCCAGAACATTCGTAAGCTCAAGGAAAAGAACATAGCCGTGTTCTTCGAGAAGGAAGGCGTGAACACACTGGAGGGTACCGGCGAGCTATTAATAACCATCCTGAGCAGCCAGGCGCAGGAGGAAAGCCGGAACCTGAGTGAAAACACCCGGTGGGGTCTTGTCAGACGGTTTGAGAATGGCGTCGTCTCGGTGAACCACAATAAGTTTTTAGGCTACACCAAGGATAAAAACGGCGAACTGGTTATCGTACCGGAGGAAGCGGAGCTGGTCAGACGGATTTTCCGGCTCTACCTTGAAGGAAGCAGCGTTATACAGATAGCCAAGCTATTAGAGTCGGAAGGCATTACCACCGTTACCGGCGGAACCAAGTGGTGGGACAGTACCATCAACAAGATGCTGAGCAATGAAAAATACATGGGTGACGTTCTCCAGCAAAAAACCTATACCATAGACTTCCTCACCAAAAGAAGAGTTAAGAACGATGGAATCGTCCCTCAGTATTACATAGAGGATGATCACGAAGCCATTATCCCCAAGGAGCTTTTTTATCAGGTACAGGAAGAAAAAGCGAGACGGGCAAGCCTGAGTAAGACGGCGGCAGCCCGCAGGGCAAAGCAGGAACAGGAAAAGGAAAAAAGCAAGTACAGCTCCAAATTTGCTTTATCAGACATTATGGTATGCAAGGAATGCGGTCAGCCCTACCGCAGGCAGGTATGGTCGAAATACGGACAGAAAAGCGCGGTGTGGCGGTGCGAGAACCGTCTGAAGAACGGGACTAAGAACTGCAAGCACTCCCCTACGTTTAAAGAAAATGTCCTCCATGAAGCGGTAATGACCGCCATCAACAGCGTCGTGGAAAATCGGGGCGAGTTTGTCGGTGCCTTCAGAGAGAATGTCATCAGGGTCATCGGCAGCTACTCCACCAGGAACATCTCCACCGAATATGACGGGCAGATAGAAAAGCTGCAGGGTGAGATGCTGGCTCTGATAGAGGAAAACGCCAAGCAAGGTGTTGTCACGGAGGATTTCGACGAGCGGTACAAAGGGATCTCCGAGCAGATAAACGATCTGAAACAAAAAAAGCTAGAGCGGGTGCGGGAACAGAAAATGGCGGCAAATTTTCAGCAGAGGCTCGACGATATGGACTCCTGCCTGAAGAAAACCACCTGCGAGGTCAGAGAATTTGACAACGACTTGGTCAGGAGGCTCCTGCAGAACATCAAGGCCGTCAAGGACGATCTGATCGAAATTCAATTCAAATCCGGAATCGTGATGAACCAGAGGGTTTCATACTTTGATTAAAAAGAGGCGGAGGCATCTAATAAGCTGTTCCTGCCTAGAAATAGCATCTGTTAAGACTAAAATCCTCAGCGTTACTAATGTAGAATTCACATTTTTTAGGTATATAAAAAATTCGTTTAAGACTCGTTATAAGCTACAGTTGGTTCTGTTTATGCCTGTTTTATGTGCCATGATTTCCATAATCTTCATGTGAAATAACGGATTTGCGGCAACTATCCTATTGACAATGCTAAATATCCTTGTTAAAATAATTAAGATGTAGTTTATTAAGGAGTGTGAACCTGAACATGGGTGCGGACGAATCTTTGCGTCTCAAAAGCAATCTTTCAACGCTAATGGGAAAGAATAGGTATTCAATCAAAGACGTTCATGAAAAAACTGGATTGTCAAGGAACACTATTTCAAGCCTTTATAATGATAGGGCTACCCGTATTGATTTCGAGACAGTGCAGAGACTTTGCTGTCTTTTTAAATGCGATGTTAATGAACTCTTAATACTTAGCAAGTGTGAAACAGAGTGAAAATTTATATAGTTAGGGAGTTTTGGCTATGAGTGACAATGGGAAGAAGCCCGTTTCCCCGAAAATCTTATCGATATTCTCGGGCTGTGGCGGCCTGGACTTAGGATTCCATCTCGAAGGATACACTACCGTTTGGGCAAACGATTTTTCTGAATGGGCTGTGGCATCATTCAAAAAACACTTTGGGGATGTAATAAGACTTGAAGACATTACAAAAATTGATCCGTATAAAGATAAGTCTATCCCTGAGTGTGATATCGTACTCGGCGGTTTCCCGTGCCAAGACTTCTCTGTAATATGGAAGCAGCCTGGGTTGAATGGCAAGCGCGGAGGGCTATATAGGCATTTTCTTGAGTTTGTTGATGCAAAAAAGCCGAAAGCCTTTATTGCTGAGAATGTCAAGGGTTTACTGACCGCTAACAAGAGAAAGGCAATTGAAACTATTATAAAGGATTTTGAATCCATAGAACCAGGTTATGTTGTTAAGCCTCATCTTTACAATTTCGCCGATTACGGCGTACCGCAGTTCCGTGAGAGGCTGTTAATCGTCGGCGTGCGCAAAGACACGGGATTTAATTTCATCCATCCGCTTCCCTCTCATGGGGAAGGGCGGGCGCATCCGTATGTTACGGCAGGTGATGCTTTTGAGGGAGTTGAAAATGTTCGGTTTAATAATGAGCCTATCAATTGTCTTCCTAAAACAAGGCAAATGCTCGAACGTATACCTGAAGGAGGTAATTTCACAGATATCCCTAAAGATGATCCGCTGTATGTCAAAGGCATGATAAGCCATGTATATAGAAGAATTAATCGTAATGAACCTGCTAAAACAATTATTGCTGCCGGAGGCGGAGGTACATGGGGATATCATTATCCCGAACCGAGGCCCCTGACCAATCGGGAACGCGCTCGGCTTCAATCCTTCCCGGATGATTTCGAATTCATCGGAAATATCACTGAAGTCCGGAGGCAAATTGGCAATGCCGTACCGCCGGAAGGAGTACGTGCTGTGGCACGCAGATTACTGCCATTGTTTACGGGCGAATATGAACATATTGATTTAAATGATATTTTTGATAAGCTATCAAAAATGACCGTGAAAGAACGTTTGGATTACGTAACCTCAGAGATGAATTGACGGAGGATATATACAATGGAATTTCTTTTTTCCAATTACAAGCCTCTTGATACGCCGTATCGTACATTTGCCGACACTTTTTATTCGCTTATTCCCGAAGCAATACGGATGGATATAGCTGTCGGTTACATTACTGCAGATTCATTGGCTGAACTTAAACAGACCGTAGCTTATAACTCAAACATTGAGACTCTTAATTTGCTTATTGGGATGCACCGTTGGGACAAATTTACTAAACTTGAATACAACGCTGCGAGCGACTTGAATAATTATTTGCGGGGAGAAGGACGAGGGGAAGTACGCTTAGTTACGCCGTTTAAATTTCACGGGAAACTATATTGTTACTCAGACTCAAGCGGCGCATTTGCAGGAATAATAGGCTCTAATAACCTAAGCAGTATTGTTGAAAGCGGGAGCCGGACTTACGAGGCTTCTTCGTTCTTTCGTGAACCGGAGTATGCAAAGAAAATGCGCAGTTTTATTGAAGAGCTCTCTGTGAAAGCTACAGACAATCTTGCTGATTGCGAAATAAGTGATTTCCGACAAAATAATCCTCTATTAGAGAGCCACGAGCATGTCGAGAAGATCCCTCATGATCGATTAGCTGACTGTGTCAGTGCGTTAACGGATACTCGCTTTGTAATCCCGCTTGTGAAAGATGGAAGAGTGCCTGAAAAAAGCAACCTTAATGTTTTTTTTGGCAAAGGACGATTGGTGACAAGAACCGGAGTAGTTCAGCCTCGGCATTGGTACGAAGTGGAGTTGATTGTTCCAAGCACCGTAACATCCTTGGCAGGATATCCGCAGAAAGAAACAGCTGGAGCAGTATTTGACGTTATAACTGACGACGGGTGGAAATTCTCATGCAAAGTCAGCGGTGATTATAGTAAGAATTTCCGTTCGGAAGACGATTTGAAAATTCTCGGCAAATGGATAAAAGGCCGATTGGAAAATGCAGGAGTACTTGGAGTAGGACAACCTGTCACTCCTGAAACGTTTCGGCAATACGGAAGGGATAACTTTTCCCTTACAAAAGTTGGCACAGGAAATCTATGGTATCTTGATTTTGGGGTGAACAATTAATGCGTTACTTAGATAATTATCTCAATCATTTAACGAAGGGCGGAAATCCTGCGCTTGCTGAAGCAGTAAAGGATACAGTAGATAAAATTACTCCGGCTTATATTTCGACATTCTCATATAAAGATCACGTTGTGAGTTTGCTCGAAGGTAATGTTCAAAGCGGAAAGACCAGTCATCTTTTCGGACTTATTTGTTCTGCTGCCGATGAGGGCTTCAAACTTTTTGTCCTTTTGACTACGGACAATAACCTTTTACAGCAGCAGACTCTTTATCGTGTGAGAAAGGATTTGCCTGATTTCTGCGTTTGCGGAGAATCTGATGAATACTCTTTCTTTACAAACAATATGAAGCGTCCTGCTATTATTGTTCTTAAGAAGAACAGTCAGGTTTTAAAACGCTGGAAGAATAACTTTTCTTCCTCTCATTTCTGCGAAGGCAATCCTTTATTCATCGTGGACGATGAGGCAGATGCTGCAAGCTTAAATACGCTGATTAATAAAAACAAACAAAGCTCGGTCAACAAAAATTTAGAGGAAATTAAAAAGACTGCCTCAAGCAGCATTTATATACAGGTTACAGGAACCCCTCAAGCTTTGCTTCTGCAGTCATATCAAAGCGGATGGCGTCCGTATTTTACTCATTATTTTTCGCCAGGTAAAGGCTATATTGGAGGAAATGAGTTGTTTCCATATGATTGCCCGCCTTATGTCATTCTCACTGATAATGAGGAGGCAACAGAATTGCTTAAGGATGATGAATTTGCCGAAAACGGCCTCAAAAAGGCTGTCCTTTACCATCTCGTTTCATCTGCTGAGATTTTCCTGAACGGGGGAACGGTTTCGAACTTTTTAATACATCCGAGTGTCAAAACTGACCAACATCAGAAGTTCGCTGAAAAAGTCGGAGATTATTTGAATGAAATTTTCCAGTCGATTGATGAACCATTTGTTAATGATGCTTTTACAGCGGTCTACAATGACCTTGCAGCAACAAAGCCGAGTATCAGCCCGTTTGATGTGATAATGGAAAATATAACTCTGATGCTTGAAACTGACGGAGTTAATATTCTTGTCATAAACTCTCGGAATTCTTTCGAGGATAATGTAAAGTATGAGTCCGGGGTGAATATTATTGTCGGAGGTAACAGCCTCGGGCGCGGTGTTACAATTCCGAAACTTCAAACCACATATTATTGCCGTGTTGCAAAAAGCCCGCAGGCTGACACAATGTGGCAGCATTCTCGTATGTTCGGATATGATCGCGATTTAGGATTAATGAGGGTATTCATTCCGCCGGTGCTCTATAAGCTGTTTGCGGAAATCAATGCTGCAAACAACAGTATAATTGCTCAAATTGAAAAAGGACACCCGGAAGAAGTGAATATTCACTATCCCGAAAAACTCCGCCCAACCAGAAAAAATGTACTTGATGATGGGGTTGTTAAAACATTTACAGGCGGAGTTAACTACTTCCCGTTTTACCCTGAAAATAAGGATATCAGTACATTGGATGGAATTCTTGAACGCTTCGGAGATGATACCTATTCCGTTAACCTTCGGCTGTTTGAGGAAATTCTTGATAATATTATCTCAGAATCTGATGACTGGGAGCCTGAGGATTTTAAGGGATTTATACAAACGATCAGGACTGAAAACCCCTCAGCTCAAGGCAAACTAATTGTTCGGTGTAACAGGGATATAGGTAAAGGTACAGGAACATTGCTTTCGCCGACTGATCGAGCTTTGGGCGATTCAATTACCGACGAGGCTGTACTTACAATGTATAAAATCACCGGTAATAAAGATAAAGGATGGAATGGCAGGCAGATTTGGATTCCGAACATCAAACTGCCCGGGAAAGAAGTATATTACTGTATCTGATAGGAGGGGTGTTTTTGGCAGATAATCATTCTCCTGAAGAGCGCAGTTATAATATGTCGCGGATTCGAAGCGGAAACACTAAACCTGAAGAAATTGTACGAAAGTATCTCTTTTCAAAGGGGCTTCGATACAGAAAAAACGACAAACGATATCCAGGCAAGCCAGATGCTGTTTTCCCCAAATATCGAACAGTTGTCTTTGTTAACGGTTGTTTTTGGCATTCACAAAGCGGATGCCCAGGGTTCGTGATGCCTAAGTCTAATCTCGAATACTGGAAGCCTAAATTGGAACGTAATCGTCAGCGGGACGCTGAAAATGTTGACGTTTTACAAAAGAACGGCTGGCGAGTAATTGTAGTTTGGGAATGTGAGTTAAAAAAATCATTGCGTGATGAAAGACTTGCTAAGCTTTATGATGAGATAACTGCTGCTATTACACTGAAATCGATTGAAAATGCTATAACCGAAGCACATGGATGCAAGGACAAACGATAAGCCTTGAAAAATATCCATGCCCAAAGTGCGGGAAGCAAAGCTTGTACGAGGGCGGAAAGGCTTGGGTAATATAAACTACTAATTACTTATGAGGTGAGAGTATGATTATGCGAGTTGCTTCAATTGATGAAAAGCAGTATGAATTATGTCTGGAATATGGCTTGTGGGGAGATGAAAAATCAAGCATAAAGAGGTGGAATTCTGGAGATCTTCTTTTATTTAAAGTCAATAATGAAATCAAAAGTATAGTACGTATAACAGGATTATGTTTCGAAGATGATCTTTTGATATGGGATAATGGATATTACAGGTATCGTATTCCATTTCAAATGATTAAGGAATTTGACATAGAAAAGAGAAAACAGCTGTCTGAGGAATTTAGGGGGAAAATGATTACTGAATATGGTAAAAAGTATGGTTGGGTGATTCTTAATAAGCAACCTATTAAAAGTGAGATTGCTGAGTATATTTTTAATTACTGAGATTATTAGTAATCAATACTTCTTAAATCCTTATCTGGAGTCAGACTCAATCTTTTCCCACAATTTCCTTCAGCGCCAATCGCATGCGTTTTTGTGCATATGTACTCATGCTTAATTTTTGTGAGTCAATTAGTGAAAGCATCGCTTTGTTCTCATATCAGAGGGCTAATCAAAATGTATATTTGAGATCTAGGGCCCTAAACAGGAGGATGGGAATGGATATTAAGTTAATATTTGAAAAGGCAAATCATGAGATGGCCGGAAACCTATCGGTTGCACTTAATGATAATCAAATAGATGTGGGGAAAATTACTGAGTTAATAGATGCCTACAGAACAAGAGCTTCTGCGATTGAGAACGAATTAATCAATGAAATAATCTATGATCTATTCGTATCTTTGCAGCTATCACTGACAGGTATGTATAGACATAGTTTCATTAGTACTCGGAGTGCGTTGGAATTAGGTGTTGCGCTTATTAAATTCAAAGATGATAACTTGTCATTCCTGCTTTGGAAAGAGAACAAAGAGGATATTTCATGGTCAAATTTCTTTGATGAAGATAGAGGGGTTTTTTCTAGCAAATACGTAGATCTATTTCTTAAAGACAGCAATTTCGATCTGGTCAGATTGAGAGCTAAAAATCTTTATCGAGAATGTTCTGAATACGTTCATGGGAAATATGGATATATCTCTTTATTGGGTGATCCAAAGATCTCATACAACAAGGAATTGTGCAAGAAAACGCTTGAGGTTTGTGAGGAATCCATAAAAATTTTGAATATTCTTCTTTTTGCTCGTTTTGGTAATAAAAGTGATCAGTATTATGAATTGTTTGAAAAACTTAGGAAGGAGTTTGAAATATACTAATGAATAGCTTCATTATCAGAACTGAGGATTTTAAAGACGAAGTCATCAAGGATGTTTTTGTCGAGACTGCTAAAGATAGAGAACTAATAAATAATTTGAAATCAGAACATCAAATGCTTTTAGTTGGAAGTCGCGGAGTCGGGAAAACAATGCTGTTGAAAATGGCAGAAATTGAGCTAAATGAAGAATTTCGAACTAAGAGGTATCTTCCTGTATTTTCATCATTTGTAAAAGGAATTTTGGTCAATAATACGTTGAATAGTAACCATTTTCGATACTGGATGATTTCAAAAATATTAAATGCATTTAGAAGTGCATTATTAGGTAAAGGTATAATAACAAGAGGTAATAATCCCTTTGAAATGCTTTTTAAAACTGACACTGATGAATCGAATTCACTTGATGAATTTATTAAAATACTCGAAGAAACATGGAATCAAAAGCTTGATCTTAATTATGAAAGAGTAATTGAAATACTTGGAATTGAAAAAAACAATATCAAGTTCATTAACGAAATTGATAGTGTAAAAATATTGATTGAACAATTTTGCAAAGAGTATCAAATTGAAAAAGTTGTTTTTCTATTTGACGAAGCATGTCATAATTTTATACCTGAACAGCAACGTGAATTTTTTTCAATGATTAGAGACTTAAGAAGCCCATATATATGCTGCAAAGCTGCTGTCTATCCTGGCATTACTTATTATGGAACTTTGCAAAAGTTTCATGATATCCTCATTAGGCGTGTTGAGAGAGATATCATGGACAAAGATTATTTTAAAAGCATGCGCGAGATCGTTGAAAAGCAAAGTTCGGATGCTGTTTTTTCTAAGTTTAAAGAAAAAGGACAAGAATTAGATGCCCTTATCATTTGTTCAAGTGGCAATCCTCGACTTCTGCTTAAGAGTATTGAACAAGCAAGCAAAGAATTTAAAACACTAAGAAGAACTGATGTCAACGATACAATAATTGATTTTTACCGTGTACAAATTTGGGACGAGCATACCAGACTGTCAGATACATACAAAGGGCATAAAGAACTTATTGACTGGAGCAGGATCTTTTTAGAAACTTCAGTTATGCCTGAAACAATAAAGAAAAACACTGATAGGAAGCCTAAGCAAACTACATATTTTGCTGTTCAACGTGATGTTGCAGAGAAGGTAAAAAATGCGATTCGAATTTTAGAGTATACAGGAATAGTTCAACTGCATACTGAAGGAACCAAGGTTCGAACATCTGTTTATGATAGATATCAAATAAACATCGGAGTTGTAGTAGCAAGCGAATCAAGTAAATCAAGCGTTGAACGCTGTAAAGAATTATACAGCGGACTCTCGCAAAAAATATTCACTGATTATGGAGCAAATTCTCCGGTTTTCAGGTCATTGATTGACAATCCGGCAATAAAAGATGGGTTTGAAGGCACTAACCTAGCACTAGAAATTATACTTCAAAAACCTATCGAATCACTTGACATATCTGCGAAGCAAATTAAAAGGTTAAAAGATGCTGGATTTCTGACTATCCACGAAATTCTTACAAATGATCAAGATTCATTAATGAGGGCACAGCAAATTGGTCCAATTAGGTCCAAGTCAATATATTCAACGGCTTATAATGCTGCAGTAGAATATATTTCCGGATAATAAACTTATTTTAGCTTTATTCATTCATGGATATTACTGGCATAGGCATGCTAACTGTAATTATGCCTATACCCCAAAATCAAATCAAGATTTTTGATTACCAAAACTTGACTTGGAGGTGCGATTATGCCGCTTGAAATAATCAGTAATGATATAACGAAAGTTCATGCTGATGCAATTGTCAATGCGGCAAACAAATCTTTGCTCGGGGGCGGTGGCGTAGATGGGGCAATCCATAAAGCTGCAGGGTTGGAACTGCTTGCTGAATGCCGAATCCTTGGCGGATGCGAAATCGGACAAGCAAAGATTACAAAAGGGTACAAACTGCCTGCAAAATATGTTATACACACCGTTGGCCCCGTTTGGCACGGCGGTAATGGCAATGAGGAAAAGCTGCTTGCTGATTGTTACAAAAACTCACTTGCATTGGCAAAAAAACATAGCTTGGAAAGTATTGCATTCCCGTTGATATCTTCAGGCGCCTTTGGGTATCCCAAGGACAGAGCGCTGAAAACCGCAATTTCCGTAATTGGTGACTTCCTTTTGAGCAATGACATGATGGTGTACTTGGTAGTGTTTGACAAGGCGGCATTTTCTCTGTCTGAAAAGCTGTTCTCATCCATAACGCAATACATTGATGACAAATACATAGAAGAGCATCCGATTGACCGAAGCAACAGATTTGAAGAACGACATATTCTGAAAGAATACTGTTTGGAAGAACCAATGCTTTCACCTATGGAAGCATCTGCACCAGCGTCAAAGCGCAAACGCAGTCTTGATGATGTTGTAAAACATATGGATGAAACCTTCTCACAGATGTTGCTGCGCCTAATTGACGAAAAAGGCATGACAGATGCGGAAACATATAAAAAGGCCAATATAGACCGGAAACTGTTTTCTAAAATCCGAAACGACATAAATTACAAACCGAGCAAACCTACCGCTATTGCCTTTGCCATAGCATTGAGGCTGAACCTAGATGAAACCAAAGATCTGCTGCTTAAAGCCGGATTTGCTCTTTCTCACAGCAGTAAATTTGATATTATCATTCAATACTTTTTAGATGAAGGAAACTACAATATTTTTGAAATCAATGAAGCCTTATTTGCTTTCGATCAAAACCTCCTAGGAGTTTAGCTGAATTAAGGATCTATTATTTGCTTAACAGTAAAAAAAGAGGTTAATACAAATGAGTTACATAACTACGAATTCAAAGATTCATTTTACACCGCATAACCCAAATAAAGATGATATAGATATTAACGATATTGCCCATGCATTAGCACATATGTGCAGAGCAAATGGGCATTTTAACAGTTTTTATTCTGTGGCACAGCATTCAATAAACTGTTCTTTGGAAGCAAGAGCAAAAGGCTATTCAAAAGACGTACAGCTTGCTTGCCTGCTCCATGATGCAAGTGAAGCATACATGAGCGATATAACAAGACCTGTCAAGAAACTGTTGCCGCAGTATCTGGATATTGAAGAAAGGCTTCAAAAGGCAATATACGAGAAATTTAACGTTTCGGATGTAAGTCCGGACACGATTAAAGAAATTGATGACGCTTTGCTTTATTATGAGTTTATAAATTTGCTTGGTGAAAAAGTGTTTGATTGTGAACCGGAGCTTAAAAGCCGACCGGATTTTACGCAACGGGATTTCATAAATGTGAAAAATGAGTTTATCGATATATATAACCAGCTGACATCAGATGCTCAAATATTTAAAACAGTCGGAATTGATGGGTGCGACGGCGGTTGGATGACAGCGGTGCTTTCGGGCAGAAGATTATCAATCGCACGATATAATAGAATAGCTGATGTGCTTGATGCACACAAAACAGCTGACAAATTCATAATAGATATTCCTATAGGTCTTGCAGACAGCAGAGAAGAAGCAGCACATCGACCGGAGAATGCAGCGCGCAAAATCCTCAAAGGGAAATCGTCCTCGATTTTTCCGGTTCCGTTTAGAAGTGTGGCCAGGGCAAAAACAGTTGCAGAAGCTTGGAATATAAGCAAAGCGTTAAATGCCGGCGCAAACTATATGACTATGGGCATTCGTGATGCAGTTAATGAAATTGATATTTTCCTTCAGGAAAACGAAGCGTGGAAAAATGTTTTGCATGAAAGTCATCCCGAAGTTTGTTTTGCCTTGTTAAACGGCGGCAATCCAGTTATAGAGAAAAAATCAGATGAACAAGGCATTGAAAAGCGTCTGGAGATTCTAGAAAAATACGGGATTGGCCGGGCGGATGTTACTCAACATCCGCTTTTTACAAAATACAGGGATGACGTTGTGGATGCAGTTTGCTTGGCTCTTGTAGGAAGACTTGCTGTTAAAGGAAGAAGTGCAACAATACCTGATGAGGACGAGATTAAGACCGATGCCACAGGATTAAAGATGCAAATGATAATTCCAAAATTATAGCAATTTGTCTCTTGTCATGCGACCGATCAGAAAATAAGAAATGTTATCCTTGAATCACAATAAATGACGATTTGGAGGAAAACATTATGAAAAAAGATTTAACTGAACTGGTATTTATTCTTGACAGAAGCGGCTCGATGAGCGGTCTTGAAAGCGACACAATTGGCGGCTATAATGCCATGCTTGAAAAACAGAAAAAGGAACCCGGCGAGGCTGTTATTACCACAGTTTTATTTGATGACAAGTATGAGCTGCTGCATGACCGCATCAATCTTCGGGGGATATCTCCTATTACAGATAAGGAGTATTATGTGCGTGGTAATACTGCGTTGCTGGATGCAGTGGGTAAAACAATTAATAAGATAGGTAATGTCCAGAAGCATACAGCCGAAGATGAGCGTGCCGAACATGTAATGTTTGTGATAACCACAGACGGCATGGAAAACGCAAGCCGTGAATACAGCTATGATAAAGTGCGCCAAATGATTGAGCATCAAAAAAGCAAATATGGCTGGGAGTTTATCTTTCTTGGCGCAAACATAGACGCTATTTCAACTGCAGAACGTTTCGGCATTAGTAAAGACAGGGCAACAAACTATAATGCAGACAGTGAAGGTGCGTTATTAAATTATGAAGTGATCAGCGAAACGGTAAGCTCTATACGTGCTAACCGCTCGATATCTGAAAATTGGAAGGAACGTATTGACGAGGATTTCAAGAAACGTGGCGGCAGGAGATAATTATGATCGGTGCTATTATTGGAGATATAGTAGGTTCGGTTTATGAATGGAACAATATAAAGACCAAAAATTTTCCTCTATTCAACTCCGAATGTTTTTTTACTGATGATACGGTCATGACACTTGCAATAGCAGAAGGATTGATGAATGGCGGCGATGATGAAGATTTCATTGCCGCCATGAAAAAATATGGTCGTTTATACCCTGATTCAGGATATGGTGGACGTTTTGGCAGTTGGCTGTTTTCCGATGACATCAATCCATATAACAGCTGGGGGAACGGATCGGCTATGCGGGTTTCATCGGTGGCTTGGGCTTTCGATATTCTTTCAGAGGTAGAGAAATATGCTGAGATCAGTGCTGCTGTAACGCATAATCACCCAGAGGGAATCAAGGGGGCTCAGGCAACAGCTGCAGCCATATTCCTTGCTCGCATGGGAAAAACAAAAGAAGAGATTAAGGCTTATATTGAGAATAAATATGGCTATAATTTAAACCGTTCTCTTGATGAAATACGGCCAAATTACCGTTTCAATGAGAGTTGCCAGGAAACAGTACCCGAGGCGATAATTGCTTTTCTTGAAAGTGTTGATTTTGAAGACGCTATACGAAATGCAATTTCACTAGGCGGTGACAGCGACACTCTTGCGGCGATAACTGGCAGCATCGCTGAGGCGGCTTATGGTATTCCGAAAGATATCAAGGAAAAAGCTTTGTCGATTCTGGATCAGGGCTTCCTTGATGTATATAGGCGATTTAATGAAAGATAGTGTATGCATTTTATTTAAAAGATAACAGAAATACATAAGCTATAATTTGCATGTAAGAATTGTATTGAATAAAGCCTTCAAGAGGTGAACACACTTTTGAAGGTTTTATTGCTTACAATTTACTTGAATTGTATAGCGATAACAGACGCCGAAACACAAAAAAATTGCCTGCCCAGGCGACTGTTTCAGAAAGATACCCTGCCGCCAAGGGGATACCAGAGGGGTACGACATCTTTTTTACCCACTCAAGGCACGTTGAGTGCGTAATAATGATGACGAATAGTGGTGATAAGAAGAAATAAGACGGTTTAACCACAAGACGTTGTAGCTTTAGAACGAAAAATGGGCAAAAAATGGACTTAAAAAGTGCATTTTTTAGCCCATTTTTTAAGGCGTTTTATAGATGACAAAGGGTACTTGGAGTGCTTCAGACTGCTCCTAAATTGTTTAGCTAATCGCAGTTTTGTAATTGTCGAACAGCCCATTTTTTTGTAAAATATTTTGTAAAATTTATAGATAATATTGT
>JAEYRF010000032.1 GCA_023409615.1 Bacillota bacterium | reverse complement strand
CGGTTAATATGGTGTAATGCTTCCGGCAAAAAATGAAATTTACTGTATGGTAATTTTTAACATATGTCTTGCCTGAATAGATATCCCAAACTACCAAGAAATAATTTTACTCGTCGGAGCTGTACATTTTACCCTGTTTCTTGACTAATATTAATGTGAATAATATAATCAAAAGAAATGTCAGTACAGACAAACGTCTGCAAATGTAAAGGAGAGACCAAAGTATGGCCGGTGAAATCAGAACCAGATTTGCACCAAGTCCGACAGGTTATATGCATATAGGAAATCTTCGCACCGCCCTATATGAATATTTGATTGCCAAAAGACATGGTGGAAAATTCATACTGAGAATTGAAGATACAGATCAGGACAGATATGTTGAGGGAGCCACAGAGGTAATCTACAAGACCTTGAAGATGGCCGGGTTGGAGCATGATGAGGGTCCTGATATTGGCGGCCGGTTTGGCCCATACATACAAAGTGAACGCAGAGACTCATATATGGAATATGCAAGGAAGCTAGTCGAGCTTGGCAGTGCCTATTACTGCTTCTGCACAAAAGAACGGCTCACAGCGATGAAGGAAGATTCGGAAAAGGAAGGCAAGTCCTATAAATACGACAGGCACTGCATGCACCTTAACAAGCAGGAAATTGATCAAAAGCTGGCCTCGGGAGAGCCTTTTGTAATACGGCAGAAAATGCCCGACACCGGAAGCACAAGCTTCGAGGATGCTGTCTACGGAACTATTACCGTTGAGAATAGTGAACTGGAGGATCAGGTGCTTATCAAGTCCGATGGAATGCCCACTTACAACTTTGCTAATGTTATCGATGACCATCTTATGGAGATCACGCATGTTGTCAGAGGTAATGAATACCTTTCCTCCGCACCGAAATACAACCTGCTGTATCAGGCCTTTGGTTGGGATGTCCCGACATATGTCCATGTTTCGACAATCATCAAGCCCGATGGACGAAAAATGTCCAAGCGTAACGGCGATCCTTCCTTTGAGGATCTGGTTTCACAGGGATATCTTGTGGAGGCGGTCATAAATTTTGTTGCATTACTCGGCTGGAGTCCCGGTGCAACGCAGGAGATATACTCACTTAAGGAGTTGGAACAGACTTTTGACATCCGTGGCATCAGTAAATCACCGGCTGTATTTGATAGTGTCAAGCTAAACTGGATGAACGGTGAATATATTCGAAAAATGACACCTGAACAATTTCATGCTGTTGCCAGTCCGTATTATTCCAAGGCATTGCTTGACTCGGGCATAGATATATCAAAGGTAAGCAGGCTATTACAGCCAAGGACCGATGTGCTGACGGAAATACCTGAAAAGATTGATTTTCTTCAGGAGCTTCCACAATACGATATCGTCCTGTATGAACATAAGAAGATGAAAACAAACTCAGAAAACTCGCTGACAGGTCTTGAGGCTGCTCTCCCCGTGCTTGAAAGCATAGAACAGTGGGAAAACGATGTGCTCTACAGTACAGTTGTGGAACTGGCTCAAAAGCTTGGTATTAAAAACAGCCAGCTGCTTTGGCCAATACGCACTGCCCTCTCGGGTAAGGGAGTTACTCCCGGTGGAGCAACAGAGCTTGCTGAGATACTTGGTAAAGACGAGTCACTTAGAAGGATTCGGATAGGGATCGCGAAACTTAAAGAAAATATAAAATAGATTATTAGGAATGAAAATGGAGGATTTGACATGGCTGACGAGTTAATAAATGCCACAACATCGGATAATGGTTCCAATTTTATTTACGATTTTATAAATGAAGATATTTTGAGTGGAAAGGTTGACAAGAACGCCATCATAACGCGTTTCCCGCCAGAGCCCAACGGTTACCTTCACATTGGACATGCAAAAGCGCTATGCATCGACTTTCTAGCCGCACAGAAATTCAACGGCCGCTGCAATTTACGTTATGACGATACCAATCCAATAAAGGAAAATGTTGAATATGCGGAATCTATGCAAGAGGATATCAAGTGGCTTGGCTTCCAGTGGGACAATTTGTATTATGCCTCCGATTATTTTGACATAATGTATGAATGTGCTGTCAGATTAATTAAAAACGACCTTGCATACGTGTGTGACCTGAGTGCGGACGAGATTCGCCAATATAGGGGCACCCTTACAGAACCGGGAAAAGAAAGCCCCTACAGAAATCGTTCTGTTGAGGAAAACATGAATCTACTTGAAAGTATGAGGGCAGGAGAGTTTCCTGATGGTTCAAGAGTACTCCGTGCAAAGATCGACATGGCCTCTCCAAATATAAACATGAGAGATCCTGTAATTTATCGTATCATGCGCGTGGAACATTACCGCATTGGCGACAAATGGTGCATTTATCCCATGTATGACTTTGCACATCCAATTGAAGATATGATCGAGAATATAACTCACTCTCTCTGCTCTTTGGAATATGAGGATCACAGGCCGCTGTATGACTGGGTCGTAAACAATGCCGGTCTTGATTCAAGACCACGCCAGATTGAATTTGCACGGCTGAACCTGGCGTACACAATGATGAGCAAGAGAAAGCTGCTGCAGCTTGTAAACGAGAAGATCGTATCGGGTTGGGATGATCCCAGAATGCCCACATTGTCCGGCCTGAGAAGAAGAGGCTACACTCCCGCCTCTATCAGAGATTTCTGTGACCGTATCGGCGTTGCTAAAACTAACAGCATGGTGGATTATGCTTTGCTGGAACACTGCGTCCGCGAGGATATGAACACCGATGCACCGAGGATCATGGCCGTTTTACGTCCATTGAAGGTCGTTATTGATAATTATCCGGAAGATCAGGTAGAGTGGTTCGACGTTGAGAACAACCCGGAAAATCCGGATATGGGCACAAGGAAGGTCCCATTCTCGCGTGAGCTTTATATCGAGCAGGATGATTTCATGGAGGATCCTCCAAAGAAGTACTTCAGGCTTTACCCGGGAAACGAGGTGCGTCTGAAGAACACATACTTCATTAAGTGTGAAAGCTTTATCAAGGATGCTTCCGGAAATATCACCGAGCTCCATTGCACATACGACGCTGCATCAAAAGGCGGTTCCTCGCCTGATGGGCGTAAGGTTAAGGGAACACTGCACTGGGTATCCGCTACTCATGCCATTAACGCTGAAGTGCGTCTGTACGACCACCTCTTTACAGAACAGGATCCCGGCGCTGCAGAAGACCTGCACTCCATCATCAGTCCGTCATCTCTTGAGGTATTGACCGACTGCAAGCTGGAACCAAGCCTTGCTTCCACGAAACCGGGTGATCACTACCAGTTCCTGCGTATGGGCTACTTCTGTACTGACCAGGACTCAACATCAGATAAGCTTGTTTTTAACAGAACCGTCGGACTCAAGGATTCTTGGGGTAAAGAAATGAAAAAAGGATAAAGGATAGGTGCAAGACACCTATCCACAACAATTTGCTTAACTGTTTAGCCAGTCAAGGAACTGATCCTCAGTAATGATACTGATGCCAAGTTCCCTGGCTTTTTTATTTTTTGACGAGTTGGATTGACTGTCGTTATTGATTAGATAATTGGTCTTTGAGGTCACCGATCCGGTCACCTTGCCGCCTTTTTCCTCTATGACCGCAATAAGTTCTTCCCGATTGATGAAGTGGTTTAGAGAGCCGGTTATAACAAATGTGTTGTTCTCGAACAGCTGAGAATTCCCAGCTGTTTGTATCTCTTCAAATTCAATTTCATCCAGGATATCTGCTACAATCCTTATGTTCTTTTCATCTTTAAAATACTTGACAAACGCTTCCGCCATCACATCTCCTACCCCGCTGATCTCGGTCAGTTGCTCATATGTGGCATTCTGTATTTCATCCCATTGATGAGAAAATTTCCGGCAGATCAGCTTAGCATTGGATAGCCCTACATTTGATATGCCTAAACCAAAAAGCAATCTGGTCGGCGTCGTTTTCCTTGCTTTATTGATAGCCGATATTAATTTGCTGTATGATTTCTCGCCGAACCCTTCCATCCCGATGATCTTTTCCTTATATCGGTCAATATTGAACAGGTCAGCCGGCTCTCTTATTAATCCATGAGCAATGAACTTTTCAATGGTTGACTCCGATAAGCCATCGATGTTCATTGCATCGCGGCTGACAAACAGTGTGAATAATTTGATCTGCTTCGCCGGACAATCCTCATTTGTACAATACAGGTATTTGACATCATTGTTTTGCTTGATTTGAGTTACTCCGCTGCATATTGGACAATTCACAGGTATCTCCAGGTTGCCGCTTCTTGTAAGGTTTTCGGATATTTGAGGAATTATCATATTTGCCTTATACACACAGATAGTATCCCCCAATCCTATCTCAAGCTCCTGCATTATGCTGATATTGTGAAGGCTCGCTCTGCTGACGGTAGTCCCCTCCAGTTCGACAGGTTCAAATATTGCGACTGGGTTGATCAGCCCGGTGCGCGATGCGCTCCACTCTATTTCCAGGAGCTTTGTCTCTTTAATTTCGTCACGCCATTTAAAGGCAATGGAGTCCCTCGGGAACTTTGCCGTTGCACCAAGGGATTCACCATGACGTATATCATCCATGGAAAGAACCAATCCATCCGATGGGATTCCGATCTTGTCGATATGCTCTGCAAACCATGCAACCGTATCTATAATATTATCTGCATCAACTCTTTTATATTCGACAGTATCAAATCCTTGAGAACTCAGCCATTTTAGTTGAGCTTCTCTGGAATTTTCAAAATCAACCCCATCTGTTCGCACCAGTGAAAATGCATAGAAGTTAACATTTCTCTGGGCTGTCACCTCATTATTCAGCTGTCTGACAGAACCACTGCATAGGTTTCTCGGGTTTTTATATTTTGTGTTGGCATCCTCTATTTCATCATTAATTTTTTCGAAATCGGAATAACTAATGACAGCTTCACCTCTCAAGACAAGATTTCCCTTATATGAAATACTTAATGGAACATTTCTGAACACTTTGACATTATTGGTGACAACCTCACCAACCTCACCGTTGCCTCTGGTGACAGCCTTTTCAAGCTTTCCTCCGGCATAGGATAAAACGATTGTAAGCCCGTCCAGCTTCCATGAAAGCAGGCCGGCCTTGTCGCCAATCCAGTCCCTCAGCACTGCCATGTCCTTTGTTTTATCCAGAGACAGCATGGGTTTTTCATGGCGTTCCTTTGGCAGCCCTGTAAGCAGTTCATACCCAACCTGTCGGGATGGACTGTTTGAAAGCACAATCCCGATCTCCTTCTCAAGTTCCAGCAGCTCATCATAAAGCTTATCATATTCAAAATTGGACATGATCTCACTGTTTTCCTGGTAATAGGCTTTTGCCGCACGATTGAGTACATCTATTTTTTCCTTCATCATCTTAAGCTTATCCATACTGCTTATGCACCTCCTGCTGATTTATGCCGATTGCTTTTTACCTCTTGATCCAGTTGACTTTCTGGCTCTGGTGGACTTCTTTGCACCAAGGATCATGTAATATAATGCGCTACAGGCGATTGAGAACCATATGATCCCCCAGACAACTGCAGGTATACCAGTCATCTTCTGAAGCTGCACAGCATCTGTAAGGGGCTGTTCCGGTTTCCAGCCGCGGAACCATTGCAGCCGCAGATTGATTTGAAGCAGGATTGTATCAACAAAGGTGTCATATACCGCATAGGCGGCACTGCAAATACCAAGAATGTCTATAACCCAGTCGTTCACCTTGTCGTTATGCAGCATATAAAGCAGCAGGACGATTCCCGCAAATATAGCGGCATAGATGATAGTAAAAATCGAATGTCCGTATGCAATCGAGACACCCAGCAATAAGATAGCGGACGCTCCGAGTATATACTTTTTTACAGCAGTCCTTTTCAGTCCGAGTATCATAAGAGCAAACAGCACACTGCCCAGATAACCGCCATTGGCAATCAGAAAGGCTGAAAACTCACTCTTGGGGAGCGTCAGTGCATACCCGCTCTCATCCAGATTTATTCGAAAACCTCTAATGCCATTTCCAAATATGACGGCCATGACAGAATGGCCAAGTTCATGCAAGAATACTGCAAAAATCTTTAATGGCTTTATCACAACCGTGTTCCAAAGTGCAATCATCGCTACAAGGATGATTAAATATCTACCCTGCTGTTTCATACTTTAGACCCCCATAATGAAAAGGGAAGCAGCATGCTTCCTCAAAATAAAACATAAAAACAACACCTTAAATTATACGTTATTTTTCGTCTAATAGAAAGGTTTTCCCGTCGATTGAATAAATTCTGCAACCATTTATCAATTCACATATCGGTTAACATCATTGAGAGTAATTCCCTGATGCAACGCTATATTAAGACCATTTGCTATAACTTTTGCAATCTTTTTGACTACCTCATCGATTTCCTTTGGTGTTACTATCAGATTGCCTACATAAGGCTCCAGTACCTGCTGGATCATGGCATGTTTCTCGTCCCTGTCGATACTCCTCATCATATTGTAAAATTCAGTGCCTTGAGGCGCCTGCTCGATCATGCTGTCAAGAACGAGGTCGATAGTATCGTTAGCCATTGTAGCCGCATCAACCACTGTCGGTACTCCGATAGCTATAACCGGTATCCCGAGCGTTGCCCTGGACAACTCCATACGCTTGTTTCCTACTCCCGAACCCGGTGATATTCCTGTGTCGGCAATCTGGATGGTCGTATTGACACGCTCCATTTTTCGCGAGGCAAGAGCATCAATGGCAATCACATAATCCGGCTTTACTCGCTCAATAATCCCTCGGATGATTTCTCCGGTCTCGATTCCGGTGATTCCGAGAACACCGGGCGCAACCGCACAAACGGGCCTCACTCCTTCGTCTACCTGCTCCGGAAGATACTCCAGCAAATGTCGTGTGACCATCATACTCGAAACTACTTTTGGTCCAAGTGCATCCGGTGTCACATTCCAGTTGCCCAGGCCCACAACAAGTGTCATTGTCTTTTCTCCAAGCTTTAATATACCTGTCAGCTCCTGCGCAAGAGCTTTACAGGTGTTCTCATACAGCTCCTGATCATTATCTCTCAGCCCGGGGATCTCCAGCGTGATATAGTTCCCCATAGGTTTTCCTATAGCTTTTTCGCCGGCAGGAGTATCCACAACTACTCTGGTGATTTTAATCACATCATCTCCTGCATTCTCGAGCCTTACGCCGGGAATACCCTGCTTTTCATTTTTTTCCCTCAAAGCTTGCTCCTGCAGCAGTTCATGAGCCTCAAGCGTCAAATCTGTCCTTACACTCTTCAATCCGGCCATTTTATTCTCTCTTATCCTTTCTAATGCACTATTGTAATATTTTTATACATATAGCTTTCCACAATCATGGCAAAAAAATAAGCGAAAAGCATTATACTTTTCGCTTGAATGTATGAATAATATCCGGACAAATTTTAAATATTCGCCTAGATCAGATATAGAACATCATCGCGTTGCTGTCTTTGTTTTTTTCCGCTTCAGAAACCAGTTCCTCCAGGGTAACGCTGCTCAATGAATT
>JAEYRF010000024.1 GCA_023409615.1 Bacillota bacterium | reverse complement strand
GTGCAAGATAAACATTTGCAAGTGTCTGTGCCTCTATTCCCTGCGCTGCGTCAACGACAAGAACCGCACCTTCACATGCAGCAATACTTCTTGATACCTCATAGTTGAAGTCAACATGCCCGGGAGTATCAATGAGGTTGAGAATATATTCCTGACCACTCTTATCCTTGTAAACCATCCTGACAGCCTGCGCCTTGATGGTAATGCCGCGCTCCCGCTCGATGTCCATATTGTCGAGAACCTGTTCCTGCATTTCCCTTTGCGTCAGAACGCCTGTCATCTGAATCATGCGGTCAGCCAGTGTCGACTTCCCATGATCTATGTGTGCAATAATGCAAAAATTCCTAATATAATCTTGTCTGTTGCCTGACATTCAGTTTTCCCCTTGCCCCTCAGTATATTGTTACATAAATTTATTCAACAAATGCAGTACAATTATAACATCCGCTTCAAATAAAATAAAGAAGTGAATAAAGTAATCAGCCAATCATGCAAACTTCTATCCCCTCATTCTCTGCAAGTTGGCATAGCTTCCTATCTGAACACACAAAACAGACATTGGAAAAGCTTTCCTTAAGGCTTAAAACTGTTGCTATCTGTATCGAATCAATCGGCGTAACATATTTTTTATTTATCAGATCCAAAGATGCGATAATGACAACCGAAGAAACAGGCTCAACTCTTATTCTTGTATCTGCGATATCCTTAAAGAATTCGGATTTTATTGAATCATAAACATCAATACTAATAACTCTTTCAATATCAACAAGTCTTTTCAGGTTTGAAAGCAATTCTACAATAGTCAAATTTGATATCACTACTGATCCGGCTTTCTCAAAAATAGAATCCATTTCATCCGTCCCGGTTTCTTGGATATATCGTTTAAATAGTGCGCTAGTATCAATGAAGTAAACAGTATGACTCATTTATTTTCTTCCCTCGTTTTTCTAACCTTTTCCGTCATATTCAATTCAATATCTGCAGTTAATTTCCTGACTTTTTTTATTCCTTGACTCTTTACGCCATATTGCTCTGCATACTCCATGAGGATCATATTATTGTCATCCACCTTTTGTCTCAACCTAAGCTCAATAATCCCTTCCTTCACCTGTGCCTGAAGGTAATCGCCAATTTTCAACATCATTTGTTCCCTTATTTCCTTGGGTAACGTTATTTGCCCCTTAGATGTCAGCTTAATATTATATTCCATAAAAATACTCCTCGCTATTCCTTATACCTTACTTCTTACTTCTTACTTCTTACTTCTTACTGTAATGATAACACAATTATAGTAAGAATTCAATCTATGAATCATAACAGGCTTTTGCGATGTAACCGTAGTATAATTTAGCAGTACAATATATAGTGACGAACTTATAGGTATACCCGCAATATATTGTACTGTGTATTTCAGAGCTGGGCATTCTTCCGTATTTGGCAGGGCTGAATTTCACGGGGAAAGCGATATGAAAATGCCGTCCAACCGTTGTGTCGGAAGAACTGCCGTGATCCTTGGACATAAACTTTCTGCTGTGGACTTAAGGTATTCTATATCAGAGGTATTTGTAACACGAAGTGCATTACTTACCCTTATAGCATTCTTACGAAGATTTCGCATCAGCTCTTTCTCATCCCACTTCTGGAAAAGCTGGAGCAGACACTTCCTGCCTTTCTCAGTAATATCAAGGCTGACAATATCAGTACGGTTTACACCAGTACGGTTTATATCAGCGCGGTTAGCATCAGTACAGCTCATATCAAGGCTGGTTACATCATCACAAAGCAATGCAATCCCTAAAGCATTTGTGGCCACCGGTTCATAAACATTAACTAGTAACTCTCTATAATCTGGACAATAGACTTCGAGCAGTTCTATTATTTTCCCGCTATTAAATCGGCTGCAAAACCTGTTTTCCAGTACGATTCGTCGAAGATACTCATTTATATACTCTATACCCTGAAGTTGCTCAGGTACGGCATGGCAAAGCTGATAGTCTATACTGCAGGGGATCTTATGGGCAAAGAACTGAATGTCGTATTTCTTGAAAAAGCCTTCAATACTACGAATCGTGTCATGGTATGAAATGTTATCAATAGGCAAAGCCCCCTCCTTCGCTTTATGTAACATCCACCTCCCGATTTCAACCAGCTTTTGGATCTTCTTTTGACCTTCCTTAAGAATAGCCTCCATGTCCTCACAGTCAAGCAGGACTTTCATGTCGCGGCCTGATTTGAGAAACAGTGAAATGGTAAAGCAGATTGAATGAAACAGTTCCTCTGCTGTCTCGATAGGCACAGAACTGCTGTCACCCATTGTATATCGCTCTGTACGACGCCCAAGAAGCAGCAAAAGCCGACCTTGTATATTCCCAACCTCCTCGTCAGTCAGTATCCCTTCACGTAGGCCACTCTCTATTATGACTGATAAATCCTTATCCTGCATAAGTCCTTTGTCCTCCATTACTTCTTTCCATCATCCACAAGTCCTATCCATAACCCTTTTCCATCCATAACACTTTTCCATCCTCAATAGGTCTTACATCACAAATCCGGCTCATCCGACTAATCCGTCTCATCGGTCTCATTCGTCTCATCCATCCCATCTGCTTCATCCATCTCATTCGTCTCACCCGATTAATCCGTCTCATCCGGTTCATCTGCTTCATCCGGTTCACCTGATTCATACAATTCATTTGGCCCATACCCATAGCGGATATTGCGGCACAGCTCCTCAAGCGATGTACCGCTCAGACAGTCCAGCGAACCCTGGCATACGCCATCAAAATAGCGTTTCATATTTGAAATAAGTTCTTCATCAGAAATCTGATCTATAGATTCATTCTTGAAATAGTAAAATGAATCCTGAAGTTCTATAATGGTTTCCTCATAGTTGTCCTGAGTAATATAGGGAGAATCGCAGAATTCACTAATGATTTTTTTCAACACTCCCTGGCCGAACTCGATCCTGCCTGTATCTTTCAGTGCCTGGATCCTCCTCTCAACGAGGTTCTGTATTTGCTGTGCTGATAAGATCAAACCAAATCGCAACGTCATATCATTACAATTTTGCAATTCCTGTGTAAGTCGAATCTTTTGAATGTTTCCAATAGTCATAGCAAATCTGTTATCCATTGAAACACCTCCAACTCAACATGATACTCGCATTTCAAAAAACAACAAGACTTGAAATTTTACCCATTCTATGCTATGATAATTACATCAAAGTTTGAATTCTTTTCTTTTCCTTTGCATCCAGCACACCGCCTGTAAGTATGCTAAAAAGATAGCTTTCAACTTCATCGGTAGGCTGTTGCTTTCTGATAAGCAACAGGATATCCACTATATCAAGCAAAATGCTCTTTTGCATGGTTTGTCTCAGCTCTGTGATAGAAATAGACATTAATTCTGCGGCAATCTTATGGATTATCCGATCTTTATAAGGCACAATTTCACGTAGTGCCTGTATACTCTGGCGAATCGTAATGGGCTTCTCATCATGAAAAAGTGCAAAATACTCCCCCATCATACTATCAAGTCTATTCTGGTTGTCCCACTTTGCATTGCCTGCAATCAACATCATTCCGATGCTTCTCTGATAAGAGTTGCTGCTTTTCAGCTTATCCCGGAAAAGCTCCAAGTATGGGTAAACATCATCGCTGTAGGAAGATCGGGCTTGAAGCAGTAACAATACAGCATACCTGATCTTGTCATCCTTTTCAGACAACAATTGTGTCAATTGCGGCAAATCTTCTGCATTGATCGATTTCGCTACTTCCAGCGCATTTTCATTTTTGATGGACAGCAAAGTATCAATTGAAATCATGTAAATTCCCCCAGCCAAATCATATCACAACTACCATCTGCTGTGAATTATAGCATGCAAATGCTGACATCATCATGTCATATTACCCAAAAATTTCGCTTAGTTTTTCTTTGAGTTGCTGCAAATCGCGGTTGACATACTGTTTATTTAAAAAAATACTACGATTCATAATCTTGATTTCAATGAAGTCATTGCTGCTATTGACAGTTGCCATTGCAACACCTTCATTGCCTTCGACTAGATGGTTTGTTCCATAATCCACAATAAGGATTCCACCTGTAAGCAGAAAAAAGAACAGCAATATTGCTGTTATGGTTCTCTTTCTTATAATCCGCTTTTGGCGATACCTCTCAACTCTGCTGGGCATAGGCTGCTCTGATCCTTCCGGGAATACTTAGCTGCATTGCTTTCATGTGTACTGGGCTGCATTGCTTTTATCTAGTATTACCTGACTTTCCAGATTTAATAAGTCCTTTCAAAACTTTTTACAACCAGCTCAGGAAGTCCCCCGCTTCAAGTCCCTTAAGACTCATTCTCCCGACATGACCTCATCCAGCGCCTCTGCCAGATACTTAGTACTCTCAAGGCATTCACTGAGCAGATTACCGTCTCCGCCTACCTCAATCAGAATGGCCTGATTGGAAACCTGTTGATTATAGCGTTTAGCAACTATCCATACAGGCTTAGCCAGACCAGGATATTTCTCATTCAGCTTTTGCTGAAGTTTTAAAACAAACTTCAAATTCTCTTTCCATTCAGGATGTGGAAGCGTTCCGTCTGCACCCACAACAAACATGATCTGAGCAGCATTCTTACCATTAATCTTTTTAACCATTCTAAGCTTCGGCTTATCGTCTCCTACAGCATCCCGATGCAGATCAATGAAAACCTGAATGGATGTGTGGCTTTTCATGTAACTTTTGATCGTACCGATGGAAGCACTATAATTTTTATGTACTGTTCCGTTATGTAATGTCTCAATTCCCTTCTTCTCCAGATTTCGCGTCAATTCCTCGCCGACCCTAACCACATTGTACCTTGGATTTGTATTATGGCTTGGCACATCCTTCTTACCAAGATCAGATTCCTTGATAACATAGCTCTCTGTTGTATGCGTATGATAAATCAGCACTTTGGGCCCTTTCTTTGAAAAACTTAAGTTGAGAGGCTTTTTCAGTAACTCATCTATATCTATTTTAAAATTTGTAAAGTTTCGTAGCACAATCTTATCCAATGACACTAAATTACTGTCTTCCTCTTTTTCATTCTCATCTTCATCAAATGCAATGCTGCTGATTGGCTGGCTATTTGTAACCTGTTGAGAATTACTTTCACCCGGCTGTGTTGCCTGGCCAGGTTTACTAGAATTCTGTCCGTCACTTGTTCCCTCACCTGTGCCGGAACCTTTACCATCCTCATTGCTTGTACTATCATCGGTACCCGTGCTGTTGCTTGTTCCTTCACCTGTAACTTGACTAGATCCCGAACCAGTACCATCCCCTGTTCCGTCGCCTGTACCATTCCCTGTTCCCGTACCATCTCCCGTTCCGTCGCCCGTACCACCCCCTGTTCCCATACCATTCCCCGTTCCGTCGCCCGCGCCTTGGCCAGACCCTGCCCCTGTATCACCCGTTATATTAGAATTACCACCAGGCCCCGCATCGTCATTGCCTTGCTGATTATCTCCGCTCTGCTCCTCACCCGCATCATTTTGCGCGAGAAGAGACTTATTACCGATGTTTTGAAAATTCATAAAAAGCGGAGATTGAGCATTCAGAATCGTTGTCGGAGAATCCAGATCAAAATTGAAAACCTTTGCAAATAAATCCTTGACTTCTCCCGAAAATGAAACACTGGATTTGCCGCTGTTATACACAGATTCCATGATAGGCAAAGACACCTTGACCATGCTTTTGAAGCTTTCTGAATCAATTTTTGTGACAAGATTTACATCGAGCTTGTACCATATGTTTCCACACTGAACGCCCAGCATGATAGCAATCGTTGAAACTAAAAAAACCAGGAATACATTTGACAATTTATCGAGGCGTTTATTATTAACCTTTTGCTTCTGCTTGATATCCATCTTCCCTCCATATTGCGGCCATCGGTATAGCACTTCACATTTGCGTCCATCGGCATTTCATTTTGTACCTATGGCCAAACAGCATCTCATTTGCAAATAACTATATAAAATCATATTCATAAGACCGGAACCAATATGCTAAGTTTTCAGGAAATCTATTGATATTAATATGTATCGTGAGCTGAGTGTGCAAAAAATCCACTTCTGGGCAGACAATTGTTCAATTTTCAGCTATTTGCTGTAATAATTCATCACAATCATGGATTATGTAAATCTTTTAAGCAATTAATTCCTTCTTTAGCTACTTTAATCGCCCAAAAGTGAAAATTTTGCTCACCGTGATGAAAACACAAAATAGCAGCTTGCAACTGTTCGTCCAAACAATGCCATTTGAATTCGCCGTGCAGCCCACAGAATATGCTTGCTTTTTCTAACTACTTACAGATATAATTGTTATGAAAAAAAATAAACAGAAAGGTAAGAGTTTAAATGCCCTTACAAACTTATTTCATTATTGGAGTTCTTCTTGTCTTTGGACTTTTTGCATTTGCATTAAGCAGATCCATAAAGAAACATGATGCCAGAATGGCTAATTCAAAAAAGAAAAGACGCCGCAGATAGCAGTAACAAGATCTCACTACCTCTGCTCAAGCTCCTTTTCATTCTCCAAATTTCTGAAAGCTGATGCCATCATCAGCTTTATTCTGTTTAGCTGATTAACCTCGCTAGCTCCCGGATCATAGTCGACCGGCACGATATTTGCCAAAGGAAATTTCTTCTTAAGTGCCTTAATCATCCCCTTGCCGGTCACATGGTTTGGCAGGCACGCAAATGGCTGCATACAGACAATGTTAGCTGCTCCCTCTTCGATCAGCTCAATCATCTCCGCCGTCAAGAACCATCCCTCGCCTGTACAATTCCCCAGTGACAGTACCCCCTCGGCCTTCTTAGCCAACTTGTAAATGGTGGTCGGTGAATCGAACCGTTTGCTGGCAGTAAGCACCTTCTTCATATATTTCCTATAATACTCAATACCGGCGATCGCCAGATTATTTGCAACTTTGGTCAGGAACTTTTCAGCCAGATATTTGCGCTTGAAATTAGCACCATAAGCGCAGTACAGGAAAAAGTCGATCAGATCAGGCATCACCGCTTCCGCGCCCTCTTTTTCAATCACATCCACAATATCATTATTCGCAGTTGGATGGAATTTGACTAATATCTCCCCAACCAGCCCAACCCTTGGCTTGCGGATGTCCACAATCTC
>JAEYRF010000072.1 GCA_023409615.1 Bacillota bacterium | reverse complement strand
GATTTCTGCAAAAACCCTAAACGGCTAACCTCTATTTTACTATGCACAAATTTCCGATGAAGCACAGATGTTTTACAGGGTTATTATACATTTTCGCAAGAAAATGTACAATAACCCTGTAAACTCAGTCGCATTGAGATTGCATTTACCTTATCCTTATTGCGTTTACTTCTTCCTCGTTGCATTTACTTCTTCGCGGTTGCATTCACTTTTACAATTAACCTTTACCACAGTTCCATCCTAACCGTCTTACACCTGGGGCAGCCGAACAAATATGCCTCATCCAGATTTCCCTCACTATCTTTTCTGTGAAAGGTGTTGATCAACTTGATGAATGGTTCCTTTCCATCGCTGATAAGCCCGCTATTGTTTGAATTTTCGTCCGGTTCGTTAAATCTGTAGCCACATACAGCACACTTCATATATAATTACCTCCGCATTATCATATTGTCACCGCACCATTTATCCAGTCAAAAATCTTTTATTGCTTATCCTATTATACCAAAACACAAGACGAATTCAAGAGGGACGCTGACGTAATGATATGCTCCCTTCTCAGCCCTTAGTGGTTTTGTTATTTCCACTGTCTGCTTTGAAGGGAGCATAATATAAATCGGCTATCCCCCTTAATATCTTTGCCTTCTTGATTATCTTTGCCTCTTGATTATCTTTGCACCTTGATTGCTGTGATTGTCATATCATGCCTTGGCTGAATTCCCCGGATCAGGCAGCTTAATCACCTTTACCATAACCAGTGTAAGTACCACAGTGATGATTAGCTCAGGCAGCAGGAAAGTACCGTTATACAAAATGGAATAAATCAGCGGAGATTGCCCTTCGGGAGCATAGCTTGCATAAAAGACAACTCCTGATACCACATGGCATATGAAACGTCCGACGACTCCCGTCATAATACCAGCGATATAGCCCACAGCCGTCTTTTTAAAGAATCCTGCAAAGCCAATCATTGCAAAAGCCAGTGGGTAATCAAGTATGATTGAGATCGGATGCATTGAATAAAAGCCACCGATTACAAGATCCAGAACCCCATAGACCGCCCCTACCAATAAACCTTTTTTACCGCCCCATCTGAATGCAAATAGAAACAGCGGCACCATTCCTCCAAGTGTTACGGAGCCTCCCATAGGCATCTTAAAAAGCTTTACAAACTCTCCGAGAATAATGGCCAACGCCAGCATCATACTGGCCTCAACCAGCATTTTTGTATTTTGTTTTTTCATTAAATCAAATCCTCTCTCTTTCTAGAATTGTAAACATAACTTCCGACAACCTTTACTGATAAAGCAAAACCCTCCAGCCTTTAACAGATTGGAGGGTAATAAAATCGTATCCATGGTATACTCCCTCCGCCGGCATTATCCGTTTCAGGTTTGATGGGTCGGAACAATACAGTTCCCTCTCAGCCGGATCGGTCCAGCTCCCCAGATATATTATGTTATAGGCATATATTAGCTTATTAAGCCCACGATGTCAATACATAACCCATGAGATGCTTTTTGCGATGTAGCTTTTTTAAGAAACTATTATAGAAAACTATATTCAATTATTACCCCTTTAGCCGATTTTGACTGCGCAAAACCGGCTAAGATGCGCCACTCAAACGATGTGGTGTCTGTTACAAAATGTGCAAAAAACTAGAGTTTTGGGCAGATAGTTGCTCGATTTTCAGTTATTTGGTTCAATAACTCATTTGAATCCTGAGTTATGTAACCTATATATGCAATAATTCCCATTTTTACTTAAATTTTTGCCCAAAAGTACGAGTTTTTGCTCACCGTGATGAAAATCTTTACACGTTGATGTGAGACATCGCAATTAACTCCATAAAATGCCACGCAACACAAAACACATGAAATACTCAGCATTATATAGCATGAAATACACGGCATCATATAGCATGAAATACACGGCATCATACTTTATCATTTAAATAGCCTGCCACGGTGTTTTTCCAAAAATATCATCAGCGGATAACCCAGTCCATAGCATGCAATGAGCTCTCCCAAGGCCACAAAACCCATTGTAACAAACAGTGGTGCACCGATCGTGATTTTTAGCACTATAGGGACAATTATTGCATTTACTGCCACCGGCGGGAGAGGCGCAAGCAGTTTCGACGGCATTTTACAGGTAAGAAATGCTGCAATAAGAGATGCAAGGCTCCCAAAAACAACGTCATAAATTCCAAAGCCAACAATGATATTTGCAGCAAGACATCCAATAAATAATCCAGGTACTGCCGCAGGTGTGAAAAATGCAATCACCGATAATGCTTCAGCCACTCTTATTTGTATCTGACCAGATCCGCCAGGTATCAATATGGTAAGAGCAGCATACATGGCTGCGATGACAGCCGCTTCCACTATAAATCTGACATACTGTGTATTGTTTCTGGTGTTTCTCTCTGTACTGCGAATCCCTGATCCATCTTTTTTCATTGTTTTATCCTTTCTTCGGCCTCCTGTACTATACCGAACATCTACCGGCCGGTGTATCGTGACTTTACCGGCTTTACCGGGCATTTACCGGCTTGCTTGCCGCATTTAGCCTGACTTTGACCATTCACCGGTCGGTGCAGTTCCTCAGAGTAAACCTCTACAAAAATCTCGGGAGCTTAGAGCCAGGATGCATGGGCGAGCAGAAATTATGTTGAGTGCGCAAGCACGGATTTCCTTTACAACATACAAAACGATGCAGTCATCGACCAGTCCCCTCTCGATTTATGCCGGATTTGCTTCACAAATGGCCACAAACAAAAAAGGGGCTATCCGCCCCTGTAAATCATACTCTAAGCCAAATGAAATCAATAATTCATTCAGTATGACCCGTAGTTTTGTTTACAGACAGGATGGTTTCGAACTGTCTTATATTTTTCTCCGATTATACCATTACATGCATCACGTTGCAAGATTGAACTCGGTATTTTGCCTGGCGGGTCTGCCTTCGGGTTTGCCTGGCGCCGGACTAACTGCGCTAAACTTGCCTCACTGGACTAACTGCGCTAAACTTGCCTGGCGCCGGACTAACTGCGCTAAACTTGCCTCACCGGACTTGCTGCTCTGAACTTACCTGACACCGGATTTGCTGCGCCGGATTTGCTGCGCCGGATTTGCCGCGCTGGACTTGCTGCGCCGGCCTTACTGTACCGGAACCACTAATGCTGCGCTTATTCACCAAAATCCATCACCCTGATGGCCATTGTCGGACATACCTTTGTGCATTCTCCACAGTTTGTGCACTTGTCGTAATCGATCTTTGCCAGCGTGCCTTCCATATGGATAGCCTCGGTTGGGCAAGCCTTAACACAGCGCGTGCATCCAATACAGCCCACCTGACAATTTTTCTTTGTAACAGCACCTTTATCCTTGGATCTGCACATGACGGAGTACTTCTTTGTCTTGTCGATCATCTCGATCAAGCTCTTTGGGCATGCTGCAATGCACTTTTCACAAGCTTTACAGCGGTCCTCAATAACTCTTGCAATACCACCTGTCATAACAATGGCATCAAAGGGGCATGCTTTCATACAGTCCCCATGTCCAAGGCATCCGTATACACATGACTTATGCCCGCCAAAAAGTTGAACAGCAGCAGCACAGCTATCTATCCCCTGATAGTCATATTTTTCTGTACTGACACTGCGGCGGCCATTGCACAATACTCTAGCGGCAGTCCTGTTAAACTCTCCTGCTTCAACACCCATGATCGCTGCAATCTTACCAGCCACAGCGCTGCCTCCAACAGGGCACATGTTCGTATCGGCTCCTCCCTCAACGACTGCATCAGCATAGTTATCGCAGCCTGTAAAGCCGCAAGCTCCACAGTTTGCACCAGGAAGCACTTCTCTGACCTGAGTTACTCTTTCATCAACAGTAACCTCAAACACCTTGGCAGCGTAGGAGAGACCAATGCCGAAAATCAAACCAAGGCCACTGATCACTGCAACTGCTATAATTATCTCAACCATATATCATCCCTCCGGGCTCTCATTTAAGTAAACCTTGGAATCCAAAAAACGCCAGTGAAACCAACGATGCTGATATTAATGAAATCGGGAATCCTTCGAGGCACTTTGGAACCTCAGCCGTTTCAAGGCGCTCCCTGATCCCTGCGAAAAGCACAATTGCCAGTGTAAAGCCCACCCCGGAAAATGCACCATTCAATACGGAAATCAAAAACCTTCCCTGACCTGTAATGTCAAGGTTCAGCAGACATACACCGAGAACCGCACAGTTTGTCGTAATCAGCGGCAGATAAATCCCCAGTGCTTTATAAAGCCCCTGGCTGGTCTTTTGCAGTACCATTTCAACCAGCTGCACCAATGCAGCAATTACAAGTATAAAAGCTATGGTCTGCAGATATTCCAGATCAAACGGCTTCAGTAAAAATTCCTGCACAAGCCATGTAGCTGCTGAAGCCAGCGCCATAACAAATATAACAGCTACGCCCATACCAGCGGCAGTCTTCACCTTCTTTGAGACACCAAGAAAAGGACAAATGCCTAAAAATTTCACAACAACAAAGTTGTTGATAAAAACAGCTGAAATAAATGTAATAAGAATACTTTCAAGCATTATGCCTCACCCTCCTTTTGCACTGTATCTACGCTGCAATTCATGCTGCAGCCCTCGCAACCCGCACCCTGGCCTCCGCAGCCTGACGACAGCGTCTGCCTCTTTGTAAGGAGATTAACTAGACCAATCGCAAGACCGAAGACC
The DNA here is from genome assembly GCA_023409615.1 of Bacillota bacterium. GTDB lineage: Bacteria > Bacillota > Clostridia > Acetivibrionales > DTU013 > JAEYRF01. The sequence continues at coordinate 16,764 of JAEYRF010000072.1, read as the reverse complement.
AGGAATCCCCCGGGCGGTAAAATAATCGCAAGTGCGGGACTGGCATTAGCGCCGAAGATCGACATCCCGAATATGCTTCCGTTCCCTAATATCTCTCTGACAGCTCCGATAAGTGTGATTGCGACTGTAAATCCTATTCCCATGCCCAATCCGTCAACCGCCGAATCCAGTACAGGCTCCTTTGACGCGAAGGATTCAGCCCTCGCCATAATAATACAGTTTACAACAATTAACGGGATATAAATGCCCAGCGCTTTATCAAGAGCAGGTACGTATGCCTTCAGTAACAGCTGAACAATTGTCACAAAACCTGCGATGACTGTAACAAATGCAGGCATTCTTACCTTTGCAGGTATAAACTTTCTAAGCAGTGAAATAACCACATTGGAGCCGATCAACACAGCTGTTGTGGAAAGTCCCATCCCTATGCCGTTAATCGCTGAAGTAGTAATTGCCAGTGTGGGACATGTTCCCAACACAAGGCGGAACGTTGGATTTTCATCTATAATACCATTTTTGAACGTTTTAAACAGATTCACTTATTATCGCCTCCATCCAACAGTTTTTCCGCCAGCCCGGCAGAAGCCTCAACTGCCTTTGTTACAGCATTTGTACTAATTGTAGCACCACTTACGGCTTGTATTTCATTGTCCTTGGATACCGGCCTTTTTACAACGACGATATCACCTGAAATATCCTTGCTTTGAAATTGCTCAGTAAATTCCTTGTTTGCAGTCTTGCTTCCAAGACCCGGCGTTTCACTGTTGTTCCCTATTTGAACACCTGTAATAATATTTTCACTGCTGACGCCAACGGTCACTGCAATTTCTCCTCCATATCCCTTAGGCGAAGAATTGAAAACATATCCTACGAGTTCTTCTCCGCTATATGCCGCATAGACCTCATCTATCAGACCGCTTTCATCCTTATCAGCCTCACCATCCAGGATTTTGAAGCTATCTGCATCGTCTAAAACCAATTTCCTTTTTTCCTCTGCATCTGACAGCTCCCGCTCTATAATTGTATCCTTAGTAATGCTGTTGACAAATGCCAGGCAGAAGGTCGTAATCAAACATATAATAAACAGTGATATCGCAGGTTTAATCAAATCACGCATTTTTCACGACACCTCCTCCGAAGCTCTTTGGTATCATATACCTGTCTATCATAGGCACCACCAGATTCATCAGCAGAATGGAATATGACACACCCTCCGGATAGCCTCCGAACAGTCTGATAATTGAGGTCATCAGTCCGCAACCGATACCCATGACAATTCTTCCTTTAAATGTCATCGGTGATGTAGTATAATCCGTAGCCATGAAGAAAGCTCCCAGCATCAATCCTCCCGAGAAAATGTGATAAACAAAATCTCCTGAAAAGGCTGTAGTACCGCCGAGCATCCAGGTCATAAATCCGACCGTCCCGATAAATGCCAGTGGCAATTCAAACGTAATGACTCTCCTGATCAGAAGATACGCCGCTCCGATCAACAGTGCCAGTACAGAGGTCTCTCCAATTGTACCGCCGATATTTCCCATAAAGAGATCCGATATCTGAGGAAGTTTTCCAACAGCCTCACTCCCTTTTTTAATCAAAGCCAATGGCGTTGCAGCGCTTACCGCATCCCATCCCGGCAGTCTCCAATCTGTCATTTGTACCGGCCATGATGCCATCATAAAAGCTCTGGCAGCAAGAGCAGGGTTTACAAAGTTGTGTCCCAGACCACCAAAAAGCTGTTTTACGATAATGATTGCAAAAACTCCTCCTATAACTGCAATCCAGACCGGAACTTCAGGCGAAAGGTTGAACGCAAGCAAAATACCAGTCACCACCGCACTAAGGTCGTAAATTGTATTGGGCTTTTTAGTGATCTTGTTCCAGGCATATTCAGCTAATATGCATGCAACCACTGTAACTAATATCAGCATTGCGGCCCGCACCTTGAAATAGTAAACAGAAGCCAGCATTGCGGGAGTCAGTGCAATAATGACGTCCCTCATTATCCTTTGCGTACTCTCACCACTTTTGGTGTGTGGTGACGAGCCTGCTATCAGATTAATTTCCATTCTGCTTTTTCCCCCCTTGATCCTTTGCTGCCATTTTTCTCAACTGCGTCTTACCCTGACGTATGGATTGCACCAAATGCCGTGAAGCAGGGCAAACATAAGAGCAGCAGCCACATTCTATGCAATCGTTAACATGATATTTTTCAAGCTCATCATAATTTTCTCTTATCACATTCGAGTTAATATAAAGAGGTAGTAAAGACATTGGACAGGCTGAAACACATTTCCCGCAGCGAATGCATACCGATTCCGGTTTTTCCTGAGCCTGCCTGTCTGTAAGAGCTAAAAGTGCATTATTCTGCTTAAGGACGAAGCTGTCCAGTGAAAACTGCGCTACTCCCATCATAGGTCCACCCATAATGATTTTTCTGGGTTCTTCAATAAAACCGCCACAGAAATCGAAAACTTCCTTAAATGGTGTTCCTATAAGCACTTCAACATTCATTGGCTTTGCTATGGCACCGCCATCAACTGTGATCTTCTTTTTTATCAGAGGCATTCCTGTCCTCATATACTCAGCAATAAAAGAAACTGTAGCAACATTTTGCACAAGCACACCAACTTCGGACGGCAGTTTACCTACAGGTACTTTCCTACCTGTCAAAGCATATATCATCTGCTTCTCACCACCCTGAGGGTAACGCGTACGAAGAGGCACAACATGGATATTGTCGGATTCCTTTAGTAGAAAGCTGATTTTTTCAATAGCATCCTGTTTGTTCATTTCAATACCAATAAGTGTCTTTTCAATCCCGGTGATTTCCATTACCTTTTTCACACCTTCGATGATACCCTCGGGATTTTCTATCATCTCCCGGTAATCAGAAGTAATATACGGTTCACACTCAGCCCCGTTTATTACCAGTGTATCAAGAGGATTTCCAGGCGGAGGGGATAATTTTACAGAGGTCGGAAAACCAGCGCCACCTAATCCTACCAGCCCGGATTCCCTAATGCATTTTACCATGCTTTCCCTGTCCGGACAATTCGGCCGCACAACGCTTTCATGGACCTCCTGTAATCCGTCGGGTTTGATTTCAACAGCCATAACCTCAAAACCATTGGAATAGAGGACCGGCCTTATATCGCTGACTGTTCCGGACACGCTAGCATGAATAGGAGCAGATATAGCCTTTTCCGAGTCTCCTATCTTTTGTCCGACCAGGACCCTGTCACCTTTTTTCACAACCGGCACACATGGCGCACCGATATGCTGCAGCATTGGAATAACAACCTTTGAAGGAAGCGGCATTTTAACAGTCCGCATTTCCGATGTCTCCTTATGATGTCCCGGCTTGATTCCACCTTTAAATGACTTCAACGCTCTAACCAAATCCAACCCCCCGTTTTTTCTAATTTCTCTTCTTTTACAAATCAAAACCACGAAGGTTTTTTTCATGCATTCATAGCATAAGCAAACTTCGTGGCCAAAAACTCAAGGCCTTTTCGCATTTTATTCTATCATGATATTCATATACTTGCTATAGAAAACGCAAAAATAATTAAATTATTTTGTATACAAAGTACATTGTTAAATTTGTAACACACTACAGATAGTACATTTCAGCTCGCGCTCTATTTTTATTGTACAATGTTCACTTCAAAACTCTCTCTCAAATGCCGCAATGATCTAACCATCAATGTTGCTATTTGGCCACGACTCATCGTATCCTTCGGACGAAAGGTTCCATCAGGAAATCCTTCCAGTAATCCTGCCTCTGCCATAGCGTTGATAGCTTCAAAGGACCATGATGAATTAGCTGACACATCTTCAAACAGGTTATCCCTCTGTTGCTCCAGCTTCATTATACGATTGAGTATAACTGCCATCTGTTCTCTAGTCAGAACAGCTTCCGGAGCAAATTTCCCGTCTCCAATACCCTCAACAAGTCCATACCGGTATGCTGCTTCTATTTCAGCATCAGCCCAATGCCCTGCTATATCTGCAAACACCGGCTTATCGTTTTCCATGGCAGTTGTGTCAATGTCGAGCACTCTTACCAATAGAGTCGCAGCCTGAGCTCTTGTCATAGGCATATCGGGCATCCATTTGGTACTTGACATGCCATTCATCAAACCCTGATCCAGTGCTGTCAGGATAGAAGCTTTTGCCCAATGGTTCTGTATATCAATAAAATAAATACCATTAAGCCACATGGAATAATAATCCCATGTACTCTTTGTCTCCTGCCCCATACTCCAGCTGCCTGTCCCCTTTAGATCATATTCTGCTATAAGCTCCAGCTTATGCTTTATGGATGCTTCATTTTCAAACCAGATATCATATGTCCCAGCTTCGAGACGTTTCCCAAAAATTTCAGGTTTCTTATCTGCCTCTTTTATTACTATGACAGCCTTTGGTGACTTTTTTACATAATCAAAAATCACTTTGCCGTTATACTCTTTAACCAGTTCTTCGACCATATAATTGCTAATTCCATACCCTCCATAAGATGCACCACGTTCCCACAGACGGCCATAAAAGGGTATCCCAAGTACAAGTTTATCAGCAGGCACCTCCTTAAGAGCTGCCTTAATGGAATCCTCAACAAATTTGTATCCTGCTACCGGTCCTGCGCCGCTGCCCTGGTTCCGGACATAGCCCTGATAGTGCTCATCATAGGCCATCAGCATCAGATAATCACAATATTGTTCCAAAGCGGCATAATCATATGATGCCTGCCACCCTTTTGTAATCCCGTAAGGGTTTACAGCAACAGCGACAGAAACACTTTTTTCGGATGGGAGCTTTTCCCTGAGAATCCTTGCGAAATCAACATAACTTTCTCTCTCATTTTCCGTTACATTCTCTATGTCCACATTAACTCCATCCAGATTATATTCATCAATTGCATTTGCGACCTGTGATGCTAACTCTTCTCTATTGTTGAGTGCAGTAATCCCCTTTTCACGATTCCAATGGTTGCTCAGGAATGGTGTAACCCTGACTCCCTGCTCATGCATGTCCGCAATGAAGACACGATCCATTGCTGCTGTGATCTCAAGTGTACCATCCTCCCCAAGATCAAAATAGCTGGGTGATATGTCATCCAGCGATCCTTTGGTATCTTCCACTAATTTTGAATAAACATTTGAGTTGCCAAAATATACATAACTCATATTAAAGCGTTCTGAACGAACAATCTGCTCTGCCTTGCCTGACTGCTCCGTCTGCACCAGCTGCTCTTCCTGATCCGCATAATCAGTAGCTAAGCTTGCAGGCATGTACAGTACCGTCATAATCAGTAATGGTATCAGTATTCTAAGAAATATTGTTCCATACCTCACTGTGTACCAACCCCCCTGTCCCCAATAAATAATGTATTGCTTAGGTATTTACTACCTTACAGGAAGGAGGGTTTCAAATCAACGAACAATTTATGTAAACCAATTCTTTGAGTGAATGAACAGGCAACAAAGCAAACACACCAACATAATGAAAAAACACAATGCATAGAATACCACATGAAGAAATCAACCAAGCAAAATCTCGGGGCATCGAGCCCCTTCAATTTTAGCCGGATTTGCTTCGCAAATGGCTATAAACTTAAAAGAGCAATCATTATGATTGCTCTCCTCATTCCTCTTGTGTTTTTACTCTTTCTTGTTATCAGTCAGCTCAGTCCCGACTGATGTCATACTTTTGTCGTACATCAAATAACTTATTACGTCATTTTCAATATTCTTATTACTTCATCCTTCATTTCGGTCCTGCTGCATATGCTCCTATGGAGGATATCCTTATTCTCCAATCCGGCAAGTCCTTCAGGAATCTTCATTGAGCTCTGCTTGGCCAGTATCTCCAACAGTTCAAACTCTGTCCTGCCCTCAATAGCAGTGTCGCCAAAAATAGCACCTGCAACGCTCTTACTAAACTTAAACGGGCTTGCCGTGGACACGATTACTGTTTTTGTCATATCACCAGTAGAAATGACGTATTTATCATAAACGTCAACACCAACTGCTGTATGTGTGTCGATGACATATCCATAATCGCTGTAAACATCACGAATAGTTTCTAGCGTCTCGGCTTCGGTTGTATATGAAGACCAGAACAGTTCGGAGAGCCTTCGTTTCATCTCCGCATTGATGGTGTAGTTTCCATTCTTTTTAAGCCCGTTCATCCATTCCAGAACCTGGTTGCCGTCGCGTCCTGACAATTCATATAGAAGCCTTTCCAAGTTACTTGATATCAAAATATCCATGGATGGCGATATAGTCTTTTTAAAATCCCGATCACGGTTATAAAAGCCTGTATTGATAAAGTCTGTCAAAACATTATTGTCATTTGAAGCACATATGAGCTTACCAACAGGTAGTCCCATAGTATAGGCATACCATGCGGCAAGTATATTCCCGAAATTACCAGTAGGCACAGAAAAATTAATTTTCTCCCCGGGGCTGATCTCACCGGCAGCCAAAAGATCGGCATAAGCAGAAAAATAATATACGATCTGAGGTACAAGTCTACCCCAGTTGATTGAATTTGCAGAAGAGAATCGATAACCATTTTGAAGCATTTTCTGTTCTAATTCAGCATCGGAGAAAATTGCCTTAACACCATTTTGAGTATCATCGAAATTCCCCTCGACTGCTATAGAATGAACATTTCCGCCCTTCTGTGTCACCATTTGTCTTTTTTGAACCAGGCTGACACCATCCTCAGGGAAAAATACAATAATCTGTGTGCCTTTTACATCCTGAAACCCTTCCAGAGCGGCCTTGCCGGTATCTCCGGAAGTTGCAACCAGAATAACTGTTTCGGTATTTTCATTAGTTTTCTCATTGGCCTTTACCAGCAGGCGCGGCAGGATCTGAAGTGCAACATCCTTAAATGCACTGGTCGGTCCATGCCATAGTTCCATAATATAAGCATTGCTGCTCAGCTTCTTCACAGGAGCAACATGGTTATCTTCAAATTTACCGTCAGAGTATGCACCTATCACGCACTCTGCCAGCTCGTCACGGGAATAGTCGTCAAGAAACCGGCTCAGGATGAAAACTGCTCTCTCATTGTAACTCATTGCTGCAAGCGAATATATTTCATTCTCAGTCAGTTTAACCGAAGTCTGTGGTACGAATAAGCCTCCATCCGGCGCTAAACCACGTTTGATTGCTTCAGCTGAAGATATATTTTTCAACCCACCGCGAGTGCTTTCATAATACATTAAAAATCCCCCTGGCTATTTAAGTTCTACATCGTCTTTTTCATTGTCAGCCTTTACTGCCCAGCGTCTAACAAAGACACAAATAAAACTGTTCTACAGTAATGTCAGCTGCTCTACTTATAATAATATAAAAGGACGGAAAATGAAAGTAAATATTACGGGAGCTTTGTTAACTCACTGATTCTGGCCTTTGCACTTCTAAGAAATCCACTCTTGGGATAATTGTCAACAAGCCTTTGGAACAGTGCAATTGCTGTTCTGGAATCCTGTGCGAACTGGTGACAGCGACCCTTATAATAAAGGACTGCATCCATCCTGCTGTAATTCTCATCATACATTTCGACCTTCTCAAAGCTTTTGAGCGATTCAGGATATTTCCTGGCATTATAAAGCTTATAGCCCTGATCATATGATGATTTTGCAGCAAGCGGCATAATGGTTTTATAGAGTCCGTCAAATTTTTCTTTTTCAGTATCACGAAATGCGACTGTCTTCATGAGAAGCAGCATGTCGGCGGCGCTCTGATAATTTTTGTCCCTATATTGAGACTCTATCTCATATAACTTCAATGAGCTCTTGTAATAGTCGGTCTGTTGAATTGCAGTTTCCTTTTCTACATGAAGAGACTCAATCTTCTTTTCAAGTTCATCAATTTTCGCTTGGTACTCTGCCTTTGCCTCATTGACTGCGCTCTCAACTATGCTTTGGTCATGCTGTGGCACTATGATCTCCTTCTCAGGTGCCAGTGAGTATACAATAACCGCAAGTAGTAATCCCGCAACAAATGCTCCGCCAATCATCAGATAATAAATTAGTTTTTGCTTTTTGCTTTGCTTGCCAACTCTCTTTTCAACCTTTGGCACATTGCTTGTCCTGATTCTTTTCAAGGGGTCCCCGGGCTTTTCTGGAGTCTTTTTTAATTGTTTCTCGGGTTGCTGCGGTATACTAGCCGCCAGACCAAGCTTCTGCATATAGCCCATTGCCAGAACACTGTTGGACTCTGCCTTAATAACCCTTCCGAACACCTCACCGGCCTTCTCAGTATCACCGATATAGCTGTAGCATATACCAAGAAGATTTAATGCTTCATTGAAATTCGGATTCATGGAAGTGGCTTTTTTAAGCTCGATAATCGCAATATCTTCACTGCCTGATTTAAGACTTTCAATAGCCTTATTATAAAGAAAAATGGAATTGCGGATTTTATCCGGGACTTTCTCTTCATCTTGTATGATTTCTTCCAGATTAATGGGTCTGAAGTTGTTCAGTTCAGCCTTTAGGTCCATTTGGTCCGCACCTCCAAGTCTATAATTCGAAGTGATCCCTAACAGCGCCAATATAATAAAGTGATCCGAATGCACATATAATTTCATCAGACACAGCCGTTTCCATGCATGTCTTTACAGCCTCTTCAATTGTATCACTAATATGTATATCATTACAATAGCTTGCGGCGGCTTCGGCCAGTTCGGCTGCCGGTAAAGCTTTTGGAGTGCCTGGAGTCACTGTAATCAACCTTTTACATCCTGGAAGTACAGTACGTATCATTGACATATAATCCTTTCCACTTAATACACCCATAATAAATGTGATGGGTTTGCCCGGAAAATACTCATCAAGAGATTTTTTGAGCACTGTGGCTCCTTCCTGATTATGCGCCCCGTCAATGATAAACACAGGATTCTTCGAGAGTATCTCCAATCTACCTGGCCACGTTGTCTTCAGAAGGCCTTTCCTCACATTGCCCTCCGATAGGTTAAAACCTTTCTTTGATAAAATCTCTGATGCTCTTATGGCAACGGCAGCGTTATATATCTGGTGTTTTCCCAGAAGGCTGATTTCCAACTTGCTATAACCGTCCAAGCTGAATACCTGGCCATCCAAGCCGAACTCATGCAATAGTATTCCGGAAAAGTCCGTTTTGAATAAATGTGCTCCGTGCTGTACGCAAGCTTCTTCAAATACCTGTTCAACCTCTCTTGTTTGGCTATAGATTAATACATCTCCACTTTCTTTGATAATCCCGGCCTTCTCAAACGCGATCTGAGGTAAGGTCTCCCCGAGCCTGTCGGTATGGTCATAGCTGATTGTAGTGATAACCGCCAGTTCAGGTGTTTCAATGATATTAGTCGGATCAAATCGTCCGCCAAGGCCTACTTCCAGTACAACGATATCACAAGCCTTCCGGAAATAGTACTCAAATGCAACAGCTGTGACAACCTCAAACTCAGTGGGATGATTACCCCCCATTGCCTCTATTTGATCTGCACACTTTTTTACAAAGTCTGTAATATCGGCAAGCTCTTCGCGGCTGATCTCCTGCAGACCAATCCGTATCCGTTCTGTAAAACGCTGTATAAAGGGAGAAGTATACAGGCCGGTCCTATAACCGGCCTCCATTAATATGTTTGCTATAAAGGCAGACGTGGACCCTTTACCGTTTGTTCCCGCAACATGTACAAATCGGAGTTTTTTCTGCGGGTTTCCCATCAATTGCAGCAGCTTTTCCATGTTGTGAAGTCCCAGCTTGTTGCCAAACTTCCATGAACCATGAATATATTCTAAAGCTTCATCGTAAGTCATTGTTATTCCTTGTCTATGCTGCTGCATTTCTTATTGACTATCTGCACCGCAGCATTTTTTATACTTTTTGCCGCTCCCGCATGGGCATGGATCATTACGTCCGACCTTTTCGCTGCTTCGAGCAGCCGGTTTCCTGGGCCCACTCTCGCCATGGCTCGCCTCTATCGGTTCTGCCACCTTTTCTCTTTTTGGTGCGCCCTGTTCACGGTTTACTTTAAGATGCAGCATCATTTTGACAGAGTCCTGATGTATATTCTTGATCATTTCCTCAAACATCTCAAAGCCTTCATATTTGTATTCAATAACTGGATCTCTCTGTCCATACGCCCTCATGCCAACACCGTAGCGCAGCTGATCCATTGCGTCGATGTGATCCATCCATTTTTCATCCACAATCCGGAGCAGAACAATCCGTTCCAGTTCTCTCATCATATCAGAACCGTATTCGGTTTCCTTCGCCTCATATGTCTGCATAGCAGAATTGAGCAGAGTTTCTCTCAAATCATCCTTTGTGTAATTCTCCAGTTCCTCATGGGAAATAATAAGAGCATCTTTTATCATAAACATTTGCTCAGATTGTGCCCTGAGGCTATCCCAATCCCACATATCCGGATAGGGGCTTTCTCCGCAGTAGGTCGAAACCATAGTATCGACTGTGCCCTCCAGCATTTTTACAAAGGAATCCCTGAGGTTTTCTCCATCAAGAACCTGTCTGCGTTGGCCGTAAATAACTTCTCTCTGCTTGTTCATGACATCATCATACTGAAGAACATGCTTTCTGATGTCAAAGTTTTTGCCTTCCACTCTACGCTGGGCATTTTCAATTGCATTAGACAGCATCCTGTGTTCAATAGGTTGATCATCCTCAAGACCAAGAGTATTTACAATCGCAGTGAGTCTGTCTGATCCAAATAGTCTCATCAGGTCATCTTCCAGAGAGATATAGAAACGGGAAGTTCCTGGGTCCCCCTGACGGCCTGAGCGGCCTCTCAGCTGATTGTCAATACGTCTGGACTCGTGCCGCTCTGTGCCAATAATATAAAGTCCGCCGGCTTCTAAAACCTTTTCCTTCTCACGGCTGATCTGCTGTTTAATATCACCATGAAGCTGTTTATAAGCAGCCCTTATCTTAAGGATTTCCTCATCTTCAGTTTCATTAAAGCTGGTGGATTCGCTGATCAATTCTTCAGAATAGCCCTGTTTCCTGAGTTCCTGCTTCGCCATGAACTCGGCATTACCGCCGAGAACTATATCTGTACCACGGCCTGCCATGTTGGTTGCAATAGTTACCGCACCGAATTTACCGGCCTGAGCAATGATCTCCGCTTCCTTCTCATGGAATTTAGCGTTGAGCACCTGATGGGCTATTCCCCTCTTTTTAAGCATGTTACTAAGAAGTTCTGACTTTTCAATGGAAATAGTACCAATCAGCACCGGCTGACCCTTTTTATGAAGCTCATAAACTTCATCTATGACTGCATTAAATTTGCCGGTCTCATTTTTATAGACGCAGTCCGGGTTGTCTATCCTGACCATTGGCATATTTGTCGGAATCTCGATTACATCCAGTTTATATATTGTCTGAAATTCCTGCTCCTCTGTCAGCGCTGTTCCGGTCATACCTGCAAGCTTTTCATACATTCTAAAATAGTTCTGAAACGTAATAGTTGCGAGGGTTTTGCTCTCCCTTTCCACCTTGACGTTCTCCTTAGCCTCGATGGCCTGGTGCAAACCGTCACTGTATCTCCTGCCGTACATCATACGACCGGTAAACTCATCAACAATGATGACTTCGCCGTCCTTCACCACATATTCTCTATCTCTCTTCATAAGTCCATGGGCTTTTATCGATTGGTTGATATGGTGGGAAATGGTCATATTCTCCGGATCCGACAGATTTTCAATGCCGAAGAACTGCTCGGCTTTTGTCACGCCTCTAGCAGTCAGAGCGGCCGAATGTGCCTTTTCATCAACAATATAATCGGCATCCACATCTTCGTCAGACTGTTTGTCATCCGTCTCGGTAAATACCTTGACCCTAAGCCTGGATGCAAATGAATCCGCCTTTTTATACAAATCTGTAGATTTGTCTCCGGCACCGGAAATAATCAGAGGAGTTCTGGCCTCATCTATCAGGATGCTGTCAACTTCGTCAACAATGGCATAATGCAAATCCCGCTGTACCATTTCTTTTTTATAAATCACCATGTTGTCTCTCAGGTAATCAAATCCGAATTCATTATTAGTGCCATAAGTTATATCACTGCCATAAGCCTTCCTTCTTTCAGCATTGTCCAGGCCATGAACAATAAGCCCTACACTCAGGCCAAGGAAGTTATATACTTTCCCCATCCACTCACTGTCACGCCTTGCCAGGTAATCGTTGACAGTTACAACATGAACACCCTTTCCTGTCAATGCGTTCAGGTAGACCGGCAGTGTAGCCACCAGGGTTTTACCTTCACCGGTTTTCATTTCCGATATCCTGCCCTGATGCAGTACAACGCCGCCAATCAGCTGCACTCGGAAATGCCTCATTCCAAGTACTCTTTGTGAAGCCTCTCTAACGACAGCAAATGCCTCTGGCATCAGGTCGTTCAGAGTTTCCCCATCTTCAAGCCTCTTTTTAAATTCAGATGTTTTCGCTTTGAGTGCTTCATCAGATAGAGCCTTGATTTCAGGCTCCAATGCTTCTATTTGATCCACAATAGGATTAATTCTCTTCAATTCACGGTCACTATAAGAACCAATGATTTTTTCAATCATGCTTTTAAACATAAATACCCTCCATTACGCCACTATGCGGCGTCACAAATTAGTTGATTGGCTATAAATCAAGCATCAACAGTTGGAGGCGACAATCCGGAAACGCAGAAAAATACCTGATGACCGTCAGCCAAGACAGGTTTAATGAAAACCTTCTCACCCTTCAAATCATGATCCGTTTGACTACTCTTTCCCATCCATACAATTGCGTTGATCTGTCTTAACCTGACAAACAGCGACTGAGCCTCATTCTTGTTAAAAGAGACATACGAAGAAGAACTGTCCGTTTTAGCTGCTGAAAGTTCAGCGGCTCTAGTGCTTTGGACAGTCACAGAATTGAAAAACTCAAGCAGCATATCTGCTGAAATAGAAAGCTCACTTTTTAATATTTGAACTTCGGCGCCTCTTGATGTAAGTGCCGATAGTATCATAAATCCTATTAGAAGACTTCTGAGCACTGCTTATATTCCTTTCTGTTCAATTTCCAATGGGGGCAAGCCCCCATACCCCCTCGCTGCGGGCGAAATGAATTTGCCCTACGCTACACTTCGTACGCCACGCCTAAGCGTTGCGTTTGAACAACGTCAGAGACTTTGACGTTGTTCAAGTCTTTCAAGTACCATTTTATAACCGTCTTCACCGTAATGATAGCAACGGTTGACTCTGCTGATTGTGGCTGTGCTGGCACCGGTCTTTTCACTAATATCAGTATAAGTATGCCCTGCTTTAAGCATTTTCGCCACTTCCAATCTCTGTGCCATTGCTTTGATCTCAGAGACTGTGCAAATGTCCTCAAAAAAATTATAGCACTCTTCTGCATTTTCTAAAAGTAGTATTGCCTCAAACAATCCATCAGTCCATTGATCCTGTATCTTGGAATTCATACAATGTTCTCTCCCAACTAGACATTGTTCAGCACTTTAATACTGTAAAATATTAAACTGCGCTATATGTCTAACATAACAGCTTTTTGCACTACAGTCAATATGAGATGAAGCACTGATCATTTAACGTTTGTCAATGAATATTAATCGCTGTATGCTATTCACTGAACATTAATCCTTATCACTGTAAAATCCTTAACCCATATTCTTCTAGGACTTCAATCAAAAGCTTATAGTAACTTTTTTTGTACAAAATTTTGACTAGGGGACTGATTTCAGTTTTAAACACATGAATTCCCCCCCTATTCAGTTTACATAACTAAGAGAACAGTAATTTATTAGTCCCATACTCAAGAATTTGTACACTGCATCAGCGAATTGCCTTCTTTTCTTCTCTGAATAGACACATTGCGGTGGAACTAACTGGGTGATACAATAGAGGGGACGGTTCTTGAAAGTTTAAAAGATAAGGAGCAATTCTTGGAAGCTCTGTACAGAGAACTATCCGGTAATATAGGAGGATCATTCCATGCAGCCTGATATAAAGAAGGTAGTCACAAAATCAGAGTTGAAGCAGTTTATCAATCTTCCATGGAAAATATATAAGGGTGACAAATGCTGGGTTCCCCCATTGATCAGTGATATCAAGTCCTCGCTGGATCCCGTCAAAAACCCTGCTCTGGATAAGATCGTATATGAGCTGTTTCTGGCAACACAGGATGGTATACCTGTCGGAAGAGTCTACGCCGGCATCGACAATAATCTGAATGAGAAGAAGCAAATGAACATGGCCTTTTTTTCTATGTTCGAATGTATTAGGGATTATGATGTGGCTAAAACTCTGCTTGATACCGCCTGTAAGTGGGCAAAACAGAATGGTGCGGATTTTATTTGTGGACCTTGCGCCGTCACAGGTACAGATGGTGATGAGAACAAAGGCCTTTTGGTAGACGCATTCGATAGCCCTCCTGCACTAATGAACTCTTATAATCCCGCCTATTACATGGAATTCATCGAGGAGTATGGCTTTGCAAAGGATTATGACGTTTTTGCATATCATATGGATCGCGAGACAACTTTTCTGAAGGATCCTACAAAGGTAATCCAATACGCGCAGAAACGTTATGATTTCAGGGTTGATACAATAGATTTGAATAATATAGAAAAAGAGATTCAATCTCTTAAATATGTTATGGATAAAGCCATGCCCGCAGAATGGCCTGATCTGGTGCCGCCCACTCTACAGGAGGTGCGCGATATGGCCAGGAGGCTTGTACCGCTGGCAGACCCGGAACTCATACCAATCGCAAGGCACGGAGATGAAGCCATTGGTTTCGGAATTGCACTGCCTGACTACAATGAGGTATTAATCCACTTGAACGGCAGAATTACTCCCCTTAGCGCGTTAAAATATCTCTGGTATAAAAGAAGGATTAAATGTGCCAGAATGTTTGTGATGTTTGTCATTCCGGAATTCAGAAGTAAAGGCGTATCTTATGCCATCTACTATACTGCCTTTAAAAATGCCCTGAAAAATGGATTCACCAGAGGCGAAGCCTCCACAATAGGTGAAACGAATCACAAAATGAGAGCTGACATTGAGGGTACCGGAGCAACTCACAGCAAAACATACAGAATTTACAGAAAAGACCTATAATTTTGCTTCTTCTTCTTCAAGTTCGATATCCTCAACGCCTTCTATTGCGTCTTCTATATATCCGCCCTTTTTTACCTCATACTTAATCCCTCTCCACACAACAGAAGAATTGCTAATAGAGAAGATCAGATAAAAGGTTGCGAACAGATCAAAAAACAGCGGTGTCACAATATCCGTGAGCATGATCTTGTTTTTTGTAAGGACTCTCATAATCAAGCCATGGATAATCCTTAGTGTCATGAATATAAAAGACAGGTAAACCACATACGGGTTCGAAGAAATAATTCCAATAAGGAATATGATCCAGTACCAGAATATCATCAGAATAAATGCGGGAAGTTCTACTGCTATGTGTGCTTTTATGCCAACAGCAAGACGTCTGGCATAATTAAAGGATTTCTCCTTATCAAGTTTTTGAACGTGACAATCAATGAATGGGCCTAGAATAAGCTTGTAACCCATTTTGTACAACGTGTTTCCGAGATGAAGATCCTCAAGAAGCGAACTCCCATATGATTCCAGACCACCCACCTCAGCAAGCAGCTGCTTCTTTATAGCAAAAGCTGCGCCGGTCGCACCAAGATCAAAACCCAGCTTTGTCAGGAACGCCCAGATAAAGTCTGTTTCGCTGTTTTGTGTAAACGTGAAAAATCTGGTCCAGAAATCCCTTCCTCCAATATTGACCTGTCCGCAGGTAGTCATTCCTACCTTCTTCTTGCTCAATGGCCTGATCATTTTTACGATAAAGTCCTGCTTGATCCTGATATCACTGTCTCCAAAAAGCAATAAGTCGTATTTCGCCTGCTTTACCCCATAAACCATATTTGAGCTTTTTCCATTCAATCCAGTAATAACAGGATTTACTATAATCTTACTGTCGACAGCCGGATGCTGCTCGATAATGGACTGAACAACCGGTATTGCAGGATCATCCGGCGTCTGAAAGCTGAATATATGCTGTACAGGTCCTCTATAATTTTGTCTGAACCATGATTCAAGATTTTTATCCAGCTCGAAGTCTAGATCCTTTATTGGATGAATGACGCTGACACCAACCGGTTCATCATCCTCATCAGATGGAATGATAACGTTAGTCCAGTTCATATGTAATCTGAAAAAAACTAATTGTGCACACCAGAACAGTATAAAAAAAGCCCCTACTACAAGTGATATATTCAAAAGCATTAGTGAATTCCCCCAAAACATATGATAATAGCAAGCCCTTGTTTTCATCAACGGCCTGACAGTATATGGTTCATGAATATTATATATCTTAAAATGAAATTATACAACAAGTCTGAGAAGGCAGATTTCCGACCCACAGTTGCATTTACTTTTTCATTTAAGGCCATTTCAAAAAATGCTTTTTCTGGCATTGACAAAAAAGAAACTCGACTGTATAATATGAAAGTCGGAAGTCAAGACATTACGTGCGGGTGTAGTTCAATGGTAGAACATCAGCCTTCCAAGCTGATTGCGTGGGTCCGATTCCCATCACCCGCTCCATTTATTTCCCCCAAAAATATGTGCCTGTAGCTCAGCTGGATAGAGCAACGGACTTCTAATCCGTAGGCCGGGGGTTCGAATCCCTTCAGGCACGCCAGATAAGAAGCATCACATTCGTGGTGCTTTTTTAT